>CABIYO010000001.1:0-52500 GCA_902362975.1 Caryophanales bacterium
CCCGTTCCCATGCCGAACACGGAAGTTAAGCGTCTCAGCGCCGAAAGTAGTTGGGGGATCTCCCCCTGTGAGGATAGGACGTTGCCAGGCAACAACGCACAGGACGACCGAGCATACGCTCGGTCGTTTTTTTGTTTTAGCGATGCTCTCGGAATGAGAGGCATCGCTTTTCGTTTGCCTTTTTTAAAATCAATGATAAAATATAGTCAAAAGTCAAAGATGGTCAGAGGGTGGTGGAGATGAGAAATATTTCGGATGTCATCGAACAGTATTTGAAGCAAGTCTTGAAGGAAAGCCAGGCAAATGCGATTGAAATCAAACGTCAAGATATCGCACAACGATTCGAATGTGCTCCATCCCAAATCAATTATGTCATCAATACACGCTTTACCGTCGAAAAAGGATATTTAGTAGAAAGTAAACGTGGCGGTGGTGGATATATTCGTATTCGACGCGTCATTTTAAACGAAAAGCAAGATGTTCTCTCTAGTTTGATGGATGTCATTCATGAACATCCACGTTTGAACGAACAGCTCGTTGAAAATGTGCTGATTCGATTGGTTGAAGAACAGATGATGCAAGAACAAGAGGCGCAGTTGATTTATCATCTCTTATCAGATGAAGCATTGAACTTACAAGTTGACGATCGCTCCTATATTCGACGTCAACAACTACTCGCGCTGGTGAAAGTACTTCGTTATCGTAATGGAGGGTAAGTCGTATGCTATGCGAACGTTGTAAACAGCGACCGGCTGTCAATGAAGTCGTTGTCATGGAACAGGACGTACCCGTAAAAAAACGGTTATGTCGACAATGTACGGTAGAACTTATGACGGGTTATGTCCCGGTCGTAAAGCGCTGCCCAACCTGTCAGATGACGCGTCAAGATTTATTACGTGTACGAAAAGCAGGATGTGCTACGTGTTACACCGCATTCCGTGATGAACTGATTAAAATCACACGTCAATATCAACAAGGACATGATCATCACATCGGTTCGGTCCCTGACCAGTTACGTACACCGCATGAACGAATCGAAGAGCGACTCGAAAAGTTGGCAGGGGAGTTGACCCGAGCTGTCGAACAAGAAGATTATGAACGAGCAGCACGTATTCAAAAAGAAATAAAGCAATTAGAAGGGCAAGGTGATGTCTAATGGAAACGTTCCTAACACATCCACTTGGTCCAAAAATGAAAGAGCGTGCCAAATTGGATGACCTGGTCGTCTCCACAAGAATCCGACTGGCACGTAACGTCAAAGACACTGTGTTTTCGCCAGTCCTCTCTAAAGAAGGAGAACGTCAACTGTGTGATCGTATCGAAGGGCGGTTACGTGGGTTAAAAGGATTTGAATATCTTCATATGCGTGACTATGATGAGGTCACCCGGCAGGCGTTGATGGAAAAACACTTGATTAGTCCGGCTGTTGCGGCCAATGAAGAAAGTGCAGTCTTTTTAAGTGAAGATGAAACCATCAGTGTGTTGATTAACGAAGAAGATCATTTACGAATTCAGACCTTACTCCCAGGTTATCAAGTGAAAGAGGCGTTTGAATTAGCGAATCAGGTAGACGCATTGTGCGCAGAATCACTCTCCTATGCCTTTGACGAACAGTTAGGCTACTTGACGACATGCCCAAGCAATATCGGAACCGGACTCCGGGCCTCGGTCATGTTACACTTACCGGGACTCACGTTAACGGGTCGAATCAGCCCCATTTTGCGAGAACTTCGAAAACTTGGCTATACGATTCGAGGTCGTTACGGAGAAGGAAGCGATGCGGCAGGACGGTTGTTCCAGCTGTCAAATCAGCGGACATTGGGCAGCCATGAATCACAGCTGTTAGCAGACTTTATGGAAGTGACAGAACAAGTGATTCAAGCAGAACGTCATGCGCGTGAAGAGCTCATCGCACATCGACAAGAAGAGTTAGAGGATCGGTTTTATCGGTCATATGGTATTTTACGATATGCCAAACTTCTTTCTTCTACGGAAGCCATTGAGCGACTATCTGATTTACATTTAGCGAGTGACCTAGGAATTTTGTCTGATTGGAGTCCGCCGAAGTTTCATGAACTCATCGTTCGGTTACAATCAGGTTTTCTACAAAAACATTTCGGGAAAACATTATCTACGCAAGAACGAGATCGAGAACGAGCGACACTTGTTCGTCGAACGTTAGATCAGGGCTTAGTTTGATTCAATTATAAGGAGGTTATGTCAATGATGTTTGGACGATTTACAGAACGAGCACAACGCGTATTAGCTTTAGCACAAGAGGAAGCCGTACGTCTTGGCCATCATAATATTGGTACAGAACATATTTTATTAGGATTGGTTCGTGAAGGAGAAGGGATTGCGGCAAAAGCGCTCTTCGCCCTCGGATTGACCTCTGAAAAAATCCAACAAGAAGTAGAATCATTGATTGGGCGCGGTTCAGAGAAAGGATCGACGATTCATTACACACCGCGTGCGAAAAAGGTCATTGAGCTCTCGATGGATGAGGCTCGAAAATTGGGGCACTCTTACGTCGGAACGGAACATATCCTTCTAGGATTGATTCGTGAAGGAGAAGGGGTCGCGGCACGCGTCCTCAATAACCTTGGAATCAGTTTGACGAAAGCACGCCAACAAGTGTTGCAACTTCTCGGGAACACGGAGTCATCTTCAAATGCTTCGCAACCTGGAGCGAGCGCCGCAACACCAACGCTTGACGGATTGGCACGCGATTTGACACAACAAGCACGTGAGTCTCGTTTAGATCCAGTAATCGGGCGCGCAGGCGAAATTCAACGTGTCATCGAAGTATTGTCGCGTCGGACGAAGAACAACCCGGTTCTAATTGGGGAACCAGGGGTCGGGAAAACAGCGGTCGTCGAAGGTCTCGCTCAGCAAATCATCAACAACGAGGTACCTGAAACACTTCGTAACAAACGTGTCATGGTGCTCGATATGGGAACGCTCGTCGCAGGGACGAAATATCGTGGTGAATTCGAAGATCGCTTGAAAAAAGTGATGGACGAAATTCGTCAAGCCGGTAACGTCATTCTCTTCATCGATGAGTTGCACACATTGATTGGTGCGGGTGGTGCAGAAGGTGCAATCGATGCCTCGAACATCCTCAAACCGTCATTGGCTCGCGGCGAACTTCAATGTATCGGGGCGACAACACTTGATGAATACCGGAAGTACATCGAAAAAGATGCAGCGCTTGAGCGACGTTTCCAACCGATTCAAGTGAACGAACCGACAACAGAAGAAGCTGAACAAATCCTACTCGGGTTACGCGATCGCTACGAGGCACACCACCGTGTGACAATTACAGATGAGGCGATTCACGAGGCAGTCGTCCTTTCTGACCGTTATATCTCCGATCGTTTTTTGCCGGATAAGGCAATCGATCTCATCGATGAGGCGGCATCGAAAGTACGACTTCGCTCATTCACGGCACCACCGAATTTGAAAGAGTTGGAATCCCGTCTCGAATCGATTCGTAAAGAGAAAGACTCTGCCGTTCAAAGCCAAGAGTTTGAAAAAGCAGCTTCTCTTCGCGATACGGAACAAAAGTTACGAGATGAGTTAGAAGAGTTGAAAACAGAGTGGCAGAACAAGCAAGGGAACGAAAAACTTGAAGTGACG
Source organism: Caryophanales bacterium (assembly GCA_902362975.1). Taxonomy (GTDB): domain Bacteria; phylum Bacillota; class Bacilli; order Exiguobacteriales; family Exiguobacteriaceae; genus Exiguobacterium. The sequence goes on from CABIYO010000001.1 coordinate 3,640, forward strand.
AAAGAAGATATCGCTCAAGTTGTTGCGAACTGGACCGGTGTACCGGTCACGAAGATTGCCGAAGAAGAGACAGACCGTCTCCTCAAACTTGAATCGATTCTTCACAACCGTGTCATCGGTCAAGACGATGCAGTGAAATCCATTTCCCGTGCGATTCGTCGCGCCCGGGCCGGATTGAAAGATCCGAAACGTCCAATCGGGTCATTCATCTTCCTCGGACCGACCGGAGTCGGGAAAACAGAGCTCGCCCGTGCAGTTGCCGAAGCGATGTTTGGCGATGAAGATGCCATCATTCGAATCGACATGTCCGAGTACATGGAGAAACATGCGACGAGTCGTCTCGTCGGTTCCCCTCCTGGGTATGTGGGTTATGAAGAAGGCGGTCAATTGACTGAAAAAGTGCGTCGGAAACCGTACTCGGTTATCCTACTCGATGAAATCGAAAAAGCGCACCCTGAAGTATTTAACATCTTGCTTCAAGTGTTAGACGACGGTCGCTTGACGGATTCGAAAGGGCGCACAGTCGACTTCCGAAACACCATCATCATCATGACATCAAACGTCGGAGCTGCAGCGCTTCAACGAAACAAATATGTTGGATTCACAGTGGAAGATGACGTGAAACGTGAATATACGGAAATGAAGGACAAAGTACTCGAGGAATTGAAGAAAGTGTTCCGACCTGAGTTCTTGAACCGAATTGATGAAATCACGGTATTCCATTCACTTCAAAAAGAGCACATTCAAGAAATCATCAAACTTATGGCAGAGACACTTAAGAAGCGTCTCGCCGAACAAGGTGTTGATTTCAGCTTGACGGATGCGGCACTCGATAAAATTGCCGATGTCGGCTACGATCCGGAATACGGGGCTCGTCCTCTCCGTCGTGCCCTTCAACGGGAAGTGGAGGACCGCCTCTCAGAGGCAATGCTCAGCGGCACCATCGCTAGAGGCAGTAAGGTTGCGCTCGACGTACAAGATGGAGAGTTCGTCGTTCGTAACGAAGGTGTAGTTCAGTAAAACATTCAGCTCCCTCGTCGTTTAGAGGGAGCTTTTTTTAGACAGGAAGGGAACTTATGGCCAAAATTAAAACGAAATACGTCTGCCAATCGTGCGGATATGAATCAGCCAAGTGGATGGGGCGTTGTCCGGGTTGTAATGAATGGAATACGCTCGTCGAAGAGTTTGTAGAAGAGAAGAAAGCCAAACGTGGAGCGGCCTTTGTGCATAGTTCATCGCGACAATTGAAACCGGAACGCTTAGCAAACATCGTCTCACAAGAAGAGACGCGCGTGCATACGAATAGTCGTGAATTTGACCGTGTCCTCGGCGGTGGGATTGTCCCAGGTTCACTCGTCTTAGTCGGGGGGGACCCAGGGATTGGGAAATCGACAATCTTGCTACAGGTCAGCGCCCACTTAGCCCATAGTGGTAAAAAGGTGCTGTACATCTCGGGAGAGGAATCGCTCAAACAGACGAAACTTCGTGCGGAACGGCTCGGCTTACCGACGGATGACTTGTTCGTGCTCGCTGAGACGGACATGTTGATGATTGAACGGGTTATTGATGAGGAGCAACCGGGATTTGTCATCATTGACTCGATTCAAACGGTATATATGGATGAGATTCAATCGGCGCCAGGGAGCGTGTCACAAGTTCGAGAATGTACGGCCGCCCTCATGAAAATTGCGAAAACGCGAGGGATTGCGGTCTTCATCGTCGGTCACGTGACGAAGCAAGGGTCGATTGCCGGCCCGCGCTTACTTGAACATATGGTCGATGCGGTACTTTATTTTGAAGGGGAGCGTCATCATACATTTCGTATTTTACGGGCGGTAAAAAACCGTTTTGGGTCGACGAACGAGATTGGCATTTTCGAGATGAAAGAAAGCGGACTAGAGGAAGTGCTCAATCCGTCTGAAATATTCTTGGAGGAACGCACTGCGGGCGTATCGGGTTCGACCGTTGTCGCCTCGATGGAAGGGACAAGGACGGTACTCGTGGAACTCCAAGCACTCATCTCTCCGACATCGTTCGGGAACCCGAGACGTATGGCCACGGGCATCGATCAAAACCGAGTCGCACTGCTCATGGCCGTGCTCGAAAAACGTTCCGGCCTCTTGCTTCAGACACAGGATGCGTACTTGAAAGCAGCCGGTGGCGTCAAGCTGGACGAACCGGCGATCGACCTTGCGATTTGTATCTCGATTGCCTCGAGTTTCCGGGATCGTCCGACCCGTCCGACGGATGTCTGCATCGGCGAGATCGGATTGACCGGAGAAGTGCGACGGGTTTCCCGAATCGAGCAACGTGTCGCCGAGGCGGCGAAACTAGGTTTTACACGGGCCATCATCCCGAAAAATAATATGGGGGGATGGACCGCTCCGGCAGGGATTGAAGTCGTCGGGGTCGGAACAGTGGACGAAGCACTCCAGTTGGCGATTCCGTTCTAATGGGTCGCCACTGGCAGTTTTTAACGCTTTGTAACGCACGTGATTGAAAAAATCATGTTACAATGGAAGTGTTATTTTTTAAAATTTTATTTCACATAGAAGGAGGTGGAATGAGTGAAGATTGCTGTACGAATCGGATTTATTTTGATTGGACTCGTCGTGGGTTGGTTCGGAATCATCGAAGCGACGCTTTTATTAGCGGACCTTGGCATGAATGTGCCGGAGTGGTTAACGATTCCATACGTAGCAAGTTTGATTGGTGGACTTATCTTCTTCATTCTTAGTTTATTCTTAACAGATGGTGTCGTTGCATTTATTCGTTTTGTTGAAGAACGGCTCGTCCGTTTACCCGTAGGGGATATCTTATTCGGTTCGATCGGTCTTATCATCGGGCTCTTGATTGCCTTTTTGATCAGTGTATCGCTTGAAGTCACGAATATCTTCTTACTGAGTAAAATCGTCCCGATTTTTGTCACGGCCCTGTTTGGTTACTTTGGTTTCGCGGTCGGCTATCGGAAGCGTAACGAATGGATCAAACTATTTGTAAAGAGTGAACGAGAAAAGTCTGCGGCTGAACCGGTCCAACGCTCTAAAGATAAGATTTTAGATACGAGCGTCATCATCGACGGTCGAATTGCGGATATTGCGACGACTGGATTCCTGGAAGGGACATTGATTGTGCCCCAGTTCGTCATCGGCGAACTGCAATACATCGCCGACTCATCGGATACGTTGAAGCGGAACCGTGGACGTCGTGGACTGGACATTTTGAAGGAACTTCAAGAAAACAAGCGCATCCAGGTTGAGATTTATGATGGAGACTTTGAAGATGTGCCGGAAGTCGACATCAAATTGATTAAACTGGCTGAACTGAAAAACGGGATTGTCGTTACGAATGACTACAACTTGAATAAAGTGTGTGAGGTTCGAAATGTACCGGTCTTGAACATTAATGATTTGGCGAACGCCGTCAAACAGATTGTCATTCCTGGTGAAGAGATGGTCGTGACAGTTATTAAAGAAGGAAAAGAACAGAATCAAGGGGTTGCTTACCTTGAGGACGGGACGATGGTTGTCGTGGAGGGCGGACGTAAATTGATTTCGAAGACGCTCCCTGTCGTTGTGACGAGTGTCTTACAAACGTCTGCAGGACGTATGATTTTTGCCCGTCCGGAATAACGAATCAAAAAGAGACGCGCGAGCGCTCTCTTTTTTCACGAAGAGAGGTATTTACATGGTAGCTTATACAGTTGTCATCCCGGCTGCCGGGAGAGGGAAACGGATGGGTGCGGATGCGAATAAGCTCATGCTGACACTCCGTGACAAACCGATTATCGCTTGGACGTTACAGGCGTTCGATACCGATCCGTGGTGCGAACGAATGGTGTTAGCCATCCGGCCAGAAGAACGGGACTGGTTCGAGGCGATGACGTCACAGATGAAGACACCGGTTACATACGTAGCAGGAGGGGAAGAACGACAACAGAGTGTCCATGCAGGACTGAAGGTTGTTGCACCTGATACGATTGTGATGATTCATGACGGTGCGCGTCCGTTTGTAAAACGTGAACAGTTGCATCAAGTGGCTGAAGCGGCACTGCAAGGTGGTGCCATCTTGGCGGTACCCGTTAAAGATACTGTCAAACAAGTCGAACATCATCACATCGAACGCACCGTTCCCCGTGAAAACCTGTGGTTGGCGCAAACACCGCAAGCTTTTCAGGCCGAAGCAATCTTAGCGGCACATGAACAAGCGGTCGAACAACAAGTAATGGGCACAGATGATGCCAGTTTGTTTGAGTGGCTCGGTGAATCGGTACAAGTGGTCCTTGGGGACTATCACAACATCAAAATGACGACGCCCGAAGATTTATTGTTCGGCGACGCGATTTTAGCGAAGGAGGAATTACAATGAGAATTGGTCAAGGGTTTGATGTACACGCATTTGCAGAAGGTCGTCCGTTAATCTTAGGCGGAATCGAGATTCCACATGAGCGCGGACTGCTCGGTCATTCTGATGCGGACGTGTTACTCCATACCATTGCCGATGCGGCACTTGGAGCAATTGCAGCAGGTGATATCGGAAAGCACTTCCCGGATACGGATCCGGAATTTAAAGATGCGGATTCGAAAGGATTGCTCCGTCACGTCTGGCAGCTCGTGAAAGACCAAGGGTACGTTCTCGGAAATGTAGATGCGACGGTCATGGCACAACGTCCGAAACTTCGTCCTTACATTGATGAGATGCGAGCGGTCATCGCTGAACTTCTTGAAGCGGACATCGAGCAGGTGAACGTGAAAGCGACGACGACGGAGAAACTAGGCTTCACCGGACGCGAAGAGGGAATCGCAGCGCAAGCGGTCATCTTACTCAACCGGGCTTGACAGAAATGGTATACTATTTGGGCAGAAGAGAAGAAAGGTGGAACTATTATGAGTGAAGTGCGTGTACGCTATGCGCCTAGTCCGACGGGGCATCTCCATATCGGAAATGCGCGGACTGCGTTGTTTAACTACTTATTTGCTCGCCATGCTGGCGGAAAAATGATTCTTCGGATTGAAGACACTGACCAGAAACGGAATGTGTTGAATGGTGTCGAGAGTCAGATGAAATACTTGGAATGGCTCGGCATCGACTGGGATGAAGGTCCAGGTCGTGACGGAGACTACGGTCCATATTACCAAATGGAGCGTCTTGCGATTTATGAAAAATACGTCAATGAGTTGATGAGCAAAGGCCTCGCTTATAAATGCTACATGACTTCTGAGGAGCTTGAAGCAGAGCGTGAAGCACAAATCGCACGTGGAGAAGCACCACGTTATTCGGGTGCACACCGTAACCTTACTGTTGAAGAGCGTGAAGCGTTTGAAGCCGAAGGGCGTAAACCGTCTATTCGGATCCGTGTGCCGGAAGGCGTGACGTATAAATGGACAGATGTCGTCAAAGGAGACGTCTCGTTTGAATCAAAAGATTTCGGTGACTGGGTCATCGTGAAACAGGACGGCATTCCGACGTACAACTTCGCAGTTGTCGTGGACGACCATTTGATGAAAATCAGTCACGTGTTGCGTGGGGACGATCACATCGCGAACACACCGAAACAGATGATGGTCTATGATGCGCTCGGTTGGGAGTATCCTGAATTCGGGCACATGACGCTCATCTACAATGACCAACATAAGAAGTTATCAAAACGGGACGAATCGATTATTCAGTTCATCGAACAATATGCGGATCTTGGCTACTTGCCAGCAGCGCTCTTCAACTTCATTGCGCTCCTTGGCTGGTCACCCGTCGGGGAAGAAGAAATCTTCTCAAAAGAAGAGTTCATTGAAATGTTTGATGCGAAACGTTTGTCGAAGAGTCCGGCAGTTTTTGACCAACAAAAACTTTCTTGGATCAACAGTGTATACATGAAGAAGGCCACGCTTGACGAGGTGGTGGCACTCAGTTTACCATTCTTACAAGAAGCAGGACGATTACCCGAGGCTTTATCTGTTGAGGAAGCGGATTGGGCGACAAATTTGATTGCATTGTATAAAGAACAAATGACGCACGGAGCAGAAATCGTCGCGTTGACAGACATGTTCTTCAAAGATGAAATCGAGTATGATGAGGAAGCGAACGCTGTCCTTTCAGGTGAAACGGTACCTGCTGTTCTTGCAGAGTTCAAACAGCAACTCGAAGCAATCGAAGACTTCACACCGGAAGCGATTAAAGCGGCGATGAAAGCGACGCAAAAAGCGACCGGTCAAAAAGGGAAGAACTTATTCATGCCGATCCGTGTCGCTACGACAGGGCAAACACATGGACCAGAACTCCCAAACGCCATTTCGTTAATCGGAAAAGAGCGTGTGTTGAAGCGTTTGACAACTTTATTAGCGTAATAAAGGCATCGATGAGGAAAGTAAGCGGTACGACACGTTGCAGAGACTAGAACCTAGGCTGGGAGTTCTAGATGTGTCCCCCGAAGAAGTGCACCTCGGAGCCGTCTCGGCGATATGTAGTCGAGGTCGTGACTCGGCGTTAACGAGACTTGAGAGGGGAACGCATTTTCCCAAACAGAGTGGAACCGCGCTTACGGCGCCTCTGTGCCTTGGCACAGAGGCGCCTTTGTTTTTGTATAAGAAAAGGAGATATCGAGTATGGGATTTTGGAGCAGTGTACGTGAAGACTTGCGGACTGTCCTGGAACTAGACCCTGCCGCTCGCTCGAAAGTAGAAGTGGCACTGACTTACCCAGGCCTTCACGCCATATGGGCACATCGCATCGCGCACGGATTATGGAAACGTAACGTGAAACTGGTGGCCAAATTGTTAGCTCAGTTCAGTCGTTGGTTGACCGGGATTGAAATTCATCCGGGGGCGGTGCTTGGGGACCGCGTGTTCATCGATCACGGTTTCGGCGTCGTCATCGGTGAGACGGCGATTATCGGTAATGACGTCACCATCTATCAAGGCGTCACCCTGGGTGGAACGGGGAAAGAGAAAGGGAAGCGTCACCCGACAATCGGGAGTGACGTGCTTATTTCAGCGGGGGCGAAAGTACTTGGGAACATCACGGTCGGCGATTGCGTCAAAATCGGAGCGAGCTCGGTCGTATTGAACGATGTGCCGTCTGATTCGACCGTGGTCGGGATTCCAGGTCGTGTCGTCATTCGAAACGGTAAGCGTGTGAAGCAACATAATCTAGATCATCGTTTCCCAGATCCGGACCGAGAATGTCAAGAACGCTTAGAAGCGGCAGTGGATGAACTACAACAAAAATTAGCGACGCTTGAAAAGCGGATGGAGGAGAAGATACATGATTCAGCTGTACAACAGTCTCACGAATAAAAAAGAACCGTTTGTCCCGATTGTTCCGGGTAAAGTATCGATGTACGTATGCGGTCCGACCGTTTATAACTACATTCATGTGGGAAACGCCCGTCCGGCGATCGCCTTCGATACGGTTCGTCGCTACTTGACGTATCGTGGGTACGAGGTCAAATACGTTTTGAACTTCACAGACGTGGATGACAAGATCATTCGTGCGGCGAATGAATTAGGAGAAGACACGGAGACGCTGACGAATCGCTATATCGAGGCGTATTTAGCAGATACAGGGGCACTTAACGTTCAACCGGCAGACGTGCACCCGCGTGTTACCGATACGATGGGAGAAATCATCGAATTCATTCGTCAATTAGAGACGGAAGGGTTCGCTTACGAATCAGAAGGAGACGTGTACTTCCGGACGAAGAAGTTTGAGACTTACGGAAAATTGAGTCAGCAATCGATTGAAGATTTGCGGGCAGGTTCACGTGTCGATGTCGGGGACAAGAAAGAAGACCCGCTCGACTTCGTTCTATGGAAAGCTGCTAAACCAGATGAACCATCATGGGATAGTCCGTGGGGCAAAGGACGTCCGGGTTGGCATATCGAATGCTCGGCGATGGCGAAAAAACATCTCGGGACAACGATTGATATTCACGCGGGAGGGCATGATTTAAAATTCCCACACCACGAGAATGAGATTGCTCAGTCAGAAGCCTGCAACCATGCGAAGTTCGCTAACTATTGGCTCCATAACGGCTTCATCAACATTGAAAATGAGAAGATGTCTAAGTCGCTCGGAAACTTCCTCCTCGTCCATGAGGCGTTGAAAGAAGTCGATCCGATGGTCCTGCGCTTCTTCATGCTGTCTGTCCATTATCGTCATCCGATCAACTATAGCCGTGAATTGATTGAACAAGCGGCGAACGGGTGGAGCCGAATCAAGGAAGCCTATCAGAATATTGAATATCGCTTGTCGGTCACGGCCGGACTTGGAGAGGTGAGCGAGTCGATGGAACGGAAGCTTGAATCCATCAAGGCGTCATTCATCGAGTCAATGGATGATGATATCAATACGGCCAACGCCGTGACCGTCCTCTTTGACTTGGCACGGGAAGCGAACATTTATGCGAAGGCCGATCATGTGGCCAAAGCGACGCTAGAACAGGTCCTGTCGCTATTTGATGAATTGACGGGTGTCCTCGGCTTGACGTTGGCAGAAGAAAAAGAACTATTGGATGCCGAGATCGACCAATTGATTCAAGAACGGAACGACGCACGGGCGGCACGTAATTTTGCCCGGGCCGACGAGATTCGTGATTTACTAAAAGAACAAAACATCCAACTCGAAGACACGGCCCAAGGGGTTCGGTGGAAGCGGTTATGATGCAACCGAAACAAATGAATGCCCTCGCTCTCGCTTATATGGGAGACGTGGTATACGAAATGGCTGTACGGAGACGCCTGCTTGAAAAAGGATTGACACGCCCGAATGACTTACACCGGGGTGCAGTCCGCTATGTCAATGCACGGGCGCAGGCGAGCGTCGTGACATTTTGGTTAGAAACGGATGCATTGACAGAAGAGGAACAGGCTATCGTCAGACGTGGAAAGAATGCGAAATCCGGATCGGTTCCAAAGCGGGTCGATGTGCACACATATCGTTATTCCACGGCATTCGAGGCCCTGATTGGGTACATTTATTTGACAGAAAGAAGGGATCGTCTTGAAGAACTCATCAAACAAGCGTTCGAACGACTCGAAGCCGAGTCGACCGAAACGACATGACGGAAGTCGGGGAGCGGAGAAACGAACGTTTGACCGCCCTCGTGGGGAACGACCGGATCGCGCGCGTCGCCAAAAGGCAGAACGCCCTGACTATAAGGAAGTCGATGTGATGGAGGAAGGGATTGACTTCCTTTACGGTCGTAACCCGGTACTCGAGGCACTGCGAAGTGGTCGGGATATGAATAAAGTATTCATTATGGAAGGTCAGCAAAAGGGCCCCCTCGCTCAAATCATCGCGATGGCGAACGAAGCATCGGTCCAAGTGTCATTCGTCCCAAAAACGAAACTTGAGAAGATGGCTGGCAGTGAACATCACCAAGGAGTCGTTGCGGCAGTGGCGGCCTATGAATACAAAACAGTCGAGGACATGTTCGCTCTTGCAGCTTCGAAAGAGGAGACACCGCTCTTCATTTTACTAGATGAGCTCGAAGACCCACACAATCTCGGTTCGATTTTACGGACCGCCGATGCCGTTGGCGCACATGGGATCATCATTCCGAAACGCCGTTCGGTCGGTTTGACTCAAACGGTTGCCAAAGCTTCGACCGGTGCGATTGAACATATTCCGGTGGCGCGTGTGACGAACTTGACGCGGACACTTGAAGAGTTGAAGGAAAAAGGATTGTGGGTCGTCGGGACCGATGCGAAAGAAAGTCAGGACTATCGTCGATTGGATGGAAACATGCCACTCGTTGTGGTCATTGGCAGTGAAGGCAAAGGGATGAGCCGACTCGTGCGCGAATCGTGCGACTTCCTTGTTCATTTACCGATGGTCGGTCATGTCACGTCACTCAATGCATCTGTTGCAGCGGCGCTCCTCCTGTATGAGGTGCATCGCTCACGTCATCCATTGGCATGAGTATCCTGAAGCGTGAGCTCCTTCTTGTCGACGGATATAATATCATCGGTGCGTGGCCTCACTTGAGAAGTCTCCGCGACGTAGATTTTGAACAAGCACGCAATCTGTTGATTGAGGCGATGGCAGAATATCAGGCTGTGTCCGGCAAAGAGGTCACCATCGTGTTTGACGCCCATATGCGTTATGGTCGTGAATCGAAAGAGAAGCGGAGTCGGGTCGACGTTGTCTATACGAAAGAGAATGAGACAGCGGACGAATGGATTGAGCGGCGTGCCCATGAATTAGTGGATGACCGGCTCATTACATTATTCGTCGCGACGAACGATTTCACGGAGCAGTGGGTCATCTTTGGTCAAGGCGCATTGCGCGTCCCGGCAACGGAACTGTTGAGAGATTGGAAGCATGCAAAAACACTGATTGAGCAACAGCGTGTGTCGCTCGAGAAAGAACAAGCGAACCGGAAGACGATTGATATTCCGCCGCATATTCAAGAGAAGTTTGAAGAAATGCGACGTCGCAAATCAAAAGATGATTGAAATGACGGACGAGTTCATGAAATGGACTCGTCTTTGTTTCGATTTTGACATTTTTTGCAAAGGAATGTTGTATACTATTACATATATGAGTTACACAGCATACAATTGACGGAATTTTTAGAAAATGATTTGACCCATAGGAGTAGGGCGCCCTATAATGGGACACAACCTTACATAGTTCAGGATCAATCGCCGGGGGGGTAACGAGCATGAACGGATGGTCGTACGAACAGTTTGAAAAAATGTCAGACGAAGAGTTGGTCTTATTGGCGCGCAACGAAGGGGATAGCGACGCGCTCGAGTTTTTGATTGAACGATACCGGTATTTTGTGCGGGCGAAGGCGCGTTCATACTTTTTGATTGGTGCAGATCACGAGGACATCGTCCAAGAGGGGATGATCGGCCTTTATAAAGGTGTACGTGATTATAAGGACGAGCGACTTGCGTCATTCAAAAGCTTTGCCGAGATGTGTATCACCCGTCAGATGATCACGGCAATCAAGACGGCGACACGCCAAAAACATATTCCGCTCAATTCATATGTGTCACTCGATAAACCAATTTTTGATGAAGAGTCTGACCGGACGTTGCTCGATGTCATCTTGCCACCACATTCGACTGACCCACAAGAATTGATCGTGACACAGGAAGAACAGTCGTTCATGGAAGCGAAGATGGATGAGATTTTGAGTGACCTCGAACGGAAAGTCTTGCGTCTTTATTTAGACGGGCGCTCTTATCAAGAGATTTCAGACGACCTCGATCGTCATGTCAAATCGATCGATAATGCGTTACAGCGCGTGAAGAAGAAATTCGAGCGTCATGTCGACGTCCGGATGCTCACGAGCTAACCGCTTATTGACCGCGTGCCTCCTATGTGATACTTTAAAAGCAGCGCCTTGTCCGTAGACGCCATTTACAGGAGGCGTTTTTTTTTCGCTCTTTTTTAAAAGAGAGTGGTCGAAAGGGGCGCTTATGAATGGCAAAGAAAGTAAGTCTCGCTTGCTCAGAATGCGGGTCTCGAGAGTACTCGACGACAAAAAAAGATGGCATGTCGACACGGCTTGAAATGAAGAAGTTTTGTCGCCGCTGTAACGCGCATACGCTGCATCGGGAATCAAAGTAACGTAGATTGGCATTCAATGTAGGAGGAAGCTACCATGAACTTTTTGCGCGACGTATGGAAAGAGTTGAAGAAAACGAGTTGGCCGACTCGTAAAGAACTCACGAAATATACCATTACTGTCATCGCGACTGTTGTCGTGATTGGCCTGTTCGTGTTCGGCGTAGATGCTGGGGTCAGTTATCTCGTCAATTTATTGATTAACTAAGGAAGAGGTGAAAGCCGTGGAGAAACAATGGTTTGTTGTCCAGACGTACTCGGGTTTTGAGAATAACGTCAAAGAAAACCTAGAACGTCGAATCGGTTCGATGAACATGGAAGATAAAATTTTCCGCGTCCTCGTCCCGACTGAAACGACGCAAGAAGAAGTCACATTGAAGAGTGGCGAGAAGAAAATCAAAGAACGTGAAGTCAAAAGTTTCCCGGGCTACGTGTTCGTAGAAATGGTCATGACTGACGATTCATGGTATGTTGTCCGCAACACGCCAAACGTCACCGGCTTCCTCGGTTCAACGGGTGGTGGGGCAAAACCGATCCCACTCCAACCGGACGAAGTGACAAACGTCTTGTCACAAATGGGACTCATCGAGAAGAAAGATCGTTACAACTATGAACTTGGTGACCTTGTCCGCGTGAAAGAAGGCGCATTTGAGAACTTTGAAGGAACAATTGACGAGATTGAAGCCGACAAAGAGAAGCTCAAAGTCGTGGTCGACATGTTCGGTCGTGAAACAAAAATTGAGCTTGATTTCGAACAAGTTCAGAAAATTAACTAAACCCACTTGCTAATCCGTAAAACGGATGGTACAATCGAAAATGTTTGATGTTGTGCTTTATTTCGGTACAAACTCGACCTAATAGATTGAGTGGGAGGGCGCACAACGTCCAAGAAACCACATTTTAGACTTAAGGAGGTGTGTCTCGTGGCGAAAAAAGTTTCTAAACTCGTTAAACTTCAAATCCCAGCTGGTAAAGCAAACCCAGCTCCACCAGTAGGTCCAGCACTTGGTCAAGCAGGTGTTAACATCATGGGGTTCTGTAAAGAGTTCAACGCTCGTACACAAGACCAAGCCGGATTGATTATTCCTGTAGTCATCACGGTATACGAAGATCGTTCGTTTACATTCATTACGAAAACTCCACCAGCTGCAGTTCTCTTGAAGAAAGCTGCTGGTATCGAGAGTGGTTCTGGTGAACCAAACCGTAAGAAAGTAGCAACGGTTAAGCGTGACAAAGTTCGCGAAATCGCTGAACTTAAAATGCCTGACCTTAACGCATCATCTGTAGAAACAGCGATGCTTATGGTTGAAGGTACTGCACGTAGTATGGGTATTGTAATCGAAGACTAATTGCTAGTCTCTGGGGTTGTCGGTGAATACTGCTCACCTTCAATCCCTTCATTATGTGGGAGGAAATTCCGCTAACCACAAGGAGGAAAAGATCATGGGTAAAAAATACCAAGAAGCAGCTAAGCTTGTTGACCGCACGAAGTCATACGACCTCGCTGAAGCTGTCGAGCTCGTTCAAAAAACAGCTACTGCTAAATTCGATGAAACAATCGAAGTTGCTGTCCGTCTCGGCGTAGATCCGAAGAAAGCAGACCAACAAATCCGTGGTGCCGTTGTACTTCCACACGGTACTGGTAAAACACAAAAAGTTCTCGTCTTCGCAAAAGGTGAGAAAGTGAAAGAAGCGGAAGCTGCTGGAGCGGACTACGTTGGCGACGCTGAGTACATCAACAAAATCCAACAAGGATGGTTCGACTTCGATGTAATCGTTGCGACACCTGACATGATGGGTGAAGTTGGTAAACTTGGTCGTGTTCTCGGACCTAAAGGCCTCATGCCTAACCCGAAAACAGGAACAGTTACTTTCGACGTAGAAAAAGCAATCGCGGATATCAAAGCTGGTAAAGTTGAATACCGTGTTGATAAAGCTGGTAACATCCACGTTCCAGTTGGTAAGAAATCATTTGAAGCATCTAAACTCTCTGAGAACATCGAGACAATTATCGAAACACTCATGAAAGTGAAGCCTGCTACTGCAAAAGGAACTTACCTTAAAAACATCTCGCTTTCATCTACAATGGGTCCTGGGATCCGTGTAGCGACTGCAGATTTCCTTAAGTAATCTTGTTGAAATAAATTGTTGACAACGTGTGACACCGCTGATAAAGTAATACACGTTCAACCGAATATGTTGGATTACCGTAGACAGAAGGTGGACATCGGTCCGTAAACCCTTCCGAGGTGTCTTTGCTCGAACTTGAGCCTGTTGTCACAGGTTTACTTTCAAACAATTACGCCCTCGTATGTCTTCATACGAGGGATTTCTTTTGGAGAGCAGCCTCTCGTCCGGTACAAGAATTGACTAGGAGGTGCAAACACATGGCAAACGAAAAAATCGTAGCTCAGAAATCGGCACTCGTCGATGAAATCGCTGAGAAAATGCAAGCGAGCGTTGGAACAGTTGTTGTTGACTACCGTGGACTTACAGTTGAAGAAGTGACTACACTCCGTAAATCACTCCGTGACGCTGGAATCGAGTTCAAAGTTTACAAGAACGGTCTTCTTCGCCGCGCAGCTATTCAGTCGAACTTCGAAGGTCTTGACGAAGTCTTCACTGGTCCTACAGCAATCGCTTTCTCTAAAGAAGACGTTATTGCTCCAGCGAAGATCTTGAACGACTTCTCGAAAGAGCACAAAGCGCTCGAACTTAAAGGCGGAATCATCGAAGGTAAAGTTTCTTCACTCGAAGAAATCAAAGCCCTTGCAGAACTTCCATCACGAGATGGTCTTCTCTCGATGCTTCTCAGCGTACTTCAAGCTCCAATCCGTGGGCTCGCAGTCGCAACAAATGCAATCGCAGAACAAAAAGAAGAGCAATCAGCTTAATTTTTGTCGCGTAGCGTAACTCAAAAAACTTTTTCACAACATCAAAGGAGGAAAACCATAATGGCTTTCAACAAAGAGCAATTCATCGAAGACCTCAAATCAATGACGGTTCTCGAACTTAACGAACTTGTAAAAACAATCGAAGAAGAATTCGGCGTATCAGCAGCAGCTCCAGTTGCAGTTGCAGGTGCTGGCGCAGGCGCAGCAGCTGAAGAGAAAACTGAATTCGATGTAATCCTCACAAACGCTGGCGCTGGTAAAATCAACGTCATCAAAGCTGTTCGTGAAATCACAGGTCTCGGTCTTAAAGAAGCAAAAGCACTCGTTGACGGAACTCCAGCTCCAGTCAAAGAAGGTGTTTCTAAAGAAGACGCTGACGCAATCAAAGCTAAGCTTGAAGAAGCTGGCGCATCTGTTGAAGTTAAGTAATTCTACTTCACAACCTATAGAAGCTCGCCATGGCGAGCTTCTTTTATTTCCTTGAAGAATGGGTTAGGGGGTTCAACGCATGGGAGATCATTACTATACGAACGATCCACGTTCGGAAAGTGCCCCAGAGACATGGACGTATGAGTTGCGAGGGAAACAGTATCATTTCACTTCGGACCGCGGTGTGTTCTCGAAAGGGTCGGTCGATTTTGGGTCACGTCTTTTAATTGAAACGTTTGAGATGCCTGATGTATCGGGACGTATTTTAGATGTAGGCTGCGGCTATGGTCCGATGGGGATTTCGCTTGCCGATGCCTCTGGGCGTGAGGCCTTGCTCATTGATGTGAATGAGCGTGCGCTAGCGCTCTCTGAGCAAAACGCCGCCCGTAATGGAGTGACGGTCGAAACACGGCTTTCTCACGCGTATGACGCGGTGGGGGGAGAACGGTTTGCCGCCATTGTCACCAATCCGCCGATTCGTGCGGGGAAACAAGTCGTCCATACGATCTTGCGTGAAGCACATACGCACCTCGTCGATGGGGGAGCAATCTATGTCGTCATTCAAAAGAAACAAGGAGCACCTTCTGCTAAAAAGTTATTAGAAGAGGTGTTTGGTCAAGTTGAAACGATCGCGAAAGAAAAAGGTTACTTTATTTTCCGAGCAATTCGGTCTTGACAAACGGTGAAGTCTTGTTGACTCACTATAACGTATATGCTAACATTATAAAATGCCATTGGAATGGGATTCGCTTGAAACTGCCGTGTCTGCCGCTTTTTAGAGACGGAAAACGAGCGACATTCAATGACAATGTTCGATTATTACGCCCGAAAAATTCGCTAAAGAATTGGGGGTCTGAGAGGTGAATCAGTTGACTGGTCAACTTGTTCAGTACGGTCGTCACCGTCAGAGAAGAAGCTTTGCCCGTATCAGTGAGGTATTAGAGCTTCCGAATTTGATTGAAATTCAAACTGCTTCTTATGAGTGGTTCTTGCGTGAAGGATTGAAGGAAATGTTCACAGACATTTCGCCGATTTCCGACTTCACAGGAAACCTCGTATTGGAGTTCATCGATTACTCACTCGGTGAGCCGAAGTATTCTATCGATGAATCGAAGGAGCGCGACGTTACTTATTCTGCGCCACTTCGCGTAAAAGTGCGTCTCCAAAACAAAGAGACAGGTGAGCTCAAAGAACAAGAAGTGTTCATGGGGGATTTCCCGCTCATGACAGAATCGGGAACGTTTATCATCAATGGTGCAGAACGCGTCATCGTTTCCCAGCTTGTCCGTTCACCGAGCGTGTACTATAACGCTAAACTCGATAAAAACGGTAAACGTGGATTTGGCGCAACTGTCATTCCGAACCGTGGTGCTTGGCTCGAACTCGAGACAGATGCCAAAGATATCGTTTATGTTCGTATCGACCGTACCCGTAAAATTCCGGTAACGGTGTTGTTGCGTGCCCTCGGATTCGGTACGGACCAAGAAATTATCGACCTTCTCGGGGATGACGAATACCTTCGTAACACCCTTGAAAAAGATAATACGGAGTCTACAGAGAAAGCGTTGATCGAGATTTATGAGCGTCTCCGCCCTGGTGAACCACCAACGGTAGAAAATGCGAAATCTCTTCTCGTATCACGTTTCTTCGACCCGAAACGTTACGACTTAGCGAACGTCGGTCGCTATAAGATGAACAAAAAACTTCATCTTAAGAACCGTTTGTTCGGTCAAAAATTAGCGGAAACGCTCGTGGATCCGGAAACAGGTGAAGTACTCGCCGAAGCCGGAACAATCCTCGACCGCCGCAACTTAGATCGTATCCTCCCGCACTTGGAGAACGGCCTTGGCTATATCGATGCGGAACCAACTGGTGGTGTCGCTGAAGGTGAGCCATTCGGTCTTCAGTCAATCAAAGTCATCTCACCGGATGACCCAGATGGAGAGCGTATCTTGAACATCATCGGAAATGGCAATATCGATCGCAGCGTAAAACATATTACGCCAGCCGATATTATCGCTTCAATCAACTACTTCTTCAACTTACTTCACGAAGTCGGAACAACAGATGACATCGACCACTTAGGAAACCGTCGTCTTCGTTCAGTCGGAGAACTTCTCCAAAACCAATTCCGAATCGGGCTTTCCCGTATGGAACGTGTCGTAAAAGAACGTATGTCGATTCAAGATCAAAATGCGATCACACCACAGGCGCTCATCAACATCCGCCCGGTTATCGCATCACTTAAAGAGTTCTTCGGTAGCTCGCAATTGTCACAGTTCATGGACCAAACAAACCCGCTCGCAGAGCTGACGCACAAGCGTCGTCTCTCTGCACTTGGACCGGGTGGTTTGACACGTGAGCGTGCCGGTTTCGAAGTTCGAGACGTTCACTATTCGCACTACGGTCGGATGTGTCCAATCGAAACACCAGAGGGACCGAACATCGGACTTATCAACTCACTCTCGTCTTATGCGAAAGTGAACGAGTACGGTTTCATCGAAGCACCATACCGTCGTGTTGACCCGGAAACCGGTCTTGTTACTGACGATATTCAATATATGACGGCTGACGAGGAAGACCTCTATGTCGTCGCACAGGCAAACATGCCGCTCACAGAAGATGGCCACTTTGCAGACGAACAAGTTCTTTGCCGTTTCCGCGGACAAAACTTGTCAGTCGAGCCAAGTCGAGTGGACTACATGGACGTTTCGCCGAAACAGGTTGTTTCTGCAGCGACAGCATGTATCCCGTTCCTCGAGAATGATGACTCGAACCGTGCCCTCATGGGAGCGAACATGCAACGTCAAGCAGTACCACTCCTTCAACCGGATTCACCGATTGTCGGTACCGGCATGGAGTACGTATCTGCGAAAGACTCTGGGGCAGCTATCATTGCGAAATACCCAGGTGTCGTTGAACGCGTCACAGCGCGTGAAATCTTGATTCGTCGCACGTCTGACGTGAACGGTTCTGAGGTTTCAGGTGACCTTGACCGTTACAAACTTCAAAAATATGTCCGTTCGAACCAAGGAACATGTTATAACCAAAAACCAATCGTCGCAGCTGGTGACCGTGTCGAAAAAGGGGAAATCCTTGCAGACGGTCCATCGATGGATATGGGTGAGCTCGCGCTCGGCCGTAACGTCGTCGTTGCCTTCATGACATGGGATGGTTATAACTACGAGGATGCGATCATCATGAGTGAGCGTCTCGTGAAAGATGACGTGTACACGTCGATTCATATCGAAGAGTACGAGTCAGAGTCGCGCGACACGAAACTCGGACCAGAGGAAATCACACGTGATATTCCAAACGTCGGAGATGATGCACTTCGTAACTTGGACGATCGCGGAATTATCCGCATCGGAGCTGAAGTCAAGGATGGTGATATCCTCGTCGGTAAAGTAACACCTAAGGGCGTTACGGAATTGACGGCGGAAGAGCGTCTCTTGCACGCAATCTTCGGGGAGAAGGCACGTGAAGTACGTGATACGTCACTTCGTGTACCAAACGGTGGAGATGGAATCATCTTGGATGTCAAAGTGTTCGACCGTGAAAACGGTGACGAGTTGTCTCCAGGCGTCAACCAAATGGTACGTGTCTATATCGTTCAAAAACGTAAGATTCACGAAGGGGATAAGATGGCGGGACGTCACGGTAACAAAGGTGTTATCTCGCGGATCCTCCCTGAAGAAGATATGCCATACATGCCAGACGGTACACCGGTTGACATCATGCTCAACCCGCTTGGGGTACCATCTCGTATGAACATCGGTCAAGTACTTGAACTCCACCTTGGTATGGCGGCGAAGAAGCTCGGTATCAAAGTGGCAACACCTGTATTCGATGGAGCGCGTGAGGAAGACGTATGGGCAACGATTGAAGAGGCTGGTATGGATAAAGATGCGAAAACGCGTCTCTACGATGGTCGTACGGGTGAACCGTTCGATAACCGCGTCTCGGTCGGTGTCATGTACATGATCAAACTCGCGCACATGGTTGATGACAAACTTCACGCTCGTTCGACAGGACCATACTCACTCGTCACACAACAACCGCTCGGTGGTAAAGCACAGTTCGGTGGTCAGCGCTTCGGGGAGATGGAAGTTTGGGCTCTTGAAGCGTACGGTGCAGCCTACACGCTCCAAGAAATCTTGACAATCAAGTCGGATGATACGGTCGGTCGTGTGAAAGCATATGAGGCCATCGTGAAAGGCGAGAGCGTTCCGAAAGCGGGCGTTCCTGAATCATTCCGCGTCTTGATCAAAGAGCTTCAAGCGCTCGGTATGGAAGTCAAGATGATGTCAGCGGATGATGAAGAAGTCGAAATGAAAGATGAAGATGACGACAACATCCCGAACGCAACATCGGCGTTAGAACAAGTCGTTCAACCGACTGTTACGGAAGAGGAATAAGGCGAAAAGGGAGGTCGGCCCCTTGGTAGATGTTAATCGATTTGAATATATGAAAATCGGCTTGGCTTCATCAGAGAAGATCCGTTCGTGGTCTTACGGTGAAGTCAAAAAGCCGGAAACGATCAACTATCGTACACTTAAACCAGAGAAGGACGGATTATTCTGTGAACGAATCTTCGGTCCTACGAAAGACTGGGAATGTTACTGTGGGAAATACAAACGTATCCGTTATAAAGGAGTCATTTGTGACCGCTGTGGCGTTGAAGTGACGAAAGCGAAAGTGCGTCGCGAGCGAATGGGCCATATCGAGCTCGCGGCACCAGTTTCGCACATCTGGTACTTCAAAGGGATTCCAAGCCGCATGGGGCTTGTTCTCGACATGTCACCACGTGCGCTTGAAGAAGTCATTTACTTCGCATCTTACGTGGTCACAGAGCCAGGTGATACTCCGCTTGAGAAGAAACAACTTCTCTCGGAAAAAGAATTCCGTCTCTACCGTGAAAAATACGGTAGCGACTTCAAAGCAGACATGGGTGCTGAAGCCATCCGTACACTTCTTCAAGACGTGAATCTTGAAAAAGAAGTAGGCGAGCTTCGTGAAGAGTTGAAAACAGTCCAAGGTCAACGTCGTACACGTGCGATCAAACGCTTGGAAGTTCTCGATGCATTCTTCACTTCAGGAAACAATCCAGACTGGATGATCCTCGAAGTACTTCCTGTCATCCCACCAGAGCTTCGCCCGATGGTACAGCTTGATGGTGGACGCTTTGCGACATCTGACTTAAACGATTTGTATCGTCGAGTCATCAACCGGAACAACCGTCTCAAACGTTTGCTCGACCTCGGCGCGCCGAACATCATCGTGCAAAACGAGAAGCGTATGCTTCAAGAAGCGGTTGACGCCCTCATCGACAACGGTCGTCGTGGTCGTCCGGTAACAGGTCCTGGTAACCGTCCGCTTAAATCACTTTCACACATGTTGAAAGGGAAACAAGGTCGTTTCCGTCAAAACCTTCTCGGTAAACGGGTCGACTATTCAGGACGTTCGGTTATCGTCGTAGGTCCGAACTTGAAGATGTATCAGTGTGGTCTTCCAAAAGAGATGGCACTTGAACTCTTCAAACCGTTCGTGATGAAAGAGCTTGTCGGTCGCGGCATCGCTTCAAACATCAAGAACGCCAAACGCAAAATCGAGAAGATGCAACCTGAAATCTGGGGCGTCCTTGAAGAAGTCATTCGTGAGCATCCGGTCCTCTTGAACCGTGCCCCGACACTTCACCGCCTTGGTATTCAAGCATTCGAACCGATTCTTGTTGAAGGTCGTGCGATTCGCCTTCATCCACTCGTATGTACGGCATACAACGCCGACTTCGATGGTGACCAAATGGCCGTCCACGTTCCTCTTTCTGCAGAAGCACAAGCGGAAGCACGTATTCTCATGCTCGCTGCGCAGAACATCTTGAACCCGAAAGACGGAAAACCAGTTGTTACACCATCGCAGGATATGGTCCTCGGTAACTACTACATCTCACTCGAACGTGAAGATGCCGTCGGTCAAGGGAAAGTGTTCTCGAACGTCAACGAGGCGTTGATTGCTTACCAAAACGGTTATGTCCACTTGCACTCGCGTGTGGCACTTCCGGCGCGTACGCTTAACAACCCGACGTTCACAGACGAACAGAATGAGAAATTGCTTATTACGACAGTTGGTAAGATGATCTTCAACGAAATCTTGCCGAATACGTTCCCATACTTGAACGAGCCAACGATGGAAAACTTACAGGAAGCAACGCCTGACAAGTACTTCATCGACAAAGGGGCGAACGTTGCGGAAGAAATCGCATCACGTCCAATCGTCGACCCGTTTAAAAAAGGTTTCCTTGGAAAAGTCATCGCGGAAGTGTTCCAGAAGTTTGAAACGACGGAAACAAGCCGCATGCTTGACCGGATGAAAGATCTTGGCTTCAAGTACTCGACAAAAGCGGGTGTGACGGTTGGGATTGCCGATATCATCGTACTTCCGGATAAACAAGAAATCCTTGATGAAGCACAAAAACAAGTCGACCAAATCATGAAGTCGTTCCGTCGTGGTCTCATCACTGAAGATGAACGCTATGAGCGCGTTGTCCGTGCTTGGAACGAAGCGAAGGATGAAATTCAATCACGATTGATGAAATCCCTCAACCGCTTGAACCCGATCTTCATGATGTCTGACTCAGGTGCCCGTGGTAACGCATCGAACTTTACGCAGCTTGCGGGTATGCGTGGTTTGATGGCCGCTCCATCTGGTCGCATCATCGAACTTCCAATCAAATCGTCATTCCGTGAAGGTCTGACGGTTCAAGAGTACTTCATCTCGACTCACGGGGCTCGTAAAGGTCTTGCCGATACAGCCTTGAAGACAGCCGATTCAGGTTACTTGACGCGTCGTCTCGTTGACGTAGCGCAAGATGTCATCATCCGTGAAGAGGATTGTGGAACAGACCGCGGGATCCGTGTCTCTGCACTCCGCGAAGGTACGGAAGAAATCGAAAGCTTGTACGACCGTCTCGTCGGACGTACATCGTTCGAAACGGTCACACACCCTGAAACGGGCGAAGTGTTGATTGATAAGAACGAATTGATCACAGAAGACATCGCGCGCATCATCGTTGATGCGGGTGTTGAAAAAGTTGAAATCCGTACAGCCTTCACATGTAACACGTCACACGGCGTATGTAAGAAATGTTACGGACGCAACTTGGCAACTGGATCAAACGTTGAAGTCGGGGAAGCCGTCGGTATCATTGCCGCACAATCAATCGGTGAGCCAGGAACGCAGCTTACAATGCGTACCTTCCACACAGGTGGGGTTGCCGGAGACGATATCACACAAGGTCTTCCACGTATTCAAGAGGTATTCGAAGCCCGTAACCCGAAAGGTCAAGCGGTCATCTCGGAAATTTCTGGTACGGTCATCGACTTCACAGAATCGCGTGACAAGCGTGAACTCACGGTCGAAGGATTCAGTGAGACTCGTTCATACACGATTCCATTCGGAGCACGTCTCCGCGTTCAAATCGGCGACACAGTAGAAGCTGGTGAAATCTTCACGGAAGGTTCGATCGATCCGAAAGAATTGCTCGCCGTTCGTGGTGTATCTGGTGTTCAGAACTATCTTCTTCAAGAAGTTCAAAAAGTTTACCGGATGCAAGGGGTAGAAATCGGTGATAAGCACGTCGAGGTCATGGTTCGCCAAATGCTTCGTCGTGTCAAAGTGATCGAATCAGGCGATACACCGCTTCTCCCTGGATCACTCGTCGACATCAGCGTCTTCAAAGAAGCGTGTAAAGATGCGATTCGTGATGGAAAACACCCAGCAACTGCGAAACCAGTTCTTCTCGGAATCACGAAAGCCTCACTTGAGACAGATTCGTTCCTCTCAGCGGCTTCGTTCCAAGAAACGACTCGCGTCTTGACAGATGCAGCAATCAAAGGGAAACGTGACTATCTCCTCGGACTCAAAGAGAACGTCATCATCGGTAAACTCGTTCCAGCTGGTACTGGAATGGCCATCTACCGTGATGTGGAACTTAAAGAAGATGAGGCGCCAGTTGCGCTCGAAGATACAACAGTCGAGTAAAATACGTCTTGACAGCGCAGGTTGGCGGTGCTACTATGATTTAGTGCCGCCAATCGGTTGTTGTCGATGACAACGATGTCCAGCAGTCGGCAAGCTACTTGGACGTCCATCCGAACTTTCTACGGGAAGGTTTGGCTGCTACAATTGCCACTTTCAAGGTATAACTCACGTTTTTGCGAGGTCATGGAATGCCTACGCCTCGTAAAAACGTTTCGTTATGACCTTAAATGAACCACCCGGGTCGGTGGGACTAGAAAATAGCAACATTCAGGAAGGGAGGATCTTCAAAGATGCCTACTATTAACCAGTTAGTCCGTAAAGGACGTAAATCGAAAGTCGTGAAATCTGACTCTCCAGCACTTAACAAAGGTTACAACAGTTTCATCAAGTCACAAACAAACGTGAGCTCACCACAAAAACGTGGTGTTTGTACACGTGTTGGTACAATGACTCCGAAGAAACCGAACTCGGCGCTTCGTAAGTATGCTCGTGTTCGTTTGACTAACCAAATCGAAGTGACTGCGTACATCCCAGGTATTGGCCACAACCTTCAAGAGCACAGCGTTGTTCTTATCCGTGGAGGACGTGTAAAAGACTTACCAGGGGTTCGTTATCACATCGTTCGTGGTGCGCTTGACACTGCAGGTGTTGATGGACGTATGCAAGGTCGTTCTAAATACGGTACGAAACGTCCGAAAGCTGCGAAAAAGTAATTCTCGCAAACTAAACTACAATTGAAATTTTGAAAGGAGGGTACTCGGATGCGTAAAAACCGTGCAGAACGTCGTGACGTTATCGCAGATCCGATCTACAACTCGAAATTGGTAACTCGCCTCATTAACCGTGTCATGTTAGACGGTAAAAAAGGTACAGCTCAAACTATCATTTACAACGCATTTAACCTCATCGCTGAACGCTCAGGCAAAGATCCTATGGAAGTGTTCGAAGAAGCAATGAACAACATCATGCCTGTACTTGAAGTTAAAGCACGCCGTGTAGGTGGAGCTAACTACCAAGTTCCTGTAGAAGTTCGTCCAGAGCGCCGTACAACACTTGGTCTTCGTTACCTCGTGAACTACGCTCGTCTCCGCAACGAAAAAACGATGGAGCAACGTATCGCGAACGAAATCATGGATGCGGCCAACAACACTGGTGCATCTGTTAAGAAACGCGAAGATATGCATAAGATGGCAGAAGCTAACAAAGCGTTTGCTCACTATCGTTGGTAATTTAATCGTAAAGTCCACTCCGCCAAGCATGGCTTAACGGAGTGGCTTTCGGGTATAATCATATCGTGTGCGCGCACACGAAAATCAAACATGCGGAAGGAGAATACCCAGTATGGCAAGAGAATTCTCCCTAAAGAATACTCGTAACATCGGAATTATGGCTCACATCGATGCCGGTAAAACGACAACAACTGAACGTATTCTTTATTACACAGGTCGTATCCATAAAATTGGTGAAACGCACGAAGGTGCTTCACAAATGGACTGGATGGAGCAGGAGCAAGAGCGTGGAATCACGATCACTTCGGCTGCGACAACTGCACAGTGGAATGGCCACCGTGTAAACATCATCGATACACCTGGACACGTAGACTTCACTGTAGAAGTTGAACGTTCACTCCGTGTACTTGATGGTGCGGTCGCTGTACTTGACGCTCAGTCAGGTGTAGAACCACAAACAGAAACTGTATGGCGTCAAGCGACGACATATGGTGTACCACGTATCGTATTCGTCAACAAGATGGATAAAATCGGCGCAGACTTCTTGTACTCTGTGAAGACGCTCCACGATCGTCTTCAAGCGAACGCTTACCCGATCCAACTCCCAATCGGAGCAGAGGAGGATTTCAAAGGGATCATCGATCTCGTTGAAATGAAGACTTACATGTACCACAACGACCTCGGTACTGACATCGAAGTAATAGACGGCTTCCCAGCTGACATGGCTGACCAAGCTGAAGAACTTCGCGGTCAATTGATCGAAGGTGTTGCTGACTTCAACGAAGAGTTGATGATGAAGTACCTTGAAGGTGAAGAGATTTCAATCGATGAATTGAAAGCTGCAATCCGTCAAGCGACACTTAGCGTTGAATTCTACCCTGTACTCGTTGGTTCTGCCTTCAAAAACAAAGGTGTTCAGCTCATGCTTGACGCCGTTGTTGATTACCTCCCATCACCAGTTGATGTAGAGTCAATCAAAGGGGTCAACCTCGATACAGGAGAAGAAATCACACGTGAGCCTTCTGACGAAGCTCCATTCTCAGCACTTGCGTTCAAAGTTATGACTGACCCTTACGTTGGTAAATTGACGTTCTTCCGCGTGTACTCTGGTACAGCTGAAGCGGGATCATACGTGAAGAACTCGACTAAAGGGAAGCGTGAACGTCTCGGTCGTATCCTTCAAATGCACGCAAACAGCCGTGAAGAAATTCCAATGGTATTCGCTGGTGATATCGCTGCTGCTGTTGGTTTCAAAGACACGACTACTGGAGATACGCTTTGCTCTGAGAAAGATAACATCGTTCTCGAGTCAATGACATTCCCAGAACCAGTTATCTCGGTTGCAATCGAGCCTAAATCGAAAGCAGACCAAGATAAAATGGGTCAAGCTCTTGCGAAACTCGCAGAAGAAGATCCGACATTCCGCACTGAAACAAACCCTGAGACTGGTCAAACGATCATCTCTGGTATGGGTGAGCTTCACCTTGATATCCTCGTTGACCGTATGCGTCGCGAGTTCAAAGTAGAAGCTAACGTTGGTGCACCGCAAGTTGCTTACCGTGAAACAATCCGTAGCGCTGCGAAGATCGATTCGAAATTCGTTCGTCAGTCTGGTGGACGCGGTCAGTACGGTCACGTTGTCGTAGAATTCGAGCCGAACGAAGAAGGCGCTGGATTCGAGTTCGAGAACAAGATCGTCGGTGGTGTTGTACCACGTGAATACGTCCCTGCTGTTCAAAACGGGATTGAAGAAGCTCTCGAAAACGGTATCCTCGCTGGTTACCCAGTAGTAGACGTTAAAGCTCGTCTCGTATTCGGATCGTACCACGATGTCGACTCGAACGAGATGGCGTTTAAAGTTGCTGCTTCGATGGCGGTTAAACAACTTAAGGACAAAGCGAAAGCTGTCATCCTTGAGCCAATGATGCGTGTTGAAGTTGTTATCCCAGAAGAATACATGGGTGACATCATGGGTGACGTTACGTCACGCCGTGGACGCGTAGAAGGTATGGAAGCTCGCGGTAACGCACAAGTCGTTAAAGCGATGATTCCACTTTCAGAAATGTTCGGTTACGCAACATCACTTCGTTCACGTACACAAGGACGCGGAACGTACTCGATGCACTTCGATCACTACGAAGAAGTACCGAAATCAATCGCTGAAGAAATCGTCAAAAAAGCGAACGGCTAATAACGGTTGTATCGCTAGATTGATTGTTGTAAGCTAAGGAGGACGTATGTTAAAAGTAGCCTACGTCTTCCTAGTTAAATAAAACTAATCGTTTAATAGAGGAGGAATCTAGAATGGGTAAAGAAAAATTCGACCGTTCTAAACCGCACGTTAACGTTGGTACAATCGGCCACGTCGACCACGGTAAAACAACTTTGACTGCAGCAATCTCTGCTGTACTTTCAAAATCACAAGGTAAAGCAGCTACTAAATTCGACCAAATCGATGGTGCTCCAGAAGAGCGCGAGCGCGGTATCACAATCGCAACAGCTCACATCGAGTACGAAACTGAAAAGCGTCACTACGCACACGTTGACTGCCCAGGACACGCTGACTATGTTAAAAACATGATCACTGGTGCTGCGCAAATGGACGGCGCAATCCTCGTTGTATCTGCAACAGATGGCCCAATGCCACAAACACGTGAGCACATCCTTCTTTCACGTCAAGTAGGTGTTCCTTACATCGTAGTATTCATGAACAAAGTTGACATGGTAGACGACGAAGAGCTTCTCGAACTCGTTGAAATGGAAATCCGTGAACTTCTTTCTGAATACGACTTCCCAGGCGACGACATCCCTGTAATCAAAGGTTCTGCACTTGGCGCACTTAACGGTGAACCTCAGTGGGAAGAAAAAGTTATGGAACTCATGAACGCTGTTGATGAGTACATCCCAGAACCAGTTCGTGACACTGATAAAGACTTCATGATGCCTGTTGAGGACGTATTCTCAATCACTGGTCGTGGTACTGTAGCGACTGGTCGTGTTGAGCGTGGTGTTCTCCGCGTCAACGACGAGGTCGAAATCGTTGGTCTTACAGAAGAAACGAAGAAAACTGTATGTACTGGTGTAGAGATGTTCCGTAAGCTTCTTGACTATGCTGAAGCTGGCGACAACATCGGTGCACTTCTCCGTGGTGTATCACGTGACGACATCGAGCGTGGACAAGTACTTGCTAAGCCAGGTTCAATCACACCACACTCTAAATTCAAAGCATCAATCTACGTTCTTTCTAAAGAAGAAGGTGGCCGTCACACGCCATTCTTCGAGAACTACCGCCCGCAGTTTTACTTCCGTACAACTGACGTAACAGGTATCGTTCACCTTCCAGAAGGTACTGAAATGGTAATGCCAGGAGACAACATCGAGTTGACGATCGAATTGATTTCTACAATCGCGATCGAAGAAGGTACACGTTTCTCTATTCGTGAGGGTGGCCGTACTGTAGGTGCTGGTTCAGTAACAGAAATCATCGAGTAATCGATTGGTTCAACTGAACAACATTAAGCAGTCCGCAATATGCGGGCTGCTTTTTTGTGTTTTCATCACGACATGGTAAGATGAGGCATACGAGAAAGGGGTGACGTCATGTTGAAACAACTAGAGACCATTTGTCGCTTGAATGGGATTGCGTATCGCATTGGCGGTTCTGAGCTGTTAAAGCATCATGGCATCGTTGAGGTGACGAATAACATCGATGTTTTTGTGGAACCCGACCAGTTTGAAAAAATGGATCGTGTACTCAGTCGCGCCGGAGAGAAGAAACCATCAGACCCTCACGAGGCATACATAACGACATACTTTGGAGAGTATGTATTCGAGGGAACAGATGTGGACGTCATGTCTAGTTTCCGAATGAAGTGCACCGACGGAATCTATACGCATCCTTTCATTGAACCGGATGGGCAATGGATGCACCTAGAGGAGTGGGTCGTCCTCTACACGGTCATTGGACGAGAGGATAAACTAGCGTCATTGGTCCACTATTTCAAGACGCATAATATTAATGAAGGGATTGTTCAAGACTGTTTGAAACGCGCGCCAAAATCGGTCAGAGAAGGGGTGACAGACCGTTTTGGAGATGTAATGAAACGCTAGGTCAAGTTGACATGGGAGTTCGTTTGGAAAATAGTTCAATAAAAGAATGAATTTTTGCTTGCAAAAGCTCGCGAATCTTGTTACATTAGGGAACGTTGAGCAACTCATCAGACAACCGGCAACTTCAAAAATCTAATCTTGCATTCGATGACTAGATTAGATATAATGACTAAGTGTTTGTGCGAGTGGTGAGAGACTTTACAGCAGAAAATGGGTCCAATCGTTGATTTGCAATGATCGGATGCCTCTGCTGACACAAGCACGCTGCGTTGAAGCGGGAGGTTATGACACGCCAGGCAGCATTGCCATGGCCGGTGTGGAAATTTCCGCGGAGAATTGTCTATTTTTAAAATAGGCGACAAAGGAGGGAAACAAACATGGCAAATGAAAAAATTCGTATTCGTTTAAAAGCATATGACCATCGCGTTCTCGATCAATCAGCTGAGAAGATCGTTGACACTGCGAAGCGTTCAGGTGCAAAGGTATCGGGTCCAATCCCGCTCCCGACTGAAAAATCGATTTACACGATCCTTCGTGCGGTTCACAAGTACAAAGATGCTCGTGAGCAGTTCGAAATGCGTACACACAAACGCTTGATCGACATCGTTAACCCAACACCGAAAACAGTCGATTCGCTTATGCGTCTCGAGTTACCATCAGGTGTAGACATCGAAATCAAACTTTAATTCTTCATATAGTAGATACTAGCCAGAAGAGACAATTAATTATTAACAGGAGGTGTATCTCATGGCTAAAGGAATCTTAGGAACAAAACTTGGTATGACTCAAATCTTCAACGAAGCAGGCGAAGTTGTACCGGTAACTGTAGTTGCTGTAGAAGGTAACGTCGTTCTTCAACTTAAAACAGTTGACACAGACGGTTACGAAGCAGTTCAACTTGGTTTCGGAGACATCAAAGAATCACGTCAAAACAAACCAGCAAAAGGTCACGCTGCGAAAGCAAACGCGACACCTAAGCGCTTCATCAAAGAAATTCGTACTTCAGTAGAAGGATACGAAATCGGTCAAGAGATTAAGGCAGACATTTTCGCTGCAGGTGAATTAGTAGATGTAACAGGTACATCGAAAGGTAAAGGATTCCAAGGTGCGATCAAGCGTCACGGACAATCACGTGGACCAATGGCTCACGGTTCGCGCTACCACCGTCGTCCTGGTTCGATGGGTCCTGTCGCTCCTAACCGCGTATTCAAAGGGAAACTTCTTCCGGGTCAAATGGGTGGAGAGCGTAAAACAATTCAAAACCTTGAAGTCGTTAAAGTTGATGTGGAACGTGGCCTTCTCCTCGTGAAAGGTGCTATCCCAGGCGCTCGTAAATCGAACGTCATCATCAAATCAGCGGTCAAAGGTAACTAATTAACTGCACGGAAAGGAGGAATTACGAATGCCTAAAGTAGCTTTGCTTAACCAAACAGGTTCACAAGTTGGCGAAATCGAATTGGCAGAAGCCATCTTTGGAATCGAGCCAAACGAATCAGTACTTTACGACGCAATCGTCATGCAACAAGCATCACGCCGTCAAGGTACTCACGATACGAAAGGTCGCTCGGAAGTACGCGGTGGCGGCCGTAAACCATGGAAACAAAAGGGAACTGGTCGTGCGCGCCAAGGTTCTATCCGCTCACCACAATGGGTTGGTGGTGGTACAGTCTTCGGTCCAACACCACGTTCATACTCTTACAAACTTCCTAAGAAGGTTCGTCGTTTAGCACTTCTCTCGGCTCTTTCGTCGAAAGTACAAAACAACGAATTCATCGTCCTCGAAGGCCTTGCTTTCGATGCACCAAAAACAAAAGATATGGCTGCTGTACTCAACAGCTTGTCAGTAGAACGTAAGGCTCTTGTAGTCACAGCGGACTACAATGAGACTATCGCTCTCGCAGCTCGTAACATCCCAGGAGTGACTGTGATCGACGCAGCAGGCGTAAACGTTCTTGACCTCGTTGCTAACGACAAAGTCATCTTCACTAAAGATGCGGTTGCGAAGGTAGAGGAGGTGCTTGCATAATGGCTCAAGCATACGATATCATCAAACGTCCGATCATCACTGAGCGTTCAGTTAGCCTCATGGAAGCTAACAAATACGTTTTCGAAATCGACGTAAAAGCGACTAAATCGCAAGTGAAACACGCTATCGAAACAATCTTCAACGTGAAAGTTGCTTCGGTAAACACAATGAACTACAAACCGAAAGCGAAACGTGTCGGTCGTCACTCTGGTTACACAGCTCGTCGTAAAAAAGCGATCGTAACCCTTGCTGAAGGCAACACAATCGACTTCCTCGGTTAATTAACTACCTTAGAAGAAAAGGAGGGAATCCTCGATGGCAATCAAAAAGTTTAAGCCGACCACTAACGGTCGTCGTAACATGACATCTCTCGACTTTGCAGAGATCACAACGAATCGCCCTGAAAAATCGTTAACTGAAAAGCTTTCGAAAAAAGGCGGACGTAACAACCAAGGTCGCTTGACTGTTCGTCACCAAGGTGGCGGTCACAAGCGTAAATACCGTATCATCGATTTCAAACGTAACAAAGATGGCGTTGCAGGACGTGTAGCAACGATCGAATACGATCCAAACCGTTCAGCAAACATCGCACTCATCAACTATGTAGATGGTGAGAAACGTTACATCCTCGCTCCTAAGGGCATCAAAGTAGGCATGGAAATCATGTCTGGTCCTGAAGCGGATATCAAAGTGGGGAACGCTCTTCCACTCGCAAACATCCCTGTCGGTACAACAATCCACAACATCGAGCTTAAGCCTGGTAAAGGCGGTCAGCTAGTTCGTGCGGCTGGTGCATCGGCACAAATCCAAGGACGTGACGGCAAGTACGTCATCGTTCGTCTTCAATCAGGTGAATCACGCTTGTTCCTCGGCACTTGCCGCGCGACAATCGGTTCAGTTGGTAACGAAGAACACGAACTCGTAAACATCGGTAAAGCAGGACGTTCACGTTGGTTAGGCAAACGCCCAACAGTACGTGGTTCTGTAATGAACCCGGTTGATCACCCACACGGTGGTGGTGAAGGTCGTGCGCCAATCGGTCGTTCGGGCCCACTTACTCCTTGGGGTAAACCAGCTCTTGGTCTTAAGACTCGTAAGAAAAACAAATCGAGCGACATGTACATCCTTCGTCGCCGTAAGAAATAATTACTACATGATTCTCGGGCGGTTCGAAAGGGCCGTTCCCGAATCATTCCAAAGGGAGGTTCTAACATGGGTCGCAGTTTGAAAAAAGGTCCATTCGCAGATCACCACTTACTCGCTAAAGTTGACAAACTCAACGAATCTGGTGAGAAGCAAGTCATCAAAACTTGGTCACGTCGCTCGACGATCTTCCCAGAATTCATGGGTCACACGTTCGGTGTGCACGATGGTCGTAAACACGTACCAGTATTCGTGACAGAAGACATGGTTGGTCACAAACTTGGTGAATTCGCTCCAACACGCACGTACAAAGGTCACGGATCAGACAAGAAAACGAAACGGTAATTTGAGGGGAGGTCAAATCCATGCAAGCTAAAGCATCAGCTAATATGGTCCGTCTTGCTCCTCGCAAAGCACGTCTCGTTGTAGACTTAATTCGCGGGAAACAAGTCGGCGAAGCGCTCTCTGTCCTTGCTCACACGAACAAGGCAGCATCGCCAGTCGTTGAAAAAGTATTAAAATCAGCGATTGCTAACGCAGAGCACAACTACGATATGAACATTGAGAACCTCGTTGTAACAGAAGCTTACGTAAACGAAGGTCCAACACTCAAACGCTTCCGCCCACGTGCGATGGGTCGCGCAAGCCGTATTAACAAACGCACAAGCCACATCCACATCGTGGTAACTGAGAAATAAGGAGGGATATGTAGTGGGTCAAAAGGTAAATCCGCACGGTCTTCGCGTTGGTATTATCAAAGACTGGGATTCGCGTTGGTACGCTGAGAAAGACTACGCTGATCTCCTTCATGAAGACTTCGTTATTCGTGAATACATCGAAAACAAAATGAAGGATGCTAGTGTTTCTAAAGTTGAAATCGAACGCGCTGCAAACCGCGTGAACATTTCGCTTCACACTGCGAAGCCAGGTATGGTAATCGGTAAAGGTGGTTCTGAAATCGAATCACTCCGTAAACACATTACAAAAATCGCTGACGGAAAACGCGTTCACATCAACGTTGTTGAAGTGAAAAATGCTGACGCTGTTGCGAAACTTGTAGCAGAAAACATTGCTCGTCAATTGGAAGGTCGCGTATCATTCCGTCGTGCAATGAAGCAAGCTATTCAACGTTCGATGCGTACTGGCATCAAAGGGATCAAAACAGAAGTTTCTGGTCGTCTTGGTGGCGCTGATATCGCTCGTTCAGAGAAGTACTCGGAAGGAACAGTTCCACTTCACACACTCCGTGCCGATATCGACTACGGAACAGCTGAAGCTGACACAACTTACGGTAAAATCGGCGTAAAAGTTTGGTTATACCACGGTGAAGTTCTTCCAACAAAAAACAACACAGCGAAAAACGCTGAATAATAAACACTCTTTCAGGAAGGAGGCAACACACTATGTTGTTACCTAAACGCGTGAAATATCGTCGTGTACACCGTGGTAAAATGCGCGGGAACGCTAAACGCGGCACAACTGTACACTTCGGTGAGTTCGGTCTCCAAGCTCTCGAAGCGAGCTGGATTACAAACCGTCAAATCGAATCAGCACGTATTGCAATGACACGTTATATGAAACGTGGTGGTAAAGTGTGGATCAAGATCTTCCCACACAAGCCGTACACTAAAAAGCCTCTCGAAGTCCGAATGGGTTCGGGTAAAGGTGCTCCAGAAGGCTGGGTAGCTGTAGTTAAGCCTGGCAAAGTAATGTTCGAAATCGCGGGTGTATCTGAGGAAGTGGCACGTGAGGCACTTCGTCTTGCAGCGCACAAACTTCCAGTAAAATGTAAGTTCGTGAAACGTGAAGAAAATGGTGGTGATACGAATGAAAGCAACTGATCTCCGTCAATCAACAACTGAAGAGCTCAACGGTAAAGTGGGCGAGTGGAAAGAAGAACTCTTTAACCTTCGCTTCCAACTTGCTACAGGTCAGCTTGAGAATCCTGCTCGTATCCGTGAAGTACGCAAGTCGATTGCGCGTGCTAAAACGATTCTTCGTGAACGCGAACTCGGCATCAACAACGGCTAATTACATCGGATTCTTGAGAGGAGGTAACACTCATGGAACGCAACAACCGTAAAGTGTTCACTGGTCGCGTCGTGTCTGACAAAATGGACAAAACGATCGTCGTCGCAGTAGAAACAAAGGTTCGTCATAAACTTTATGGCAAACGTGTAAACTACACGAAGAAATACAAAGCACACGATGAGAACAACGTCGCTAAAGTGGGCGATATCGTTCGCATCGCGGAAACACGTCCTCTTTCTAAAGACAAACGTTTCCGTCTTGTAACAGTAGTAGAAGAATCAGTAATCATCTAATAACAGTTCGGATTTATTAAACATCCGGAGGGAGGTACACTCGCATGATTCAACAAGAATCTCGCTTGAAAGTAGCAGACAACTCTGGCGCGCGTGAACTGTTGACAATTAAAGTTCTCGGTGGTTCTGGTCGTAAGACTGCAAACATCGGTGACATCATCGTCGCAACGGTAAAACAAGCAACACCAGGTGGCGTTGTTAAAAAAGGTGACGTTGTCAGAGCAGTTGTCGTTCGTACAAAACGCGGCGCTCGTCGTAAAGATGGTTCGTACATCCGTTTCGATGAGAACGCAGCAGTCATTATCAAAGATGACAAGAGCCCACGCGGCACACGGATCTTCGGGCCAGTTGCACGTGAACTTCGTGAAAAAGAATTCATGAAGATCGTTTCGTTGGCACCGGAAGTACTTTAATTTCCAATTTCAATCCTATAAGGAGGTGCGCAAACGATGCATGTTAAAAAAGGCGATACAGTCCAGGTAATGTCTGGTAAAGATAAAGGCAAGCAAGGGGTTATCCTCAAAGCTATGCCAAGCAAAAACCGCGTAGTGGTTGAAGGTGTTAACGTAATGAAAAAACACGCAAAACCTTCACAAGCGAATCCACAAGGCGGAATCCTTGAGATCGAAGCACCAATTCACGTCTCGAACGTAATGCCACTCGACCCTAAAACGGGTAAACCAACTCGCGTTGGTTTCAAAGTAGTCGATGGTAAAAAAGTTCGTGTCGCGAAATCGGGCGAATCACTCGATAAATAAGAAGAACGTGACGAAAGGAGGTCCATTCGACTATGAACCGTTTGCAAGAGAAGTATAAAAGCGACATCGTGAAAGCGATGATGGATAAATTCAACTATGACTCGGTCATGCAAGTACCGAAAATCGAAAAGATTGTCATCAACATGGGTGTAGGTGACGCTGTATCGAACTCGAAAGCACTTGACATGGCAGTTGAAGAATTAACAATTCTTTCAGGTCAAAAACCACTCGTAACGAAAGCGAAGAAATCAATCGCTGGTTTCAAACTTCGTGAAGGTATGCCAATCGGTGCGAAGGTTACACTTCGTGGCGAGCGCATGTACGATTTCCTCGACAAATTGGTAACTGTTTCACTTCCACGTGTACGTGACTTCCGCGGTGTATCGAAGAAAGCATTCGACGGACGCGGTAACTACACGCTTGGCGTGAAAGAGCAACTTATTTTCCCTGAGATCGATTACGATAAAGTATCTAAAGTACGCGGTATGGACATCGTTGTTGTTACAACAGCAAACACAGACGAAGAAGCACGTGAATTGCTCACACTTCTCGGTATGCCATTCCAAAAATAATCTAGAGGGAGGTCGACAACATGGCTAAAAAGTCAATGGTGAATCGCGAACTTAAACGCGAGAAACTCGTTGCCCAGTACGCTGAAAAGCGTGCGAAGTTGAAAGCTGAAGGCGATTATATCGGACTCAGCAAATTGCCACGTAACTCGTCACCTGTACGCTTGCACAACCGTTGCAGCATCACAGGTCGTCCGCATGGTTACATGGGTAAATTCGGGATCAGCCGTATCAAGTTCCGTGATCTTGCATACAAAGGTCAAATCCCTGGTGTTAAAAAAGCAAGCTGGTAATCCACTAACAGTGTGAAAGGAGGTACATCGCATGGTAATGACAGACCCTATTGCAGATATGCTTACACGTATCCGTAACGCTAACATGGTTCGCCATGAAAAAATGGAGCTTCCAGCTTCGAACATTAAACGTGAGATTGCTGAAATCCTTAAGCGTGAAGGTTTCATTCGCGATGTTGAATATATCGAGGACGCTAAACAAGGTACACTTCGTCTTTTCCTTAAATATGGAGCAAACAACGAACGTGTAATCACTGGTCTCAAACGTATTTCGAAACCAGGTCTTCGCGTATACGCAAAAGCTGATGAAGTACCTAAAGTACTCGGAGGACTCGGGATCGCAGTTCTTTCGACATCTAAAGGTCTTATGACTGATAAAGAAGCTCGCCAACAACAAGTCGGCGGCGAAGTGCTCGCCTACATCTGGTAAGTCACTTTTCTAACAAGAACGGAGGTGTAATCAATGTCACGTATTGGTAAAAAACCAGTTACGATTCCTGCTGGCGTTACTGTAACAGTTGCTAATGACAACACGGTCACAGTAAAAGGTGCTAAAGGTGAACTTTCGCTTTCAGCTAACCCGGCATTGGAAATCAAAGTTGAAGAGAACGAATTGACGGTTGTTCGTCCAGACGAATCGAAAGAAAGCCGCACAATTCACGGTACGACACGTGCCCTTATTGCTAACATGGTACAAGGTGTGTCGAACGGATTCCAAAAAACACTTGAGATCTCGGGGGTTGGTTACCGTGCTGCGAAGCAAGGTAACAAACTCGTCCTCAACCTCGGCTACTCGCACCCAATCGAGTACGTTGCTGAGGAAGGGATTGAAATCGAAGTTCCTTCAAACACGCAAATCATCGTAAAAGGGATTAACAAAGAGCGCGTCGGTCACGTTGCTGCTCAAATCCGCTCGTACCGTGCTCCAGAACCTTACAAAGGTAAAGGTGTTCGTTACTCTGATGAACGTATTCGCCGTAAAGAAGGTAAGACTGGTAAGTAATTCGTCACGAAATGAACGGAAAGGAGTGGCATAAATGATCACAAAGGCAGATAAAAATGCAGTTCGTAAAAAACGTCATGCTCGCGTACGTCGTACGATCACGGGGACAGCAGCTCGTCCACGTTTGAACGTATTCCGTTCGAGCAAGCACATTTACGTACAACTTATCGATGACGCGGCACAAACAACGCTTGTGTCTGCATCTTCGAAAGATAAAGCTCTCGATCTTACAAATGGCGGTAACGTTGAAGCAGCGAAAGCTGTTGGTAAACTTGCTGCAGAACGTGCACTCGAGAAAGGTATCGACACAGTTGTGTTCGACCGTGGTGGATACCTCTATCATGGCCGCGTCAAAGCTGTTGCAGAAGCAGCTCGTGAAGCAGGTCTTAAATTCTAATAAAAAGGAGGGGACACTCGATGCGCCAGTTAGACGTTAACATGGAACAACTTGAAGAACGCGTTGTTACCGTAAACCGCGTCGCGAAAGTCGTAAAAGGTGGCCGCCGCTTCCGTTTTGCTGCTCTCGTAGTCGTAGGTGACAAAAATGGTCACGTCGGTTTCGGTACAGGTAAGGCACAAGAGGTGCCAGAAGCGATTCGCAAGGCTATTGAAGCCGCTAAGAAAAACATGGTACAAGTACCTATGGTTGGTACAACAATTCCACACGAAATCACAGGAGTATTCGGAGCAGGTCGTGTATTCATGAAACCAGCTTCTGAAGGTACTGGGGTTATCGCTGGTGGTCCAGTTCGTGCGGTGCTCGAACTTGCAGGTGTAGGTGATATCCTTTCGAAATCGTTAGGTTCAAACACACCGATCAACATCGTCCGTGCGACGGTACAGGGCTTGACTGAGCTCAAAAAAGCAGAGGAAGTTGCTAAACTACGTGGTAAAAGCGTAGAAGAACTTCTTAACTAAGGGAGGGAACTAGACATGGCGAAACTCGCAATCACCCTCACACGCAGCACAATTGGTCGTCCGGAAGGTCAGCGTGTTACTGTACGTACACTCGGTCTTCGCAAAATGCATCAAACGGTCGTTGTCCCAGACAACGTCGCGATGCGTGGTATGATCAACAAAGTGTCGCACCTTGTGACTGTAAAAGAAATCAACGAATAATAAAGATTTTAATAAATAAGGAGGTGCCACTATGAAACTCCATGAATTGAAGCCAACTCCAGGTTCACGTCACGAACGTAACCGTGTCGGTCGCGGTATGGCGACTGGTAACGGTAAAACTTCTGGTCGTGGACACAAAGGTCAAAAAGCTCGTTCGGGCGGTGGCGTTCGTCCAGGATTTGAAGGTGGACAAAACCCACTTTACCGTCGTCTTCCAAAACGCGGTTTCAACAACCCAACTCGTAAAGAGTACGCGGTTGTTTCCCTAGACACGCTTAACCGTTTCGAAGCAGGTACTGAAGTTACTCCAGAACTCTTAATCGAGACTGGTGTTGTCAGCTCTGCTAAAGACGGAATCAAGGTCCTTGCTAACGGCAAGCTTGAAACTAAATTGACTGTAAAAGCCAACAAGTTCTCGGGTGCAGCGAAAGAAGCAATCGAAGCAGCTGGCGGTACAGTTGAGGTGATCTGATGTTTCAGACGATCTCCAATATGTGGCGCGTGAAAGATATTCGACAGCGTATTCTCTTCACACTCGCAATCATCATCATTTTCCGCATCGGGGCTCATATCCCGGTGCCGATGGTGAATACGGATGTGTTGCGTTTTGACTCAGGCGGTCTTCTTGACTTCTTGAACTTGTTTGGAGGAAATGCTTTACAGAACTTCTCCTTGTTCGCAATGGGGATCATGCCGTACATTACGGCATCGATCGTTGTGCAACTTTTACAAATGGACGTCGTTCCAAAGTTTGCCGAATGGGCTAAACAAGGAGAGGCGGGCCGTAAAAAGTTAGCGACGGTCACGCGCTATGGGACGATCATCTTAGGCTTTGTCCAAGCGACTTCACTGTCGTTTGGATTTAACCGCCTCTACCCTGGTCTCGTCAATGAGACGTGGGGAACGGCAACTTACTTTGTGATCGCGATTGTACTCACTGCGGGTACAGCGTTCTTGATGTTCCTTGGTGAAATGACAACGGAGAAAGGTGTTGGGAATGGTATTTCCATCATTATCTTCGCCGGTATCGTCGCCGGGTTCCCAAGAATCTTCACGCAGATTTATGAAACAAAACTCCAAAACGCTGGAGATGCATTGTTCATTAATATCGTTTACTTGGTTGTATTGGCACTTGTTATTTTGGCTGTGACGGTTGGGATCATTTATGTTCAACAAGCGGCACGCAAAATTCCAATCCAATATGCAAAACGCACGGCGAACCGTACCCCAGTGGGCGGTCAGTCAACGCACTTGCCAATCAAACTAAACGCAGCAGGTGTTATCCCGGTTATCTTCGCGATTTCCTTCATGGTAACACCACCAACTGTTGCAAGCTTCATTGCTTCGCCGGAGACAACGCAAAAATTACAGACGTACTTTGACACGACGGCGCCAATCGGAATGTCGATTTACGTTGTGTTAATCATTGCGTTTGCCTACTTCTATACATTTATTCAAGTCAACCCTGAGCAAATGGCAGAAAACCTGCAGAAGCAAGGTGGTTATATTCCTGGGATTCGTCCTGGGGCGCAAACAGAACAGTACATCACGA
This sequence comes from Caryophanales bacterium, assembly GCA_902362975.1. Lineage (GTDB taxonomy): Bacteria > Bacillota > Bacilli > Exiguobacteriales > Exiguobacteriaceae > Exiguobacterium. The sequence continues at coordinate 42,703 of CABIYO010000001.1, forward strand.
AGTTGCTGTATCGATTGACTTTCTTCGGAGCGATCTTCTTATCGCTCGTGGCGATCATGCCGACAATCTTCATTAAGCTTGCCGGTCTTCCAACTTCCGTTCAAATCGGAGGAACGAGCTTGTTGATCGTCATCGGGGTAGCCCTCGAAACGATGAAACAAATCGAAAGTCAACTTGTAAAACGGCACTATAAAGGCTTTATCCGTTAAAGCGGAAGGAAGGGTCAACCCTTCCTTCCTGTCGTGTTTACAAGCCCTTCGTGAAAATCAAAACTGGAGGCTAACCGAGATGAATCTAGTACTCATGGGCTTACCGGGTGCTGGGAAAGGGACTCAAGCGGCTAAAATCGTAGAAGAGTACCAAATCCCTCACATTTCGACAGGCGACATGTTTCGTGCGGCAATCAAAGGCGGAACGCCACTCGGTAAAGAAGCTAAGTCATTCATGGATAAAGGTGAACTCGTACCGGACGAGGTAACAATCGGAATCGTACGTGAACGTCTTAGCCAAGATGACACAGAAAAAGGTTTCTTACTCGATGGATTCCCGCGTACTGTTGCTCAAGCAGAGGCACTCGAAAGTTTGCTTAAAGATTTGGGGAAACAGATTGACCACGTCATCAACATCGATGTGGATGCGGAAATTCTCGTTCCACGCTTGACAGGTCGTTGGATCTGCCCAACGTGTGGTGCGACATATCACGTGATCTTCAACCCACCAAAAGTGGAAGGCATCTGTGATGTGGATGGGTCGGCGCTCATGCAACGTGAAGACGATAAAGAGGAAACGGTTCGCCGTCGCCTTGACGTCAACATCGAGCAATCGAAACCACTCATTGACTTTTACGCTAAAAAAGGGTATCTTCGTACATTGGATGGAGATCGTCCAATCGATGTCGTATATGCCGATGTCAAAGCATTACTCGGTGATACTGAATGATCATCACGAAGACGCCTCGTGAAATTGCGATTATGCGTGAGGCTGGGCAAATTGTTGCTCGAACGCACCAGGTGCTCAAACAGCACATTAAACCAGGAATCACGACGCTTGAGCTCGACCGGATTGCGGAAGATTACATTCGCAGCCAAGGTGCGACACCATCGTTCAAAGGCTATAACGGTTTTACCGGTAGTGTTTGCGCTTCGGTGAACGAAGAGCTTGTTCATGGCATTCCAGGGAAACGGGTATTGAAAGATGGAGATATTATCTCAATCGACATCGGTGCCTACTATAATGGATACCATGGAGATTCCGCTTGGACTTATCCAGTGGGAACAATCACAGAAGAGACACAGCGGCTACTTGACGTAACCGAAGAAAGTCTGTATAAAGGATTGGAGCACGCCAAGGCTGGAGGGCGATTGACAGATATTTCGCATGCGATTCAAGCATATGTTGAATCACATGATTTTTCTGTCGTCCGCGAATACGTCGGTCATGGTGTTGGACAAAATTTGCACGAAGAACCGCAAATTCCACACTATGGTCCACCGGGGAAAGGGCCGCGCCTGAAGACTGGGATGACGTTAGCCATTGAACCAATGGTTAATGCTGGTCAACGCTATGTTCGAACACTGGCTGATAACTGGACAGTTGTCACCGTGGACGGTAGCATGTGCGCCCACTTTGAGCACACCATCGCCATCACAGACGATGGATACGAGATTTTAACGAAACTCGATTCCGGTGAATGAGGCTCTATTGTTTCATACTGATCCGCTCTGGGTCCTTCTCTCACAGTAGATGGCAATAGATCGTCTGTGCTCCTAAAGATTTTCATATAGAAAGGGGAATAAATGATGGCGAAACAAGATGTCATTGAAGTGGAAGGCACTGTTGTCGAACCACTTCCGAACGCAATGTTTAAAGTGGAGTTAGAAAACGGCCACACGGTGCTCGCGCACGTCTCAGGGAAAATTCGGATGCACTACATTCGGATCCTTCCAGGTGACCGCGTAACTGTTGAGTTGTCTCCATACGACTTGACTCGCGGGCGGATTACGTACCGTTATAAGTAACTCCGATTTTTCCAGGAGGAGGGTATACTCATGAAAGTAAGACCGTCGGTAAAACCGATTTGCGAAAAATGTAAAGTTATTCGCCGTAAGGGTAAAGTAATGGTAATTTGCGAAAACCCGAAACACAAACAAAAACAAGGTTAATTTCAGAGGAGGTGCACACATGGCACGTATTGCTGGTGTAGATATTCCACGCGAAAAACGTATCGTTATTTCGCTCACATACATCTATGGTATTGGTAAAACAAAAGCACAAGAAATTTTGAAGGCTGCTAACGTATCTGAAGATACACGCACACGCGACCTTACTGAAGATGAACTCAACCGTATCCGTGAAGCAATTGACGGAATCAAAGTTGAAGGTGACCTTCGTCGTGAAGTTTCACTTAACATCAAACGTTTGATCGAGATCGGCGCATACCGCGGTATCCGTCATCGCCGTAGTCTCCCTGTTCGCGGTCAAAACACGAAGAACAACTCGCGTACTCGTAAAGGCCCACGCCGTACAGTAGCGAACAAGAAGAAGTAAAGGAGGGAATTGAACAATGGCGAAACGTAAACAAAACGTACGTTCTAAACGTAAAGTTAAAAAACATGTTGAAGTCGGTGTGGTACACATCCGTTCTACATTCAACAACACAATCATCACAATCACTGATACGCAAGGTAACGCGATCTCATGGGCTACTTCTGGTAACCTTGGATTTAAAGGATCACGTAAATCGACTCCGTTCGCAGCACAAATGGCTGCTGAAACTGCAGCGAAAGTTGCAATGGACAACGGTATGCGTACAGTAGAAGTTAACGTTAAAGGTCCTGGTGCTGGACGTGAAGCGGCTATCCGTGCGCTCCAAGCTACTGGTCTCGAAGTTACTGCAATCCGTGACGTAACTCCAGTTCCGCACAACGGTTGCCGCCCTCCAAAACGTCGCCGCGTATAATCGCTTGAGCGTGTGAGGGGCTTACCTAGCACGACAGCTTATACTTTAGCAGCTCAAACTGCACGGCAGGATATACTCAAGGAGGGGTTCAGATGATCGAGATTGAAAAACCAAAGATCGAAACGGTCGAAATCAGCGAGGACGCTACGTTTGGTAAATTCGTAGTAGAACCGCTTGAACGTGGATATGGCACTACTCTCGGTAACTCACTACGTCGAATTCTATTGTCATCGCTCCCAGGTGCAGCGGTAACAGCGGTTCAAATCGATGGCGTACTTCACGAGTTCTCTACGATTGATGGTGTTGTCGAAGACGTCACTCAAATCGTACTCAACCTCAAGAAGTTGGCACTCAAAGTGTACTCGGAAGAAGAGAAAACGCTTGAGATTAACGTTTCAAGTGCCGGTGCTGTCACTGCGGCAGACATTACCCATGATAGCGACGTTGAAATCTTGAATCCTGAGCTCCACATCGCGACTCTCGCTGACAATGCGACGCTTCGCATGCGTTTGACTGCTCGCCGTGGTCGTGGTTACGTCCAGGCAGAAGATAACAAACGTGATGATATGCCGATTGGGGTCATTCCAATCGATTCGATCTATACACCGATTCAACGCGTGAACTACGAAGTAGATAAAACACGTGTCGGTCAAGACGCTAGCTTTGATAAGCTTTTGTTAGACGTGTGGACAGATGGTTCAATTCGTCCGGAAGAAGCTGTATCATTAGGGGCTAAAATTTTGACTGAACACTTGAACATCTTCGTTGGTTTGACAGATGAAGCTCTCAACGCAGAAATCATGGTCGAGAAAGAAGAAGACCAAAAAGAAAAAGTACTCGAAATGACGATTGAAGAACTCGATCTCTCAGTTCGTTCGTACAACTGCTTGAAGCGCGCTGGCATCAACACTGTTCAAGAACTCGCAAACAAATCAGAGGAAGAGATGATGAAAGTTCGTAACCTCGGACGTAAATCACTCGAAGAAGTTCAACACAAGTTGGACGAACTCGGTTTGGGCTTGCGTAAAGAAGACTAAGTTCAACCGAAGGAGGGAAATGTAATGGCTTATTCGAAACTTGGCCGTACAAGCTCGCAACGCAAGGCGCTTTTGCGTGATCTTGCAACTGACCTAATCATCAACGAGCGCATTCAAACAACTGAACAAAAAGCGAAAGAACTTCGCCCGGTCGTTGAAAAATTGATCACTCTTGGGAAACGTGGCGATCTTCATGCCCGTCGTCAAGTAGCTTCATTCGTTCGCAAGGAGAACGCTGGAGAAAAAGACGCAATCCAAAAATTGTTCGAAGACGTGGCACCACGCTACGCTGAACGTCAAGGTGGATACACGCGCATCATGAAAGTCGGTCCACGCCGCGGTGATGGTGCAGAAGTTGTAATCATCGAACTCGTCTAATTCATTAGGCAGTCAACAGGGCATGCGGTGACGTATTGCCCTGTTTCCACATCAGAAAGGAGTCGACCCATGGAATCACAAATTATGGTACGGGATGTCGTATTTCATTACCCTGGACAGTCTGAGCCGGCGCTTAACGGTCTATCGCTCGATGTATATAAAGGGGAATGGCTTGCGATTGTCGGCCATAATGGTTCTGGCAAGTCGACACTGACGAAGTTGTGGAACGGACTTCTCATTCCTGAACAGGGAGAAGTTCGCGTCGAGACACTCGATCCGTCGAACGCCGCAGACGTGTGGGACGTTCGAACGCGGATCGGGGTCGTCTTTCAAAATCCCGACAATCAATTTGTCGGGGCGACCGTGCGCGATGATGTGGCATTTTCTCTCGAAAACATGGGACTTCCACGTCAAGAAATGGTTCGTCGAATTGATGACAGTCTAGCGCGCGTTGGATTATCGGAACTAGCGGACCGTGAACCGCATCAGTTATCCGGTGGACAAAAGCAGCGCGTTGCGATAGCTGCGGCTCTCGCAATGCGCCCGCGTGTCCTCGTGCTCGATGAAGCGACCTCCATGCTCGACCCGATTGGGCGACAAGAGGTATTACAAACGGTACGACAGCTCGTCTCGGAAGGGATGACCGTTGTCGCCATTACACACGAGCTCGACGAAGTGTTGTTTGCTGACCGTATCATTGCATTGTCGAAAGGCAAGATTGCGATGACCGGCACACCTGAAGACGTGTTTCAACATCCAGATACGCTTCGTGACATTCAACTAGATGTCCCGTTTATCGTTCGGATGCAACTCGAACTGAAGGCACGTGGCATTCCACTCGATCGTCTGATGCTACAACATTCGGAGTTGGTGAACCATCTATGCCGATACGCATTGAAGAAGTAACATATCAATACCAAATGAATACTCCGTTTGAACGAACCGCGCTGCGCGATGTGAATGTAACCATTCCGTCGGGAGCGCTTGTTGCGTTTCTTGGGCATACTGGCTCGGGAAAATCGACACTCGTTCAACATATGAACGGCTTATTGCGCCCGACTGACGGACGTGTGGTGGTCGATGATATCATTGTCACCCCGATTCGGACGCGCCGTGACAAAAAACAGAATCTTTTACCGCTTCGGCGTCGCGTTGGGCTCGTCTTTCAATATCCAGAGCACCAATTGTTTGAAGAGACGGTCGAACGCGACGTCATGTTCGGTCCGCGCAACTTTGGCGCGACAGATGCCGAAGCGAAAGAGCGAGCCCATGAGGCCCTTCGTCTTGTTGGCTTGGATGAAACGTTATGGGACCGTTCGCCGTTTGATCTCTCGGGTGGACAGATGCGCCGTGTCGCGATTGCGGGTGTTTTAGCAAGCAGGCCTGATGTGCTCATTGTCGATGAACCGACAGCGGGTCTCGACCCGATTGGGAGACGGGACATGCTCGCCTTATTCAAACGTTTGCGAGAAGAGTTGAACCTTACGTTGATTCTTGTCTCGCACGATATGGATGATGTACTCGCCTATGCGGAGCGCGTCATCGTGATGGAGCGTGGTCAGGTGGCGTTTGATGGGGACCCGTTTGAATTGTTCCAAGACGAGGCTCTGGTACGACGTCTCCAGCTCGATATCCCGCACGTCCTACGCTTCGCGCGTGACATGGCGCCAGTTCTTGGGGAAACGGCAATCCCGCTCGTGCGCACCGAGAGCGAGCTGGCGGATTGGATAGCGGAACGGCTGAAAGGGGGCGCGACATGATTATCGGTCAATATATACCCGGACATTCGTGGCTTCATTCCCTAGATGCGCGGGCCAAGACGCTCTTCATTTTAGGGTTCATCCCGGTTGTCTTTTTAGCTGACAACTTATGGACGAATTTGTTTTTACTCGCGTTCACGTTGTTTGCGGTCAAACTGTCACAGTTATCTTGGCGCTATTTATGGAACGGTCTTCGCATGATCTTATTTTTGATCGTCTTCACGCTGGTCTTACAACTGTTATTCAATCGAGAAGGCAAACTTCTATTCGAATTAGGACCGATTGCGATTTATTCGGAAGGAATTCGAATGGGGCTAATCGTCTCGCTTCGCTTCTTTTATCTCGTCATGTTGACGACACTCGTGACGTTGACGACGACACCGATGGAATTGACTGATTCGATTGAAGCGGGTCTACGCCCATTCGAACGGATTCGTGTGCCGGCCCATGAGATTGCGTTGATGCTCTCCATCTCACTTCGTTTTCTACCGACGCTTGCGGACGAGACGGACCGTATCATGAAAGCACAACAGGCGCGTGGGGTCGATTTGATGAGTGGACCTTGGAAATCCCGCCTAAAAGGGGTCATCCCCCTTTTGATTCCATTGTTCATCTCCGCGTTTAAGCGTGCTGAGGACCTCGCTACGGCCATGGAGGCCCGCGGTTACCGTGGGGGAGAAGGGCGGACGAGATTGCGTGAGATGGAGTGGCGAACACGTGACACAGCCGTATTGCTCATTTTTGTCGCGTTGACACTCATTTTGTTTGGATTGAGAGGGATTGGATGAGACGGATTAAACTGATTGTCGCCTATGACGGGACACATTATGCGGGGTATCAGGTACAGCCGAATGGAAATACCATTCAAGCGGAGATTGAATCCGTCTTGGCACGTATGCATCGTCATCCGGTGAAAATCGTCGCCTCAGGTCGTACAGACGCTCGCGTCCATGCTTTAGGGCAGGTGATTCACTTTGACACCTCGCTAGAGATGCCGGCTGAGCGCTTCGTTAAAGCGTTAAACGCCATGTTACCAGACGATATCCTCGTTAAACAGGCGGAAGAAATGGACGATACGTTCCACGCGCGTTACGGTGCGAAGCGAAAAGAGTATCGCTATCATATCCGTCAGACCGAGGACCCGTTTCGTCGGCACTATGCTGCGACCGTGACGTATAAGCTGAGCCTTGAGGCGATGCGTCAAGCGATGGAGCGGTTGATTGGGACCCACGACTTTACGTCGTTCTCTGTGACAAAGGCAGAAGTCGAAGATCGGGTCCGTACCATCTATGAAGCAGAAGTGCTCGAGATGGGGGACGAGATTATATTCCGGTTTGTTGGATCAGGCTTTTTATACAACCAAGTCCGCATCATGGTAGGGACGGTCATCGAGGTGGGGAGAGGCAAGTATCAGCCTAAAGATATCACACACATGCTAGAGGCGAAGGACCGCCGCATGGCGGGGATTACGGCGCCCCCACACGGTTTGTATTTGTGGAATGTGGATTATGAAAAAGTAGATTGACATTCCCCTTATAAAATCGTATTATATTCATTGGCATTTCATTTTCAAATTTAGAGATGAACCACAATCTTAGCCCCGTAAACTAGGATTATGATAAAGCATCAAAAAATTAAGTGAACAGACATTTCTAGGAGGTATTCCACATGCGCACAACATTCATGGCTAAAGCATCTGAAGTAGAACGCAAATGGCTCCTTATCGACGCAGAAGGCAAAACACTTGGTCGTTTGACTAGTGAAGTAGCTTCACTTCTTCGCGGTAAGCACAAGCCGACTTTCACACCACACGTTGATTGCGGAGACCACGTCATCATCATCAACGCTGAGAAAATCAAATTGACTGGTAACAAATTGAATGACAAGATCTACTACCGTCATTCAGGTCATCCAGGCGGTTTGAAATCACAAACTGCAAAAGAGCTTCTCGCAAAACGTCCAGAGCGTATGCTTGAACTCGCGATCAAAGGGATGCTTCCAAAAGGATCACTCGGTCGTCAACAATTCAACAAACTCCACGTTTACGCTGGAGCTGAACACAAGCACGAAGCACAAAAACCAGAAGTTTACGAACTTCGCGGTTAATCGAGACACAGGGAGGAACTAAACGATGGCAGATGTACGTTACTACGGAACAGGCCGCCGCAAACACTCGGTGGCTCGCGTTCACCTCGTTGCAGGTGACGGTAAAGTTGTTGTAAATGGCCGCGATATCTCAGAATACTTCGGTCATGAGACTTTGATCATGATGGCTAAATCACCACTCGTATTGACTGAAACAGAAGGTAAATACGATGTAATCGTTAACGTTAATGGTGGTGGATACACTGGACAAGCGGGAGCAATTCGCCACGGCGTATCACGTGCGCTTCTTCAAGCGGACCCAGAATTCCGTCCAAGCCTCAAAGAAAAAGGCTTCTTAACTCGTGACGCTCGTATGAAAGAACGTAAAAAATACGGTCTTAAAGCAGCACGTCGCGCACCACAATTCTCGAAGCGTTAATCTTCGCGATGTGGCTCGAACTCTCCATCCTTACGGGTGGAGAGTTTTTTGTTTGAAATAATCGATTCCGAACCCGTCAAGAAAACGCTTTTTTTGATATACTGATATCGAAACAGTTAGAAGGGGGAAACAATATGCTTACAGTAGAGCAAGTACGCGAGGAATTGGCGGGGCTTGTTGATCCGACGATCAACCGAACGCTTGGAGATACAGCAGGGGTAAAAGACATCCGAATCAAAGAAGACTATGTCAGTGTAAAAGTGGCACTCGGTCAAACTGGGAGCGGAGAACAGCTTCAGTTACAACAAGAAATCGTCACGTTGCTCAAGGGGAAAGGTTTTAAGACGGTCGGGCTTCGCTTTGAAGCATTGAACGACGAAAGTTTGAAGGAAGCGACAAAACCGGCGATTCTTCGTGAAAACTCAGGGACGACGTTTATCGCAATCGCTTCTGGTAAGGGTGGCGTAGGAAAATCGACAGTATCCGTCAACTTGGCTGTCGCGCTTGCGCGAGCGGGTAAAAAGGTCGGGTTGATTGATGCGGATATTTACGGCTTCAGTGTTCCAGATATGCTTGGCATCGAGGAACGACCGGTTGTTCGCGGCGAGAAGATCATTCCAGTCGAGCGTTTTGGCGTGAAAGTCATCTCGATGGGATTCTTCGTGGAAGACAATGCGCCGGTCATCTGGCGTGGACCGATGCTCGGGAAGATGTTAAATAACTTCTTCAATGACGTCGAGTGGGGCGATCTTGACTATCTGTTGCTCGATTTACCACCGGGAACAGGAGATGTCGCGCTCGATATCCATTCCATGCTCCCATCATGTCAGGAATTGATTGTCACGACACCTCATGCGACAGCGGCATTCGTTGCGGCACGTGCTGGAGCGATGGCAATCAAAACGAACCACAAACTATTAGGTATCATTGAAAACATGGCTTATTTCGAAAGTAAGCTAACTGGTGAAAAAGAATACGTATTCGGTTACGGTGGTGGAGAAAAGCTATCAGAAGCACTGAAGAGTAAGCTTCTTGCTCAAATCCCGCTCGGCCAACCGTACGACAATGAAGAGGACTTCGCACCTTCTGTCTATCGGGATGGACATCCGTTCGAGCATACGTATGACGAGTTGGCGCAAG
>CABIYO010000001.1:57500-164680 GCA_902362975.1 Caryophanales bacterium
GGGGCGGTCGCCTCCTAAACAGTAACGGAGGCGCCCAAAGGTTCCCTCAGAATGGTTGGAAATCATTCGAAGAGTGCAAAGGCAGAAGGGAGCTTGACTGCGAGACCTACAAGTCGAGCAGGGACGAAAGTCGGGCTTAGTGATCCGGTGGTTCCGCATGGAAGGGCCATCGCTCAACGGATAAAAGCTACCCTGGGGATAACAGGCTGATCTCCCCCAAGAGTCCACATCGACGGGGAGGTTTGGCACCTCGATGTCGGCTCATCGCATCCTGGGGCTGGAGTAGGTCCCAAGGGTTGGGCTGTTCGCCCATTAAAGCGGTACGCGAGCTGGGTTCAGAACGTCGTGAGACAGTTCGGTCCCTATCCGTCGTGGGCGTAGGAAATTTGAGGAGAGCTGTCCTTAGTACGAGAGGACCGGGATGGACGCACCGCTGGTGTACCAGTTGTTCCGCCAGGAGCACCGCTGGGTAGCTACGTGCGGACGGGATAAGTGCTGAAAGCATCTAAGCATGAAGCCCCCTCCGAGATGAGATTTCCCTTTGAGCAATCAAGAAAGACCCCTCAGAGACGATGAGGTAGATAGGTCATGGGTGGAAGCGTGGCGACACGTGGAGCTGAATGATACTAATCGGTCGAGGCTTTGATCTAGTCTAATGGTTTGTGTTGATGAATCCTCAGTTTTCAGGGAACAAGCCCTGTAGAGTCTGGTGGCGATAGCGAGACGGCCACACCCGTTCCCATGCCGAACACGGAAGTTAAGCGTCTCAGCGCCGAAAGTAGTTGGGGGATCTCCCCCTGTGAGGATAGGACGTTGCCAGGCAAACGGTGGTTCTGGAGCATTCGCTCAAGGGCCGCCGTTTTTTCATATCATCGATTCAGCTCAGTGGAAGAGAGGACGTAAGAAGAAATGGCTAAGAAGATCAAAGTATATGTCGAACCAAATGAAACGGTCAGTGAATGTTTAGATCGAATCAACGAAATGGGTTATCGTCCTATACGCCGTATTGAAAAGCCCGTCTTTGAGCAAACGGGAGCCAAAGATGAACCTGTCCATTCCCATCAATCGATTTTATTTGAATGCGTCTCTAAAGAATCCTAATGCCAAGCCGTCACGCAGATTGTGTGACGGCTTTTTTATGTCTCAAAATGAATGTTCGCGTTCAAAGCATCGATCTCCAAGCGCATCCAATAAAGTTTGAGCTCGTTTTTCTATCTTTTTAGGAAGATTCTCTTTACTAAAGTATTCAAGAGCCAAACTTTCACCATCTTCCATGACGAGCGCTCCATGTACTCCTTTCGCCTGATATAAATGAATGACACCATATGTCTCGTCTCCGTTTGGATATTTGAAGTAACCATCTGAACCGGAAAAGACTTGGATCAATTCAAATTGCTCAGCGAGAAGTCCAGTTTCTTCTTTTAATTCTCTTGCAGCGACGTCTTCCAACGTTTCCCCGAGCTCCATCGATCCTCCTGGTAACCCCCAGTCAAGTGTATCCGATCGGAATTGCATCAGTACCTCTTGCTTTTGATTGATGACCAAAATGGTCGCTCCCACACTGATGATCGGACGATTCCCAATCACTTCCCTTAAACTTGCGATGTAACTCATCTAACTCCCCCTTTTCAATAGCATACATTATCGAAAATAATTATGCTGATAACGGCTAAAAAACGAACGATAAATATTCAGACAATTAAAATGTTCGCAGTTTATTGACATGTTTTCAAAGAACAAGGTACGATAGGCGTGTGAGATAAGAAAAATAAATAGTGCTCCATATAATCGCAAGGAAATGGCTTGCAAGTTTCTACCTGATCACCGTTTCTGATCAGACTATGGGGTGTAGCGGACGTGTATTTGTCATGCCTATACCCTAAACTGATTGTCGGTTTAGGGATTTCTTTTTGTAAGGGGGATATTGGGAATGAACGCAGCAGTTGGAGTAATCATGGGAAGTTCATCTGATTGGGAGACGATGAAACATACGTGTGACGTGTTGGATGAGTTGCAGATTCCATATGAAAAACAAGTCGTATCAGCTCACCGTACACCAGACCTTATGTTCGAATATGCTAAAGAGGCACGAGGCAGAGGCATCCAAGTAATCATTGCGGGTGCTGGTGGGGCAGCCCACCTTCCTGGAATGGTCGCTGCGAAAACAACACTTCCTGTCATCGGTGTCCCGGTACAGTCGAAAGCACTCAATGGAATGGATTCGCTACTCTCCATTGTTCAGATGCCTGCAGGAGTTCCAGTAGCAACTGTTGCCATTGGAAAAGCGGGAGCAACGAATGCAGGATTATTGGCTGCTCAAATCCTCAGCATCCACTCGACAGACATGACAAATCGACTTGATGCATTTCGTGAGAAGAAACAAGAGATGGCGATTCGAGGAACGGAGGAGTTGATCTGATGAGAATCGGAATTTTAGGTGGAGGACAACTTGGCCGGATGATGTCTCTTAGTGCGAGTGCAATGGGGTACACGACGCTTTGTCTCGATCCAAATCCAGATGCACCGACTGCTCAAGTGGCAGATTCAATTGTTGCCTCATTTGATGATGTCGATGCCGCAAAAGAACTCGCTGCTCGTTCAGACGTTGTGACGTATGAATTTGAGAATATCGATACGGAAATGATTGCAGCCATCGAAGAAAAATGCCCACAAGGTATGGACGTATTGAAGGCGACGCAACATCGGATTTTAGAGAAACAGATGATCGAATCAGCAGGACTACGAGTCGCACCATATGTTTCGGTACGTACGGTTCGAGATGTACGGCAGGCATATGAGAAGCTCGGCTACCCATTTGTCATCAAAACGTGTCGCTTCGGCTATGACGGGAAAGGGCAGACGGTCATTCGGTCGGAACATGACCTTCAGACATTCGTTGAACATTTTGTCGAGCAGGAATATGTCGCCGAAGCTTGGTTGCCATTTGAAAGAGAAATCTCAGTCATTGTGACGAGAGGGTATGACGAAACGTCGACATTCCCAATCAGTGAAAACATTCATCACAACAATATCCTACATTTATCGATTGTACCGGCTCGCGTATCAAATGAGATTCAAGAGGATGCAAGACACCTCGCTCTCCAGCTCGCAGACCATATCGGCTTAATGGGAACGCTCACTGTCGAACTGTTCGTCATGGCGGATGGCCGTCTATATGTGAATGAGCTTGCACCACGTCCGCACAATTCCGGGCACTACACGATTGACGCTTGTGAAACCTCACAATTTGAACAACACATTCGAGCCGTGACCGGGATGCGCCTCGGACGGACGAGATTGACATCGCCTGTCGTCATGGTCAACCTTCTCGGCGAGCATATGCCAAGACTTCATGTCAAAGCATTGCCATCGAATGTTAAACTACATCTGTATGGAAAAGATGAAGCGAAGACAGGTCGTAAAATGGGACATTTGAACGTCCTTGCTGACACGGTCGAAGAAGCGCTTCATACCATCGAACAACTGGCAATTTGGAAGGAGACCGTTTTATGATTTCACGCTACACCCGCCCAGAGATGGCAAACATTTGGACTGATCAAAACAAATTCGAGGCTTGGTTAAAAGTTGAACTTTATGCCTGTGAGGCTTGGAGTGAACTCGGTATCATCCCGAAAGAAGATGTACAAGTTCTTTGGGACAAGGCATCGTTCGATGTTGATCGCATTCTAGAGATTGAACAAGAGACACGTCATGATGTGATTGCGTTCACTCGTGCCGTTTCTGAGACACTCGGAGAAGAGAAAAAATGGGTGCATTACGGATTGACGTCGACGGATGTCGTCGACACGGCACTCTCGTACTTAATCAAACAGGCGAATGATCTTTTAGAGGCCGATTTAGATCGCTTCATCGGTATTCTCGCAGAAAAAGCGCAGGCACATAAGTATGACATCATGATGGGACGTACCCATGGCGTTCACGCAGAACCGACTACGTTCGGTCTGAAGCTCGCCCTCTGGTATGAAGAAATGAAACGAAACAAAAAACGCTTCATGGCAGCTCGCGAAACGATTGAATTCGGGAAGATGAGTGGAGCGGTCGGAACGTTTGCAAATATCGACCCGTTCATCGAGTCGTACGTCTGTGACAAGCTCGGTATCCAAGCTGCACCGATCTCGACACAGACACTCCAACGTGATCGTCATGCCGAGTACATGTCAACACTCGCATTGATTGCCACATCGATTGAAAAGATGGCAACCGAGATTCGTGGACTTCAAAAAACAGAGACACGCGAAGTGGAAGAGTTCTTTGCGAAAGGACAAAAAGGGTCGTCGGCGATGCCGCATAAACGTAACCCAATCGGTTCTGAAAATATGACGGGTCTTGCACGCGTCATTCGCGGTCATATGATGACAGCATACGAGAACGTCCCACTCTGGCATGAACGTGACATCTCGCACTCATCAGCAGAACGAATCATCATCCCGGATGCGACGATTCTTCTCAACTACATGTTGAACCGCTTCGGTAACATCGTGAAGAACTTGACGGTCTTCCCGGACAACATGCGTCGCAACATGGACCGCACGTTCGGGATCATCTTCTCGCAACGGATCTTACTCGGTCTCATCGAGAAGGGATGGTCACGTGAAGCGGCATACGACGCGGTTCAACCGAAGGCGATGCAGGCATGGGAAGAAGAGACGATGTTCCGTACATTGATTGAAGAGGACAAAGAAATGGGCGCACTCTTTACGAGTGAAGAGCTCGATGAGTTGTTCGACCCGCGTTATCACGTACGTCGTGTCGATACGATTTTTGAACGCTGTGGTTTGTAATCGTTGAGGGGCGACAAGCCCCTCTCACTTTTAAGGGGGAACGGTTCAGATGAAAGCAATTTATGAAGGTAAGGCGAAGGCGTTATTTGAGACAGAAGAAGCGGGTGTGCTTCGTGTGTACTACAAAGACGATGCGACAGCATTCAATGGAGAGAAGAAAGAGTCGATTGATGGGAAGGGGATTTTAAACAACGCCATCACGACCCAGTTGTTCGAATTGATGCATGACAACAAGATTCCGACGCACTTTATCAAACGAATCTCAGAGCGAGAACAGTTGGTCCGCCGTGTCGACATCATCCCGTTAGAAGTGGTCGTCCGCAACGTCGCCGCTGGTAGTCTAGCGAAACGTCTCGGTTGGGAAGAAGGAACACCGCTCCTCGCACCGATTGTCGAGTTTTATTATAAGGACGACGCTCTTGGGGACCCACTCCTCACAGAAGATCACATCCGATTATTGCAAGTTGCCACACACAAAGAAGTCGAAACATTGCGACAACTCGGGCTTTGGGTAAACGATGTCTTGCTCGATTTCTTTGGTCAACACGGCATCGACGTGATCGATTTCAAACTAGAGTTTGGAAAAGTGGATGGGACGATCATCTTGGCGGATGAAATCTCACCGGATACGTGCCGCCTTTGGGACAAAGAAACGAAACAAAAGCTTGATAAAGATGTATTCCGTCGCGATTTAGGTTCTTTGACTGAGACGTATGGACAATTGTTAACACGCATAGGGGGAAACGGACAATGAAAAAAGTAAACGTGTATGTGACATTACGTGAAAGTGTACTCGACCCACAAGGAGTTGCCGTAAAAGGCGGGCTCGAACATCTCGGATTCGCTGGAGTTGAATCGGTGCGCATCGGGAAAGTGATCGAGCTTCAAGTAGCGAACGACACGACAGAAAACATGGTCAAAGAGATGTGTGAGAAGTTACTCGTCAATACGGTCATTGAGAATTATGAAATCGAGATGGGGGTACTCGCATGAAGTTTGCGGTCATCGTCTTTCCAGGATCAAACTGTGACCTCGACATGTACCACGCGGTAAAAGATGTGCTCGGGGAAGAAGCGGAATACGTGTTCCATACAGAGACTTCACTTGAAGGATTCGATGGGGTCCTCTTACCAGGCGGTTTCTCATACGGAGACTACTTGCGCTGCGGGTCAATCGCCCAGTTTTCACCAATCATGGCTGAAGTGAAGCGTTTCGCGGAAGAAGGACGCCCGGTACTCGGGGTATGTAACGGATTCCAAGTGCTCGTCGAAGCGGGACTCCTTCCAGGCGTATTGATGCGAAACCGCGATTTGAAATTCATGTGTAAGACCGTCGACCTCGTCGTCGAAAACAACGAGACGATGTTCACAAGTGAGTACGCGGCACAGGAAACGATTCGCGTGCCAATCGCACACGGTGAGGGCAACTACTACTGTGATGATGCGACACTTGCGGTATTGAAGGCAAATGGCCAGATTGCGTTCACCTATAAAGAGAACCCGAACGGATCGGTCGAAAACATCGCCGGCATCACGAACGAGGCAGGGAACGTACTCGGCATGATGCCACACCCGGAGCGTGCGGTCGAAGCGTTGCTCGGTGGGGAAGACGGTAAACGGTTATTCACGTCAATCGTAAAATGGGGGGCACGACATGTTACTTACAACTGAACCGACAGCTACACAAATCCGTGATGAACGGATCTATGCAACGATGGGATTATCGGACGACGAATACGCGCTCGTCGTCTCACTGCTTGACCGGGAACCGAATTATACAGAAATCGGTCTCTTCTCGGTCATGTGGTCTGAACACTGTTCGTACAAAAACTCGAAACCAGTGCTCCGGAAGTTTCCGACAACCGGCAAGCACGTCTTACAAGGACCGGGAGAAGGAGCTGGAATCGTCGACATCGGAGACGGCCAAGCCGTCGCCTTTAAAATCGAGAGTCATAACCATCCATCCGCGATCGAGCCTTATCAAGGAGCGGCGACTGGGGTTGGCGGAATCATCCGTGACATCTTCTCGATGGGCGCCCGTCCGATTGCTTTATTGAACTCACTCCGTTTCGGAGATTTGAACGAATCACGTGTGAAACATTTATTCGGTCATGTCGTATCCGGCATCGCTGGATACGGGAACTGTGTCGGCATCCCGACTGTCGGTGGGGAAGTCGCCTTTGACCCGGCTTACTCAGGAAATCCACTCGTCAACGCAATGTGCGTCGGCTTCATCCGTCATGAAGACATTCAAAAAGGAATCGCGGAAGGTGTTGGAAACTCGGTCATGTACGTCGGAGCAACGACAGGACGTGACGGAATCCATGGTGCCACGTTCGCTTCTGAAGAACTCGGGGAAGACGCGGACGAGAAACGTCCGGCCGTCCAAGTCGGGGACCCGTTCATGGAGAAACTCTTGATCGAAGCGTGTCTCGAAGTCATCAAACATCCTGCACTCGTCGGGATTCAAGACATGGGCGCAGCCGGATTGACGTCATCGTCAGCAGAGATGGCATCAAAAGCAGGGATGGGAATCGAGATGAACCTAGACCTCGTCCCACAACGTGAGACTGGCATGACACCTTACGAGATGATGCTTTCGGAATCGCAAGAGCGGATGCTCCTCGTCGTCAAAGCAGGACATGAAGATGAAATCGAAGCAATCGTCACGAAGTGGGGACTTCATGCAGTCAAAGTCGGAGAAGTCATTGAAGAAAAAGTACTTCGTCTCGTTCATCAAGGTGAAGTCGCGGCGGAAGTACCGGTCGATGCACTCGCCGAAGACGCTCCTGTCTATCATAAACCGTCTAAAGTCCCGGCATATTACGAAGCCTTCCAAGCGATGGAGCCGGTCACACCAGTTGTCGAAGATGTGATGGCGACATGGAAAGACGTCCTTGCGATGCCGAGCATCGCCTCGAAACGTTGGGTGTATGAGCAATATGACCATATGGTACAAACGTCGACAGTCGTCGCACCAGGTAGTGATGCCGCGGTCATTCGCATTCGTGAAACGGAGAAGTCGCTCGCGATGACAACGGACTGCAACGCAAAATATGTCTATCTCGACCCACGTGTCGGTGGAGCCATCGCTGTCGCGGAGGCGGCGCGAAACATCGTCGCAAGTGGTGCAGAACCACTCGCTTTGACGGACTGCCTCAATTTCGGGAGCCCGGATAAACCGGAAGGGTTCTGGCAACTCGATCAAGCCGTCGAAGGAATGGCAGAAGCGTGTCGTACGCTCGATACGCCGGTCATCGGTGGGAACGTATCGCTGTATAACGAATCGAACGGACAAGCCATCTACCCGACACCAGTCGTTGGAATGGTCGGACTTATCGAGAAACCAGAACATATTACGACATCGTTTGCGAAACAAGTGGGAGACATCGTCTTCTTACTCGGTGAGACAAAAGCAGAATTTGGCGGAAGTGCCCTTCAGATGTTGCAAGACGGAAAAGTGAGCGGTCATGCGCCGACACTCGACCTTGAGGAGGAACGTCAGACACAGAAGGTATTGCTTCACGCCATCCGTGAAGGTCTTGTCACGGCGGCACACGACGTGTCAGAAGGTGGTCTTGCGGCAGCGTTACCGGAACTGGTCTTTGGAACAGGATTCGGCATGGACGTGACAATCGACACAGACCTTGTGAC
The DNA here is from genome assembly GCA_902362975.1 of Caryophanales bacterium. Taxonomy (GTDB): domain Bacteria; phylum Bacillota; class Bacilli; order Exiguobacteriales; family Exiguobacteriaceae; genus Exiguobacterium. The sequence continues at coordinate 65,956 of CABIYO010000001.1, forward strand.
GGCGCTATTTAGTGAATCCCAGTCACGTTTCCTCGTGACAGTAGACAAGGCACATGCCGAGTCATTCGCGAGCATGACGAACGGGACAGCAATCGGGACAGTGACAGAAGCCCCGACCCTTGTCGTTCGCGCAAGCGACCGCTTGATTGAAATGAACGTACAAGAGTTAGAGCGTGTATGGGAAGGAGCTATTCCATGTTATATGACATCCGAGGCATGAACGAGGAATGCGGCGTCTTCGGTGTGTTCGGTCACATCGAAGCCTCACACCTTGCCTATTACGGACTGCACAGCTTGCAACACCGAGGTCAAGAGGGGACAGGGATCGTCACGGCGGACGGAGAACGTCTCCACGCGAAACGTGGACTCGGACTCGTCACCGAAGTGTTTGACGAAACATCTCTCGACGGACTCACTGGGAACCATGCGATTGGACACGTCCGCTACTCGACAGCTGGCGGCAATACGTTAGAGAATGTTCAACCGCTCCACTTCAAGTCGTTGACTGGCGATTTGGCGATGGCGCATAACGGAAACCTTGTGAATGCGAACGAATTGAAACATATGCTCGAAGCGGAAGGCGCGATTTTCCAGACGACGTCCGACACGGAAGTCGTGGCCCACCTCATCAAGCGGAGTCGCGGCAATTCGTTAAAAGAACGGATCGCCGACAGCCTGGCTCGTCTTGTCGGGGCATTCGCATTCCTGTTCTTGACGGAAAATGCACTGTACGTCGGTGTTGACGTGCATGGGTTACGTCCATTATCACTCGGGAAGACCGAAGACGGGGCTTATGTGTTCGCTTCAGAAACGTGTGCGTTTGACGTCGTGGGGGCGACGTATGTACGGGATGTGGAGCCAGGAGAATTGCTCATGGTCACGAATGAAGGCATCACGTCAGAGCGATTCAGTGAAGCGGCCGTCCGTGCCATGTGTTCGATGGAATACATCTACTTCTCAAGACCGGACTCCATCATCGATGGCATCAACGTGCATACGGCACGTAAGGCCATGGGGAAAAAGATGTTTGAAGAAGCACCGGTCGAAGCAGATGTCGTGACAGGGGTGCCGGATTCAAGTATTTCTGCGGCAATCGGTTACGCTGAGGCGAGCGGAATCCCATACGAAATGGGACTCATTAAAAACCGTTACGTCGGACGGACGTTTATTCAACCGTCCCAGGAATTACGGGAGCGCGGCGTGAAGATGAAGTTATCAGCGTTGCGCGGTGTCGTGAACGGGAAACGCGTCATCATGGTCGATGATTCCATCGTCCGAGGAACGACGAGTCGTCGAATCGTTTCGTTACTCCGAGAGGCAGGCGCGACGGAAGTGCATGTGCGCATCACGTCACCACCAATCAAACATCCGTGTTACTACGGAATCGATACATCGACCAAGGAAGAGTTAATTGCGGCAACCAAATCCGTTGAAGAAATCAGAGAAGAGATTGGTGCCGATTCACTAGCGTTCCTCACATTGGATGGAACGGTCGAAGCCATCGATCGTCCATTCGAAGGAGCACTACGCGGGCAGTGTGCTGCATGCTTCACGGGACTTTATCCGACTGAACTTGCAGAACTCATGACAGAGACAAAGGCTTAAGGGGGAAATGCGATGAGCGTTCGTTATGAACAAGCGGGTGTGAATTTAGAAGCAGGGTATGAGGCCGTATCCCGTATGAAACGTCATGTCGCTCGGACAATGCGTCCGGAAGTGATGACAGGACTCGGTAATTTCGGAGCGATGATTGACCTCGGTTCGATGAACATGAAACATCCGATTCTCGTGAGCGGGACCGACGGGGTCGGGACGAAACTGAAATTGGCGTTCGCGCTCGACCAACACGACACGATTGGAATCGATTGCGTCGCCATGTGTGTCAACGATTGTCTCGTGCATGGAGCAGAACCCCTCTATTTCCTCGACTATATTGCGACGGGGAAAGCAGAACCGGCCAAACTGGAGCGAATCGTCGCCGGTGTTGCAGAAGGGTGTGTCCAAGCCGGTTGTGCGCTCGTCGGTGGCGAAACGGCTGAGATGCCAGGGATGTATCCGGATGGCGAATATGACATCGCCGGATTTGCGGTCGGTGTCGTGGAGAAAGAAAACTTGCTCGACGGTTCGACGATTCAGGATGGAGACGTCGTGCTCGGACTTGCCTCTTCAGGCGTCCACTCGAATGGGTTCTCGCTTGTACGTCATATCGTTAAAGCGCAAGGTCTTCATTATACGGATGAGATTGCGATGCTCGATACGACACTCGGGAACGCCTTGCTGTTGCCGACACGGATTTATTCCGAAGCGGCGAAAGCGGCCATTTCGACAGGGAAAGTTCAAGGGATGGCACACATCACAGGTGGTGGCTTCTATGAGAATGTCCCTCGCATGTTGCCAGAAGGTCTCGGCATCACGTTCGATGCGTCGAGTTGGCCGAGTCTTCCTGTATTCGACTGGCTCGAACAAGTCGGGAACATCTCGAAGCAAGAAATGTTCAACGTCTTCAATATGGGAATCGGTTATATGATTACGGTACGTCCTGAAGATGTGGAACTCGTCGAAGCAGCGCTTGAACGTGTCGGGGAGACTGCGCACCGAATCGGGAAAGTCGAGAGTCGTCCAGGCATCCGGATTTCAGGAGTGGACCAATGAAACGATTTGCCATCTTTGCGTCAGGATCGGGAAGTAACGCCGAAGCAATCTGGCAAGCGATTGCCGATGGTCATTTGTCAGCCGAATGTGTGTTGCTCGTGACGGACAAACCAGAAGCCGCTGTTCTCGATCGAGCGGAACGTTATGGGATCACAAGTTTTTCGTTTACACCGAAGGCGTACGCGTCAAAAGAAGAGTTCGAGGAAGAGATCCTCGTCCTGCTCCGTACGCTTCGCGTAGACTATATCGTGCTAGCGGGATATATGCGCTTAATTGGAAATGTGTTACTATCCGCATATCCGAACCGTATTCTAAACATTCATCCATCGCTTTTACCTGCTTTTCCGGGTAAAGACGCGATCGGACAGGCGCTTGACGCCAATGTACCGACGAGTGGTGTGACCGTTCATTATGTGGATGCAGGGATGGACACGGGTCCGATCATCGCACAGGCGTCCGTCGAGATTGAAGGGTGTGACCGCACCGAGGCGACACGTCGCATTCAGACAATCGAGCACCTACTGTATCCGCGTGTATTACAACAAGTGTTGAATCATCAGGAGGTTTTCAAGTGAGAGCATTATTAAGTGTTTCTGATAAAACGGGAATTGTCGAACTCGCCACCGTCTTGCATAAGTCGGGCATCGAGCTCATTTCAACAGGAGGGACCGAGGCTGCGCTTCAGCAGGCGGGATTACCAGTCAAAAACATTTCGGCAGTGACATCGTTCCCTGAAATGTTAGACGGCCGTGTCAAAACGTTGCACCCACTCGTTCACGGGGGCTTGCTCGGACGTCGCGACCTCGATACGCATGTCGCACAAATGAAAGATCATCACATCGAACCAATCGATTATGTCGTGGTCAATCTGTATCCGTTCAAGGAGACGATTGCGAAAGAGAATACGACATACGAAGAAGCGATTGAAAACATTGATATCGGTGGACCGAGCATGTTGCGTTCGGCTGCGAAAAATCACGCGAGTGTCACCGTCGTCGTGGACCCGAGTGATTACACACTCGTCGCCGAGGAAGTACGTGGAGGGGGTACATCGTTTGAAACACGTCAACGTCTTGCGACGAAAGCATTCCGACACACAGCTGCCTATGACGCGTTGATTGCTGACTACTTAGGTCGTCAAATCGGCGAAACGTTCCCAGAGCAGTTGACGGTCACGTATGAAAAGGTTCAAGACCTTCGTTATGGAGAGAACCCACACCAACAAGCGGCGTTTTATAAGACGCCGTTATATGACGGGATGACACTTGCGAATGCGACACAGCTTCACGGGAAAGAGCTCTCGTATAACAATATTCAAGATACGAATGCAGCCCTAGAAGCACTCAGTGAATTGACTGAGCCGGCGGCAGTCGTTGTCAAGCACATGAACCCATGCGGCGTCGCAGTCGGACGGACGATTTCTCAAGCGTTCGAACGTGCCCATGCGGCCGACCCGGTCTCCATCTTTGGTGGAATCGTCGCCCTAAACCGTGAAGTCGATCTTGAGACGGCAGATGCCCTTCGCAACATCTTTTTAGAGATCATCATTGCCCCATCCTTTAGTGAGGCAGCACTTGACCGATTGAAAGAGAAAAAGAATCTTCGGTTGTTGACGTTAGATATGGGACAGATGACAGGCATGCGCCTTACGGCTGTCGCCGGAGGATTGCTTGTACAAGACGGGGATGACATGACACTCGATGATGCCTCATGCCAAATCGTGACGGATCGTCGCCCGACAGCAGCGGAATGGGAAGACTTAAAACTTGCATGGCGTGTCGTCAAGCACGTCAAATCGAACGCGATTGTCGTCGCAAAAGAAGAGACGACGATTGGAATCGGTGCCGGACAGATGAACCGCGTCGGTGCAGCAAAAATCGCTTTCGAACAAGCCGGGGAACGTGCGACAGGTGCGGCTCTCGGAAGTGATGCCTTCTTCCCGATGGCAGATACGGTCGAAGCGGCAGCGGCTGCAGGAATCACGGCCATCATCCAACCGGGTGGGTCGATTCGCGATGCCGAATCGATAGAAGCGGCAAATCGCCATGGCATCACGATGGTATTCACATCAGTCAGACATTTCAAACACTGAGAGGGGGTTGCGTCATGAACGTATTGGTCATCGGTCGAGGAGGGCGCGAGCATGCGCTCGCGTGGAAGTTGAAACAAGATGGACATCACGTCTTCGTTGCGCCGGGCAACGACTTCATGGAAGGAATGACGTGTGTGTCAATCCATGAAACAGATGTGGAGGCGCTCGCCCATTTCGCAGAAGAGAACGAGATCGAATGGACGATTGTCGGACCAGAGTCGTCGCTCATGGCAGGAGTCGTCGATACGTTCCGCGACAAAGGGCTGAACATCTTTGGACCGACGAAAGCGGCTGCCTTACTCGAGGGAAGCAAGGCATTCGCCAAAGAAGTCATGATGGAAGCTGGAATTCCGACAGCAGCATACGAGGCGTTCACGGATGCGGCATCGGCGCTTGCCTATATCGAGAAGCTCGGTGCACCACTCGTTGTCAAGGCGGATGGATTGGCTGCCGGTAAAGGCGTCACGGTTGCGTTCACGGTCGAAGAGGCAGAAGCTGCCGTACGTGATATTTTCACGACGGATAAATTTGGGCAACAGTCACAAGTCGTCATCGAGGAGTTCCTCGATGGGGAGGAATTTTCGCTCATGGCATTCGTCTCGGGAGAGCGTGTCATTCCGATGATCACCTCGCAAGATCATAAACGTGCCTATGACGGCGACGGGGGACCAAACACGGGTGGGATGGGCGCATATAGCCCGATGCCGCATCTGCCAAAGGACGTGTATGAAGAGGCCGTCGAGACCGTATTAAAACCGCTCGCACAGACGATGGTCAAGCGAGGTACTCCATTTGAAGGATTCTTGTACGCCGGTCTCATCTTGACGGCAAATGGACCAAAAGTCATCGAATTCAACGCACGCTTCGGTGACCCGGAAACAGAGGTCATCTTGCCGAACTTGAAATCGCCGCTCCTAGACGTGATTGAAGCGGTCGTTCGCCAAGAATCGTATTCGGTTGAGTGGATTGACGGATACACGATGGGTGTCGTCATTGCGGCCGAAGGGTATCCGGACCGACCGATCACGGGCCAGGTGTTATCAGGATTTGAGTCGCTTCCGAAAGATGTGCTGGTCTTCCATGCCGGCACGACAAAGAAGGGCGGTCAAGTCGTAGGGAGCGGAGGTCGTCTGCTCGTTGTGACGGTGACGAAACCGACACTGCTTGAGGCGAAAACGGCTGTGTATGCAGCGATTTCACAACTCGATTTACCTAAAACGTTCTATCGATCGGATATCGGGGCGCGAGCGTTTGAACACATTATTTAAAGGATGGATCAACCCATCCTTTTTTTCATGCGAAAAAAAGGAAATGCCGATATCCTGTTCTACAATAATAAAGTAGCTTGGAGAAGGAGGGTGGTCGGCCTGCGTGTTCAAACAAAATTATTTATTGCGATAGCCGTGAACATCGTACTCTTCATCGGTGTCATTTTATTCGTCATCAAACCGTATTTTGTAGAGAAAAGTATTGAACAGGACAGGGCGATGACCCATGATCAAATCGAAAGTGTGTCAGAAGTGTTCGGCAATCACCGACTCATGCTCGAGCGGATTCTTGTCGATTGGTCAGTTTGGACGGATGCCTATGATTTTGTTCAAAATCAGAATGAAGCATTCATTGAAAACAACATGGGGGAAGAGACACTCGAAAACTTAGGGGTCGGCGCAATGATTTTCCTCGACCGTGATCGAAATGTCGTCTACTCGGAGTTTACTCAATTTTATGAGTTGGATCGTGAAGAGGACAAAGAGATTTTCACGAACGACTTGATCCGTTACGTCAACTCGTCAGGAATCAAACAAAGTGCGGTGTATGGCACCGATTTCGGCCCGGTCGTCTTCATGAGTCATCCGATTGTGAAGAGTGATGGGACAGGAGAATCCGGTGGGACGCTCGTACTCATTCAAAAAATCGGTCCAGACTTCATGGCCGCGATGAGTGCCCAAGCAAAAACGATATTATCGATCAGCCCGCTTTCTCACCAGCAGTTGACGGTCGATTTAGACAATCAGTTTGCCCGTGTCTCGTTACCGCTTCAATCCGTCTATCAAGATGCGAACTGGGAACTCAACTTCTCGGTGAAGCGAATGTACTATACCAATACACAGACCATGTTAGAAACAGGGATGCTCGGGCTTCTTGTCCTCGGTCTTGGTCTATTGTTGACACTGTTTTGGTCAGTGAATCAAATTGTCACGAAACGATTGATGGGTATCGTCAACGAACTGAAATGGATCACGAAAGAACGGAATAGTCGGTTACGGATTCAGTTGCATCCGAATCAACAAGATGAAATCGAAGAGATGGCCATCAGCATGAACGAGGTGCTCGATGCACTCCAACAGACACAAAAGGAATCGTTGACGCGTGCCTTCCGCGATTCTTTGACCCGTCTTCCGAACCGATTGGCAGTCGAGGAGATGTTCGTGAGCTCACCGGACACGACCCGATCGATTGGAGTGATGGGAATCGATTTCGACAACTTCCGCCGCATCAACGATCAATTTGGTCAGCGTACGGGAGATGCGATGCTGACGTTCTTTGCCTCTCGATTGATGTTTTATAAAGAGGATGGCTTCGTTGCAAGAATCGGAGCGGACGAGTTCATCTTTATTCATCCGGAATGGACGACCGAGGAGCTCATGATCATCGCCAATCAATTGGTGAAAGATTTGCGCGAATGGGGTTTGAAGCAAGGGATGAACCATTTGACCTTGAGTATCGGCATCGATGAATTGACTGGACCGACACATCATTCCTATGAGGTGATGATGGCGCGACTTGATGTCGTCTTACACGAAGCCAAAGCATCCGGGAAAGATCAGATTCTTTCCTATCATGAGATTGAAGATGGGAGTCATTACTTGCAGGCGCTCGAAATGGAACGTGATTTACGTCATGCGCTGCGTCATGATGAGTTCGAACTCTATTACCAACCAATCGTCTCTCCGCAGCCGTTTCAAGTTAGAGGAGTCGAGGCGTTGATTCGCTGGCACCATCCACAGAAAGGGTTCGTCTCTCCCGGCGTATTCATTCCGGTTGCGGAGCAACTCGGGCTCATCTCGGATGTGGGACGCTGGGTGCTTGTACGCGCCATCACCGAGATTCAAGAGTACGCAGAGCGGTTTGATTTATTTTTATCGATCAACGTATCGAAGCGTCAGATTGTAGACGACTCGTTTTTAGAAGCGTTGGAGGAGACGCTCGCTAAGACAGGATTTCCCCCACACCGGTTGCATGTGGAAATCACAGAGAGTGAGGTCGGTGGGAATGTGTATGAACTTCAACAGTTCATTCAAGCGTTAAAGGCCATCGGGGTCAAAATATCACTCGATGACTTCGGTGTCGGGACATCGTCGCTTTCATACTTGCAATCCCTGTGTCTCGACGTCGTTAAAATCGATCAAAACTTCGTGAAAGGGATTCCGGAGAATAAATTTGATCGCGCGCTGTTAGAAGGGCTATATCAAACCTTCCAAACGCTTGGACTCGAGATCATCACGGAAGGGGTCGAGCGACCGGAGCAGCTTGCGTTCGTATTAGAATATAGTGGTTCGCTCATTCAAGGTTATCATTACAGTAAACCGATTCCGGTCGATCAATTGAACCTGTACTTACGTAAAACGGTCATGACTCAAATTTGATGTAGGCGACTCTTCACAGGGAGAGTCGCCTTTTTTGTGAAAAATATATGTGAAATTTGTTACAATGGGGAACATAACTTGCGACCCATTCAGAGAAAAGGTAAACTTGAAACAGGGGAAGAAAACGCTTTCAAAACTATTTTTTAATAGCTTTGCAAGGGAAAAGGGAGGATTGGGTTCGATGCCAACAAAAAGAACGGCGCGGGCACCGTGGTCTAAAGTGATGATTCGTTCACAACTTGAAGTCGTAGATCGATTGCGGCCACCTTCGCTCGTCTTACAAAATGCAACATATTTAAACGTTTACGTAAAACAATGGAGAACCGCGAATATTTGGATTGAGGGAGATCGAATCGTGTATGTCGGTCCAGACTTACCAGAATCCGCGGTCGAAACGGTCGATGTGACAGGAAAGTATATTGTACCTGGGTATATCGAACCCCACGCTCATCCGTTTCAGTTATACAATCCGGCGACGTTGTCAAAATATGCAGGAGAGCGTGGAACGACGACGCTTGTCAATGACAACATGCTGCTTTTTTTACAAGAGAAAGAGCAAGCGTTTGCACAACTCGATGCGATTCAACAATTGCCGACGAGTACATATTGGTGGGCCCGTCTGGATACGCAAACGGAGTTGGACCGGGAGAGCGTAGCTGTCGACTCGGAACGCATTCACGCGTGGTTTAACCATCCGGACGTCGTCATGGCAGGTGAATTGACGGCATGGCCGCGCGCCTTGAAGGGCGATGATGAGATGCTTCAGTGGATGCTTGACGCCGAGACGTGCGGTTTGCCGGTCGAGGGACATTTTCCGGGGGCGTCGCCGAAGACATTGACTAAAATGGCGTTGATGGGAGTACACAGCGACCATGAGGCGATGACGGCGGAAGAGGCGTTCAATCGATTGGAACTAGGTTATACGACGACGCTTCGACATTCCTCGATTCGTCCGGACCTTCCGAGGATGATTCGTGACCTATTGGCGAATGGACTGACGGCGTTCGACCATCTCATGGTGACGACGGACGGTTCGACACCGGGCTTTTATGAGGACGGCATGCAGGATGCTCTCGTCCGTATTTTAATCGAAGCGGGATTACCGGCCATCGAAGCCTACCGGATCGTTTCTCATAACGTGGCACGTCACTTTGACCTCGATCACATGTTAGGTGCGATTGCGCCAGGCCGTATCGCGCACTTGAACATTCTAGATGCAATCGAGGAACCGCGTCCGACGGCTGTGATTGCGAAGGGGCAATGGATTTATCGTGATGGGGTATCGCTTTTCCCGAACGAATTAGTGGAAGCGGTCCTCGACATGATGCCGTCGACAGACGTTTCAATCGAGCTGACGCCACAAGACCTATCTTTCAGCATGCCCGTCGGACTCGACATGATCAACTCGGTCATCATGAAACTGTTTAAAATTACGCATGACACGGGTCAAGATGAATTACCGCGTGATGGAGACGAATCGTTTCTCATGTTGCTTGATAAAGAAGGGAAATGGCGATTGAACACAGTCCTGAAAGGATTCGCCCGAGATTTTGGTGGACTTGTCAGTTCGTACTCGATCAGTGGGGACTACTTGATTCTAGGAAAATGTAAACAAGATATGTTACAGGCGTTCAAACGTATGAACGAACTCGGAGGCGGGATTGTCCTCGTAGACAAGGGCGAAATCGTTGCGGAGATTCCGTTGCCACTCTGTGGGATGACGTCGACGGAGCCACTTGAAGTGCTCATCAGTCAAGAGAAACAGCTGCGAGACGAACTCATGGCGAGGGGCTATCAGTTCGAAGACCCGATCTATACATTACTATTTTTAGCGTCTACCCATTTACCTTATGTTCGGGCGACACCTCTCGGCATTTATGAAGTCATGAAGAAACAAGTACTATTTCCTGCAATTTTGCGATGAATAGTTGAGTCCAAGGCTCCCCTGCTTTAGAATGATAAAGAAGTATGAGTAGAGAGGATGCTTGCGGATGCAACTCGATAAATTACGAGGTCGAGAGCTTGATCAATTGTTTGAAGCGATTTTGAAGCTCGAGACACTCGAAGACTGTTATCAATTATTCGAAGATTTAGCCACTGTTAATGAAATTCAAGCACTTGCGCAACGACTTGAAGTGGCGCGGCAAATTCGTGAAGGAAACACGTATCATAAGATTGAGGACGCGACAGGCGCCTCAACGGCCACGATTTCACGTGTGAAGCGATGCTTGAACTATGGGACAGGCGGATATGATCTTGCTCTTGAACGTCTACAACAAACAAAAGGTGACTCGTAAGAGTCATCTTGTTTTTGATGGAGGGGAGGGGCGAGATGCAACAGAAATTCATGAAACAGAACTTACAATTGTTCTTTCGAAATTTAACACCGGTCCAAACACTCGTGTTAATTTATAGTGCGGCAGCAATTTTATCAGTTTTGCTTCTCGCCTTACCAATCGCCCATAAGCCCGGAGTGACAATCACGTTTACCGATCTTGTCTTCTTTGCGGTGAGTTGTGTCAGTGTCACCGGATTGACACCGATTGTAGTCACCGAGACCTTCTCCACGTTCGGCTTATTTATCATTCTGTTCATCGTCCAGGTGAGTGGTGTCGGATTGATCAGTTTGCACGTCATCATGTGGATTTTACTTGGGAAACGGATTGGGTTCAGGGAGCGGCAACTGATTTTACGCGACCAAAACCAGACGTCCATGTCTGGTATTATTAAATACATCACGGAAATCGTGATCACCGTTATCGCCATCGAGGCGGTCGGTGCTGTCTTGCTCGGGGTCCATTACTTAAATTATTTTGATACCGCCGGAGAAGCCTTCTTACAAGGGTTGTTCGGGTCGATCAGTGCGACGACGAATGCCGGGTTTGATATTACGGGAAGTTCGCTCGCGCCATTCCGTGAGGACCCGTTCGTCATCTTTACGCAAATTGCGCTCATGACCGGTGGTGCCATCGGATTCCCGGTGCTCGTAGAGATTCGAACATACTTGGTGAGCCGAATCACACGGAAACGTCACACGTTCCCAAGCCGATTCTCATTGTTCACGAAATTGACGGTCTCGACATTCTTTATTTTGATTGCTGTCGGTACGGTCGGCTTGTTCATCTTTGAATACAACAATGCCTTTAAGGACTTGCCGCTCTGGTTGGCACTATCGGATTCGTTGTTCCAGTCCGTGACGACACGAAATGGTGGTCTATCGACGGTCGATGTCAATTTGTTCTCTGAAGCGAGCATGTTGCTCTTGTCCATCCTCATGTTCATTGGGGCATCTCCATCGTCTGTCGGTGGGGGGATTCGGACGACGACGTTTGCTGTAGCCGTGCTCGCTGTCGTCGCATTCATTCGTGGGGACTCGTCCATCAAAATTTTCGGTCGTGAGATTGTCCTTGAAGATATTTGGAAAGCGTTCGTGATCATTACGGTTTCGCTTGCTGTTCTACTGTCGGGTGTCATGGTCATGGCTTATTTTGAGGATGCTTCGTTGACACGAATCTTATTCGAGGCGTGTTCTGCGTTCGGGACGACGGGCCTATCCGTCGGATTGTCCTCCGAATTTAGTAACGTTGGAAAATGGGTGTTGACGATTCTCATGTTCATCGGTCGGATCGGCGTCATCGCCTTCATTCTCATCCTGCAACGGAGACAACCGAAGCGGATGTATAACTATCCGAAAGAATCAATCATCTTAGGATAAGGAGATTGTCATATGAAAGCATTTTGGATTAACTTCGGATACGTCTTTGTCGTACCGGTTCTTCCGTTTATCGCCATCGTCAATGGAACGGCACTCTGTTCACCAGACTCGCCGCTCCTTGACATTCCAGTGCTCGGATTCTTTTTAGCGAATCCACTCTGGTTCGTCCCCGTTTACGGTCTATTCGCCCTGCTTGTTGCGAAATGGCTGACGGATCGGGAACGGAATCGTACGGCACGTTCGTGACTTGCTTCGGCAAGTCTTTTTTTGTTGGGGAGATGCACGCGAGGAAAAAAATCGATACACTAGAGAAGGATTCGATAGGAGGGAATGAGTTGGAATTTCAGACGTGGCGACATGTGTTTAAACTAGATCCGAATAAGAAGCTCACAGATGAGGCCCTCCAGGCGCTCATCCATTCGGGGACCGACGCCTTTTTGATCGGGGGAACGGATGGGATTGATGCAGAGAATACATTTGCGCTTTATGCGAGAGTCCGAGATGCCGGGATTCCAATCGCACTTGAGATTAGCCACCCTAGTCAAGTGATCCACGGATTCAATCATTACTTCGTGCCCACCGTGCTGAATGCAGGAACTCCAGAATGGATCATTGGTCATCATGCGCGTGCGTTTGAACGATATGGCCATTTCTTTGATGCCCGCCTTGTCACGGCTCAAGGATATCTCGTCTTGAACCCGGAGGCGAAAGTCGCTGACGTGACGGAAGCGCAATGCGATTTGACGATGGAAGAGTCCGTGGCATATGCGGAAGTCGGGCATCACTTGTTCCATCTTCCCTCGCTCTATATCGAATATAGTGGACGACTTGGGAATCCTGATGTCGTCAAAGAGATTCGTTTGGCGTTACCTGATGCACATCTCTTTTACGGTGGTGGCATTGAGGGAGAAGAGACGGCGCGATTAATGGGTGTGCATGTCGACACGATTGTTGTTGGCAATATCATTTATGAAGACTTAGCTGGAGCACTTGCGACTGTCCGAGCACTCCGATAAAATAAGAACAAACGTTTGGGACAAGGAAGGAAACGATTATGTATAATCTTAGCGAAGAATTAGTCAAAGGCATGAACCCGGAACAAGCAGAAGCGGTGAAGCATACGGATGGCCCGCTGTTGATCATGGCGGGTGCGGGGTCTGGAAAGACCCGTGTCTTGACGCATCGTGTCGCCTATTTGATGGCGGCGAAACAAGTGGCACCGTGGAACATTTTAGCGATTACGTTCACGAATAAGGCAGCACGAGAAATGAAAGATCGGATTGCCCGTCTTGTGGGTGGTGTCGCCGAAGACATTTGGATTTCTACATTCCACTCCATGTGCGTCCGGATTTTACGACGCGATATCGATCGCATCCGGTATGACCGAAGCTTTTCCATTTTAGATGCCTCGGATCAATTGACAGCAATCAAACAGGTATTGAAAGAATTGAACCTCGATCCGAAGAAGTACGAACCGCGCACCCTTCTCGGGATGATTTCAAATCATAAAAACGAGCTGCGCACGGCGAAGGATGCAGCCGCCCTCGTCGGGAGCAATCCGTACGAGCGAATCATCTCGGACGTTTATACGGCGTATGAGAAAAAGCTGAAACAAAACAATGTGCTCGACTTTGACGACTTGATCATGAAGACGATTCACTTATTCCAAGAAGCACCGGACGTGTTGGCGTTCTATCAGAAGAAATTCAAGTACATCCATGTCGATGAGTATCAGGATACGAACCGTGCCCAATATACGCTCGTCAAACTTCTCGCACAGGCACACGAGAATTTGTGTGTCGTCGGGGATTCGGATCAGTCTATTTATCGTTGGCGCGGTGCCGACATCGCCAATATCTTGACGTTCGAGAAAGATTATCCGAGCGCCCATGTCATCTTGCTCGAACAAAACTATCGTTCGACGAAACGGATTTTAGAGGCGGCGAACAGTGTCATCCAAAACAATGCTTCCCGGAAAGAGAAGAACTTGTGGACTGAAAATGACGAAGGGGAGAAATTATTGCTCCATGTCGCATCGGACGATCGCGATGAGGCGTTCTTCATCATGAACCAGATGAAAGAGCTGAAGATGGAAGGGATGGACTACGGACAGATGGCGGTCCTTTACCGGACGAACGCTCAATCACGTGGACTCGAGGAGATGCTTCTCAAGTCGAATATCCCGTACAAAATGGTCGGCGGGACGAAGTTCTATGAGCGAAAAGAGATCAAGGACGTCCTCGCATACTTGCGATTGATCGCCAACCCGGATGAGGATATCTCGTTCGTTCGCGTCGTCAATGAGCCGAAACGTGGGATTGGTGCTGCGACGATTGATAAACTAGGGGATTTTGCAGACATGCAGGGCGTCTCACTCATGGATGCGATTCGTGACATCGAATTGTCAGGCATCGCCCCACGCACTGCGACGAAACTTGCGGATTTCCGTCAGATGATGATGGATTTACGACAGATGGCGGACTACCTCTCCATTTCAGAACTCGTGGAGGAAGTGTTGAAGAAGACAGGTTATGAAGAGATGCTCAAAATCGAGAAGACGCTTGAGGCGGAAAGCCGACTTGAGAACTTGCAAGAGTTCTTGTCGGTCGCCCAAAACTTTGAGAAAGAGAGTGACGAACAGACGCTCGTCGCCTTCCTCACGGATTTGACGCTCGTCTCAGACCTCGATTCACTTGATGAGGTCGATGAGTCACATCAAGTCACCCTGATGACGTTGCACTCGGCGAAGGGACTTGAATTCCCGGTCGTCTTCCTGATTGGAATGGAAGAAGGGCTCTTCCCGCACAGTCGTGCCTTGAACGACGAGGAAGAGATGGAAGAAGAACGTCGTCTCGCGTATGTCGGGATCACCCGTGCCGAGAAGCGTCTCTATTTGACACGTGCTCAGTCACGGATGCTGTACGGTCGCTTCCAAAACAACCCGGAGTCGAGATTCTTGCATGAGTTGCCGGAAACGTTGTTGGAACGGTCCGGTAAGGCGAGAAAACCGATGCCATGGAACCCGGTCGAGTCACCAGGGAAGTTACCAGTGAATGGCTTTAGTTCGAAACCGAAGCCGAAACTCGCCCAATCGTCCGGTGCCGAAACGGTCGGCTGGAATGTCGGCGACAAAGCGAATCATAAAAAATGGGGACAAGGGACGGTCGTACAGACACGTGGTGAAGGCGACCAACTCGAAGTCGACATCGCATTCCCCGAAGTCGGGATCAAGCGTCTATTGGCTAAATTTGCCCCTATCGAAAAAGCGTGAGGTGAGAATATGGAGATGGCAGAACGCGTAGAAGAGCTACGTCAAATGTTAAATCAATATGGTTACGAGTATTACGTACTCGACCGTCCGAGCGTGCCGGATTCGGAGTATGACCGATTGATGAACGAATTGATTCAAATCGAGACTGAATATCCTGAACTTCGAACACCGGATTCTCCAACGCAACGCGTCGGAGGGGCTCCGCTCGACGCCTTTGTCAAAGTGACACATGACACGCCGATGCTCTCACTCGGCAATGTCTTCTCGAAAGAGGAACTTGTCGAGTGGGTGGAGCGAATCGAGAAAGATCTCGGCTACACGCCGACATTCGTGGCAGAACTCAAATTTGATGGTCTCGCTGTCTCGTTAAAATATGAGAATGGCCGTCTCGTTCGTGGCGCGACGCGTGGGGACGGGACGACGGGTGAGGACATCACGCAAAACTTGAAGACGATTCGTTCCATCCCTCTCCGATTAAATGAGGACGTGACGCTTGAGGTGCGAGGTGAGGCGTACATGCCGAAACGTTCGTTCGAACAATTGAATGATGAACGAGAACGTATCGGCGAGCCACTTTTCGCAAATCCGAGAAACGCTGCTGCCGGTTCACTTCGACAACTCGACTCAAAAATTGCGGCGTCAAGAAATTTGGCGTTCTTCGCATACGGTTTGGTGTCGCAAGACGATCTCGTCGCGTCACATGACGAATCACTCGATTATTTGAAACGACTCGGTGTCGCTGTGAACGGAGATTATATAACCTGTCAGACGGTGGAGGAACTGTGGGATTACATTGAGACATACGTGACAAAACGGAGTGACCTCCCATATGAAATTGATGGGATTGTCATCAAAGTGGCCGGGTATGAAGAACAGGAACAACTTGGTTTTACCGCTAAAAGTCCGCGCTGGGCCGTCGCGTATAAGTTCCCGGCAGAAGAAGTCGTGACGACGATCGAGGACGTCGATTTTAGTGTCGGTCGTACGGGGAAGGTCACACCACGGGCACGATTTGCCCCGGTTTCTGTGGCGGGGTCGACCGTGACGTATGCGACGCTTCACAATGAAGATTTTATAAAGGAAAAAGATCTGCATATCGGTGACCGCGTCGTCATCAAAAAAGCAGGAGATGTCATTCCGGCTGTCGTGTCGGCACTGGCGAGTGAACGGAGCGGGGAAGAGCGGGTGATTGAATTCCCGACGCATTGTCCGGCGTGTGGGTCGGAGTTGATTCGACTCGAAGGAGAGGCGGATCATCGTTGCGTTAATCCGGAATGTCCGGCGCAACTGCTTGAAGGACTCATCCATTTCGTGTCGAGACAAGCGATGAACATCGACGGGCTCGGCGAGAAAGTCATCACGCAGCTTCACGAAGCAGGGCTCGTTCACAATGTGGCCGACCTGTATCGCTTGGACCGAGATGATTTACTTGGACTCGAGCGCATGGGCGAGACGTCGGTGACGAACTTACTCTCGGCAATCGAACAGTCGAAGCAAAATTCATTGGAACGGGTGCTCTTCGCCCTCGGGATTCGACTCGTCGGACAAAAGGCCGCTTCTTTAATTGCAGAACGGTTTGAGACGATGGAGGCAATCATCGCGGCGACAGTCGAAGAATTGACAGCCATCGATGGTATCGGGACAAAGATGGCAGAATCGATCGTTCTCTACTTCGAAAAACCGGAAGCACGTGAACTCGTCAAAGAACTTTCAGAATTGGGAGTCAATCTTTCCTTTAAAGGAACGAAACGACCAACGACGGAAGGAGCACCGCTCTCTGGGAAGACAGTCGTATTGACTGGAAAATTGCACGAGATGACACGTAGCGAGGCTGGGAAACAGCTTGAACGTCTCGGAGCGAGTGTAACGGGAAGTGTAAGTAAGAACACAGACTTGCTCGTCGCCGGTGAAAAGGCAGGTTCGAAGCTGGCGAAAGCGGAATCACTCGGAATTGAAGTATGGGATGAAGCCAAGCTGCTCGACTTTTTACAGGAACAAGCATAAGACGTTCGCTTCGTTGCCGTATTTACCATCCTCATGGTCCTTTCAACCTTATTTGGGGTGCCGACCGTCAAAGCGGACACGACCACGTTCCGGTATATCCAAGTGAATTTGACAGATGAGGAAAGCGAAACATTATATGAATCAAGTCTCGTCTATGAAGGAATCACATATTACGGAGCCCGTGAATCAGCTGACGTTTGGCGATTTATGATTGATGCGGAAGTAGTAGACGACTCGTTGATTGACCTCATCACGCTCTACGATGCGGAAGGTGTACCGTATACGTTTTCTCCAAACACCATCACGGAAGCTTATCCTGTCGAAGAGGAGGAACCGCCTGTTGTCACAGAACCAGATTCATCAGAAGAAGTGACGCCACCGGTTGTACCAGAACCGGTCGTCGAAGAGCCGACGACTGAACCGACGTTACCGAAGCTCGCCGTTGAAGCAATCAACATCGCCGCAGTCGACCGAGCCGTTGTCGGAGGCGAAATATCGTATACGTTCATTGTAGAAAACACAGGAGACACGCCGATGACGATGACAGAATTCTCTCATGAGTATGTGAGCGGAGACATCGATCATCAATCAATCGAAGCGTTCAATCAACACGTATTTGATCGTTTGTATGAATTAATAGGAGAAGACGGTCTCTTGCCGGGGGAACGGGTAGAAGTGACAGAAGTCTTATCGATTCCGACCGGATATTCGTTCGACGCACATCCTGAAATCGGCAGTGTCTTTCAAGTAACCGGGGTGGATGAATTCAACCGGGTCGTCACATCAGAAAGTCAACAAATTATCCTTTTACAAAAACCAGACTTCACCGTGAATGCGACGGTTGAGAAGGCGACCGTTCAACCGGGAGAGCCCGTTCGCTATACGTATACGGTCACCAATCCTTCGAAAGTCACCTTGTTTTTAGCGGACGTGATGCTCACATGGCCAAGCGGTGCCTTGACAGAAGAAGAACGAAACCAGGCAAATCAACGATTCGCGGAGCAAGTCGAAGCAGTTCCTACCTTCAGAGACGGACTCGGTCCGGAAGAAGAAGTGACGTTCTCGTTTGAGCTTCCGCTCCTCCCATCTTATGATGTGAGCGCCGGGGCTGAATTGATTCAACGTGCCACATTCATCTTCGAGGTGGATGAAGGGATAACGGTTACTCGCTCCGTCGACGTACCGGTGGCGGTGAAGCAACCTGTTCCGACTAAAGAAGAGCCAAAACAAGACGCTAACAAACAGAAGCCGGAAGTGAAAACCACACAACCTGTCGTAAAAGTCGTCGTCAAAGAGAGTGGAGCGCCACGAGTCGAGCACATCGATAAAGCCGATCCGTCCACTCAAGATGTGCTCCCGTTGACAGGCGAAGCGGATGATGCCTGGCATGTCATGCTCGGTACACTTCTTTTCGCGTCAGGACTCCTCTTGTTGATTCGTCGCAACCACCCGTCAACGAAACCATAAATCGACGAGGTTGAGACATAACACAGTAGATTTATAAGAAAGAGGGAGTCCGGTCACCAATTTTCGGTGGCCGGACCCCCTCTTTTTATCAAAAATCTTTTAAAGCGGCTAGTTATGTCCCAGCCTCTTGTTCTGATTCCGCTTCGATACTTTTTTCGTGGAACGATTTTGTTATAATGGACAAGGTGAAATAGGAAACGATGTTCAAAGGAGCTAGACATAGATGAAATGGAAACAACTCGTCATCCCGACAATCGCCTCGGCGCTATTGTTGAGTGGATGTTCAATGAAAATACCGATGGGTGAAGAAAAAACGACACCAACTGGGGACGACACAGCGGCCGAAGGCGTCACACAAGCGATTGAAGCCCGTGACTCATACTACCAGATGGTGATTCCGTTCAAACCGGCAGCAGCGAGAGGACTCGCTCAACGTCAAGTCAGTTCATCGTTAGAACTCGAAGAAGTCGAACTCGGTCTCATGCGTCACTCAACGGACGCATTCAACCCGGAAAAGTTCGCTTATCAAGAGGGACAGCTGTTGAACGCGGAGGATGTATCTCGTCTGCTCGCACGGAAAGATAAAAGTAATGAAGGGTTGACCCCCTTGAACCCCGCTTATGCGGATGGCAAGGCAGAAGTCGAAGACGACAAGTTTGTCGATGCGAACAAGAAGTCACCGCTTTATTTAGCTTCGATTGTCGAACAGAACTACATGACGAAAGAGGACAGCGGGTATCAGGTTGGGGGCGTATCGTTTGCACTCATATTGAACCGTGAGTACGTCTTCCAAGCACCGAACTATGGTCCGACGTATACCGTCAAACTCGATCAAAAGAAAGTAATTGCAGAAGGGGAACGTATGGCGAACGAACTCGTCTCCCAATTACGAAAGCGTGAAGACTTCAAGGACCTCGATATCAATGTCGCGCTCTATATGACATCGACACAAGGTTCACCGACACCGGGGAACTATATCAAGTCGGCCTTCGTTGGGACGGCGGATCAGGTCAAATCGGGCGACTGGAAAGCGATCGATGAGAAGTACTACTATTTCCCGTCGACATCGGCGACGTCTGACGTGCGCGAGGACGCTCAGAAATTTACGCTCTTCAGCGATCGGATTGCCGACCTTTTCCCGGACTATAGCGGGATGATTGGGAAGGGCTTTTATCAGAATGGAGATCTATCGAGAATGGAGATTGATATCCCGATTCAGTTTTACAGTCGCGCTGAGCTCGTCGGCTTCACACAACACGTGGTCGGCTTGCTCGAAAACCGTTGGGAATATAGCCGGAACGTTCCGGTTCGTATCAACGTGACGTCACTTGGCGGAGACCCTGAAGTGACGATTGTGTTTGAGGACGGCATGGATAGTCCGAAAGTATACTTCTAAAGGAGGAGAGGTTCGTTTTTTTGAAACGAATCTCTTCTTTTTTTCGTATGAAATTCGTATGGAAAAATGAAAGGAAAATCTTTGACCTTATTTGACCAAATGAGTAGAATAGAATTAACAGAAACGGGAAAGGAATAGGTGAGGTGAATCCATATGGCTAAAAACTACTACGACGAGCTCGGTGTTTCCAAAGGGGCGACTGAGCAAGAGATTAAACGTGCATACCGGAAACTGGCGAAACAGTACCATCCGGACGTCAATAAAGATCCTGGGGCACAGGACCGATTCAAATCGATTCAAGAAGCGTTCGACGTGCTGAGCGACCCGGAGAAAAAGGCGAACTATGATCGATATGGTAGTCCAGACGGACCGTCGTTCGGACAAGGGTTCGGAGGCGGTGGAGAGGCCTATGGGGGAGGCTCATCCCAATTCGAAGATCTATTCCGTCAATTCGGCGGTGGGTCACGTACGACTTCACGGACGTTCGGATTTGAAGATATGTTCGGAAGTTTCTTTGACCAAGCGGTCGAAGAAGACTTGGATGAGACCGTTCGTGTCAACATCCCGCTCAGCCAATTGACGAAAGAGTCGAAAGTGAGTCTGCGTCTTCCAACGGGTACCGTGAACGTCAAAATTCCACAAGGTGCTTATGAAGGTCAGAAGTTGCGCTTGAAAGGAAAAGGTAGCCGGGTCGGACAATCAGGAAACCGGGGTGATGTATATGTTGAACTTCACTTTGCCGACGACGATACGTATCGTCGTGAAGGCGAACATATCGTGACCGTGAAGCGTTTGCGTCCGCTCGAATTTTTAGACGGGACGAGCGTCATCGTTGCGACACTCGACGGGGGACGCGTGAAGTTGAAAGTGAAGCCGGGAAGCCGTCCGGGGCAACGGATGCGCATTCCAGGCCGAGGTGTCATGACTGGTTCGAAAGTACGGTCGGACTTGTTCGTGCAGCTCGAAGTCGACCTGCCGCTTGATGAGAAGTACCGTACTGTATATGAACAAATCGAACGTTAATGGATAAGGAGGAATCGTGATGGACTTTAATCGTTTTACCGATAAAGCACATGAATGCATTGTCAGTTCACAAGCGTTAGCGAAACAATATCATCATAGCGAAATCAATGAGTGGCATGTATTGGCCTCAATGATTTCACAGACAGACGGGATTGCGCCGTTATTGTTCCAAAAAATGGAAATCAACGTGTCTGAAATTGAAGGCGAAGTCGCGCTTTCTTTAAGAAATGCACCAAAACTTCAAAATCCGACGACACCGATGATTTCGGCTTCTTTGCTGAACGTTCTAACGACAGCGGAGCGGGAAGCGACAGGGATGAACGATGAATACGTATCGGTCGAACATATTTTACTCGGCATCTTGTTGAACAGTAGTCAAGCACAGGCGATGCTCGAACGTAAAGGGATCACAGAAGACCGTCTCCGTGAGGCGCTCGTCGCCGTACGAGGCAATCGTCGGATCACGTCGAAGTCGCCTGAAGCGACGTATGACGTCTTGACGAAATACGGACGCGACCTCATTCAAGAAGTGAAGACCGGGAAAATCGATCCGGTCATCGGACGAGACAGCGAGATTCGTCGCGTCATCCGAATCTTAAGTCGAAAAACAAAAAACAACCCTGTCCTCATCGGGGAACCGGGTGTCGGGAAGACGGCGATTGTCGAAGGGCTCGCCCAGCGCATCGTTCGTGGAGATGTACCGGAAAGTTTAAAAGACAAAACAATCTTCAGTCTCGATATGAGTTCCCTTGTTGCCGGTGCGAAATATCGTGGAGAGTTCGAGGAACGACTACAGGCCGTCTTATCCGAAGTGAAAGAAGCAGAAGGCACCATCATCCTCTTCATTGATGAACTGCACACAATTGTCGGGGCAGGGAAGTCGGAGGGATCGATGGACGCCGGGAACATGCTGAAACCGATGCTCGCCCGAGGTGAACTGCATTGTATCGGTGCGACGACACTTGACGAGTATCGTCAATACATCGAGAAGGACCCGGCCCTCGAGCGGCGTTTCCAACAAGTACTTGTCGCTGAACCGGATGTCGAGGATACGGTCTCGATCTTGCGCGGTTTAAAAGAACGCTTCGAGATTCACCACGGGGTACGCATCCATGACAACGCCCTTGTCGCAGCGGCTGTATTATCCAATCGCTATATCACCGACCGTTTCATGCCGGACAAGGCGATCGATCTCGTCGATGAGGCGTGTGCAATGATTCGGACGGAGATGGAGTCGATGCCGGCTGAGCTTGATGAATTGGTCCGTCGGGTCATGCAGCTTGAAATTGAAGAGGCGGCGCTTAAGAAAGAGAGCGATGCCGCTTCCATGAAGCGACTTGAGGCGCTTCAACAGGAATTGGCAGAACTTCGTGAACAGTCTGACTCATTACGTCTCCGCTGGGAGAATGAGAAGGAGTCGACGCACCGCGTACAACAAATCCGTGGAGAGCTCGAGAAAGTACGCCTCGAGTTACAAGAGGCAGAGAGTCGTTACGATTTGAACCGGGCTTCAGAGTTGAAATATGGACGAATCCCAGAGCTTGAGCGAGAACTCGAAGAAGCGGAACAGTTGGCGAGTTCGGTGACACGTGAACTCGTGCGTGAAGAAGTGACGGAAGCAGAAATCGCCGAGGTCGTCTCGAAATGGACGGGCATCCCGGTGACGAAACTGACAGAAGGAGAGCGGGATAAGCTCCTCAATCTAGAAACGGTCTTGCGTAAACGTGTGTTCGGACAAGATGATGCGATTCGTCTCGTCAGCGATGCGGTCATTCGGGCGCGGGCTGGCATCAAAGATCCGAATCGTCCGATCGGCTCATTCCTCTTCCTCGGACCGACGGGGGTTGGGAAGACAGAACTCGCGAAGGCGCTTGCGGAAGCGATGTTTGACTCAGAAGATCATATCGTTCGACTCGATATGAGTGAATATATGGAGAAACATGCCGTATCACGTCTCGTCGGTGCCCCTCCAGGCTATATCGGATATGAGGAAGGTGGCCAGTTGACAGAAGCGGTTCGCCGTAACCCGTACTCGGTTCTCTTACTCGATGAGGTCGAGAAGGCACATCCGGACGTCTTCAACATCTTGTTGCAACTACTCGATGACGGTCGATTGACCGATTCGCACGGGCGCATCGTCGATTTTAAAAATACAATCGTCATCATGACGTCGAACATCGGGGCAGACATTTTGCTTGAGGCAGCGAGAGATGGTGTGGTTGATGAAGATGAGGAGCGTCAAGTGCTCGACAAACTCCGTCACCATTTCCGTCCTGAGTTCTTGAACCGGATCGATGAAACAATTCTGTTCCATCCACTCACGAAAGACCAAATCGGTCAAATCGTCGAGAAAGCGGTTGGACGGATGAGCGAACGGCTCACGACACGCTCGATTCATATCGAGATCACCGACGCAGCGAAAACATTCGTTGCCGACGAAGCGTATGAACCTCAATTCGGTGCTCGACCAATCAACCGTTATGTACAACGGACGATTGAAACGAAACTTGCCCGAAGCATCCTCGCTGGAGAAATCGAGGATGGTGAAACGGTCATCATCGATGTCGAGAACGGGGCGTTGACGTTACGTCCGTCGACAGCCAATGCATAAAGCAAGAGGTCCGGTCACCGATTTTCGGTGGCCGGACCCTTTCTTTTCTGTTTAGTCCGAAATGCACGAACCCATAAAAATGACAAGAGGCCCCTGTGAGCGAACAAGTTGCTCACGGGGGCCTCTTTCTTATAAAATTACTGGGTTATGTCCCAGCCTCTTTTATGTATGCCGACGCTTTCTTCTCAAAATCAAATAACTGATTCCTATAAATGGGAATCGTTATTGTGACACGAGAGGACGTTCTGGTTGATAGATACAGTACGGTTCTGATTCTTTGAAATCACCTGTGACCGCATAGGCTCTAGCGCGCGAACCACCACATAGATAACGATACTCGCAATACCCACACTTTCCGTGATGACTATCCGGATCACGTAGCGCCTTGAATGTCGGATGATGGCGATAAATATCGGCGAGAGGTGTCGTTCGGACGTTTCCGCAGGTGATCGGTAAAAATCCGGACGGCTGTACGTCCCCTGTATGTGAGATAAAGACGAATCCGTTGCCGTCATTCGTCCCACGAGGGGCTTTTGCCAAATCGTCATGTGGATGTCCGATTGGAGGGAGTCCTGCTGCCCGGCGTCGCTGATTTTCTTGGCGGGCGACTCTCCGATAAAATTGGGCTTCCGTCGTCGAGATGATAAACGGCACCGTCTCTTGTAGGGAGAACGCCCATTTCAATACTTCCTCATGTCGCTCTGGTGTAATGGGCTGTAACAGGGATCCGCGTCCGGTCGGCACGAGGAAAAAGAGCGTCCAGACGGATACACCGAGGGATTCTACGAGCTTCGCCATTTCCGGTAATCGATCGACATTGTATTCGGTCACCGTCGTATTGATTTGAAATGACATCCCTTCTTCTCGGAAATATGAGATTCCTCGAATGGTACGGTCGAAGCTGCCACGTGTACCGCGGAAGTAGTCATGCGTCACGGCGTCCGGTCCGTCAATGGAGAAGGCCCAACGTGACAAACCAGCTGCTTTTGCCCGTTTCACGGCATCGTGAGTTACACGAGGTGTAGCTGAAGGTGTCATCGAGACGCGCATCCCAAGGGAGGAAGCATATGCGGTCAATTCAAATAAATCTTCACGCATGAGAGGATCACCCCCCGTAAAGACGAGAATCGGGTTATCCATCGCATGAATCTCGCGAATCAATGCCTTCCCTTCTTCCGTGTCGAGTTCGTTTTCGTAACGATGAAATTGTGCCTCTGCCCGGCAGTGGACGCAGGAGAGCGCACAGGCCCGTGTGACTTCCCAAATGACGATGAACGGGTTCTCATTATAGTCGATACGTTTCATACCGTCACCCCCTGTCGAAGATGTAAGTTTTCGACCGCCCGTTTGGCGGAATCGACGCAGTCAGGTAATCCGACCCCATGGAGAATGGCGCCACACGCTTCGACGCCGTCCCACTTCAAAAGGGCTTCTTCGAACGCGCGGACGTCCTGTTTATGACCGACCTCATACTGTGGCATCGTTTGAATGTGTCGCTCGACTTTCGTGAAGAGGGGAGTCCCGACTTTTTGAATGCGTCGAAGTTCGTCTAAAGCGAAGTTTGCGATTAGATCATCCTCTTCATGGAGCAGGGACGGGACATGTTCTGAACTGATATACATGCGGAGCAATGCTTTTCCTTTAGGTGCTAGGTGTGGCCATTTTTTATGCATCCAGCTACAAGCGGTCAAAGCGTTTCCTTCCGATTTGGCGATGACGTAGCCGGTTCCATCTAACGCATCCACTTCTGACTCGTCGAAGGCGGCGAGTACGGTCATCGAAGAGGTACGTTTTAACGATGACAAACGTTCGGCTTCCGGGAATCCGAGCAAAGGTCCGAGTGCATGCGGCGATGTGGCCATGATGATGCCATCAAACTGTTCGATCGTCCCATCGGCAAATGTGACTTCATGAGGTCGAACGGATTGAACGACCGTCTTTAACATGAGTCGATCAATCGACGGACGGAGCGCCTCGACGAGTGCTCCGAGTCCTTGCTTAATTGACAGGAACTTACCAGTCTCGGACGGCTTTACACCGGCTTGGACGGGAGGAGTGAGTGCTTTCATTCCGAGAATCAGACTGCGAGTTTTTTGTTCAATCGTGATAAACTGAGGGAAAGTAGACTCGATGCTCATGTCATCGAGTGTCCCGTTGTAAATCCCTGACAGAAGCGGTTCGATCATTGTATCAACTACTTCTGAGCCAAGTCTCGTCCGAAAGAAACGGTCGAGCGAGATATCCTCTCCTGCATACACACGTGGAATCACGAGATCGAATCCGGCGCGAAGTTTTCCTCTCCAAGTAAAGAGATCCGTTTTGACCATCGGCCAAAACTTAGTCGGGATGCCCATGACCGATCCGGCCGGCATCTGTCTCAGTTGCTTCCGTACGTAAATGTAAGAAGTCCCCGTTCTGGAGCGGACGAGTTGATCTGCGAGACCGAGATCGGTAATAAGTGATGTCAAGGTCGGCTTTCGTGCCATATAACCGTCGGGTCCAGTCTCTAACGTAAAACCATCCCGATAAATGGTCTTAATTTTTCCACCGAGACGGTCCTGCGCCTCAATCAATGTGACATGAGCTCCGGCTTTTTTGGCATAATAGGCTGCGGCAAGTCCGGTGATGCCACCTCCGATAATCGCGATTCGATTCAATTGATTCACCCATTTCTCTAAAATTGTTGTCGTCTTAACGGTATCGAGAATGTTGACGGAGATATAGGATAAATGTCACGGAGTTCTAGACAAATTTGTCACGAATTCAAAAGGGGACGATGGAATGGCTTCCTTCCTTATCGTTGCGACGCTTGTAGTGGTAGGCATAGCTGGGTTTATTATGTCGATGAATCGACACGGAGAAAAGTTTGTTGGAGACGAGGAAAGTCCATCGATGATTTGGGCGGATGAAGACTGGTATAAAGATGATGGACCACCAGACGGGTAATATGATAAGATGACCCGGGTGAAATTTGATGGAACATGAGGTGATGGAATGAATGTGCTCGAACAACAGTTGAATCACTTGGTTGATGAGTGTCGTCCGTACACGGCTCAAGGGAAAGTGGCGGATTATATCCCTGAACTCGCACATGTGAAGAGCGATTTACTCGGGGTGGCAATTTGTTTGCCGGACGGTACGTATATTCATGCGGGGGATGTTCATCATAAGTTTACGATTCAGAGCGTATCGAAGGCGCTCACCCTTTGTTATGTACTGATGGAGTTCGGGGAGGACTATGTCTTTTCGAAAGTTGGGATGGAGCCGACGGGGGACGCATTCAACTCCATCGCCAAACTTGCGGAAACGGTCCCGTCAAAACCGCTGAATCCGATGATCAACGCCGGAGCGTTAGCGGTGACGAGTATGATTTTGGGGGAGACGGCAGAACTCAAAATCTATCAGTTCCGCCAGTTTTTAGCGACGTTATTAAATCGCTCGGTCGAGGAGGTCACGTACGACGAAAAAGTCGCCCGCTCTGAATACGAGACGACCGACTTGAACCGTGCCTTGCTCTATTTCATGCGTCACCATGGAATTGTGGAAGGTGACGTCGATGAAATCATTGATGTGTATACGAAACAGTGTGCCATCGAGATTGATTGTTTTGATTTGGCACGAATCGGGCGTATCTTTGCAGGGAATGGAGAAGACCCGGATACGGGCGAAGAGTTGATTCCACGTCGGGTCGTCCGAATCGTCAAGGCCATCATGACGACGTGTGGCATGTATGATGCCTCGGGTGAGTTCGCTGTCCGGGTTGGTCTTCCAGGAAAAAGTGGGGTGTCGGGTGCCATCTTGGCAGTCGGGAACCACGAACTGGATTTGAAGAACGTCGGGTTTGGCGTATTTAGTCCGGCACTTGATTCAAAAGGAAACTCGATTGCCGGAATGAAGTTGTTGGAACTATTGATTGAGCGCTATACTTCTCGCTAAATCGATAGATGCTCCATGGATGCGTCGAGTTCCTGCTGTAATGTTTCAATTTTTCGGTCGTATGCGGACTGTAGTTCAGCTGGAGGGGTGAAGGCACGCCAACGCTTTAACAGTTGGTCATGGTCGTTCATCTCACCGAGTTCGGTTTGCATTTTTTTTAACGTTCGGACAGTGTCCATCGATGCATCCGATTCATAGTTTAGCAAGTACTCATGTAAATAGCGTTCGCGTTTGACGGCTAAACGGACTTTATGGAGCGCTTCAAGTTGTTCTTTTCCACTGGATTGTTCATGATAGACGCGCACACGTTGCTTGCGCTCACTTTTCGCCTTTTCTAACATCGGGGAGGCGTTCGTTTTTTTGAATGCACGAAATAACGGTCCACCGATGAAGCGACGTACTTGTTGATCGAGCGACGGTGTCATTTTTTCACTGACACGGGTACATAGAATCGTCCGTGCGATGGCACGTTGTGTTTCCATGGCTTCAAGAAACGCATGGTCGAGTTCGGATTTAGAATCAAACGTTTCGATGAGGACGTCGAGTTCACGCACGTGACCGAGTGCCCCCATCAATTGTTTGAGTTGTCTGAACGTCGCCGGTTTTGTTTCGTATAGTTGCATGAAGGTGATCAGTTTCCGTAAATGTACGCGGGCGCGATGAATATCTTCTGAATTGTTGAAGGTGAGGGCTGCCGTCACATAGTGATTGAACGTGTTCCACGTTTCCAACAGTTCAAATTTAAGATTTTCTGCATGCCGTTGATTCATGATTATAAGTTCCTTTCTGAAAAAGAGATGAGGGTTGTCCATGTACCAAACACATTCATTAAACGAAAAAATCAAACTGTTCTTCACGATTTTCTTTCCAATCCTAGTCACGCAAGTGTCTTTTTATTTGATTAGCTTTTTCGATACCGTCATGTCCGGACGTGCAGGTGCCGTCGATTTGGCTGGTGTCGGAGTCGGTTCAAGCTTGTGGATGCCGGTGTATACCGGACTGAGTGGAATCTTGCTGGCGGTGGCCCCAATCGTGTCGCATGCGCTTGGTGCGCGAGACCGTCAACAGATTCAACGTACCTTGTTTCAAGGTATCTATTTAGCCATCATGCTGAGCGTAATCACGCTGACGTTGGGCTCATTCTTTGTGCCGATGGCGATCGAGAGCATGGGGCTCAGTGTAGAAGGGAAACGAATCGCGACGCAATACTTGCTTGCGCTTGGATTCGGCGCCTTGCCGATGTTCCTGTTCAATGTGCTACGTACTCTCATGGATGCCCTAGGCAAGACGAGAGTCTCGATGATCCTCATACTATTAGGGTTACCCATTAATGTAGGATTAAATTACATCTTCATCTTCGGAAAACTGGGTGTGCCGGCGTACGGAGGTGTTGGAGCGGGAATCGCCTCGAGCATCACTTATTGGCTACTCTTCTTTATGGCCTTCTTCTTCGTGAGAAACGGGAAGCCGTTCCGCGAATACAAGTTTTTACGGACGACCGAACGGGTGGTCTGGCTCCGACAAAAAGAGTTGTTACAACTTGGGACCCCAATCGGGCTCGCCATTTTCGCCGAAGTCAGTATCTTTGCGGCAGTCACGGTATTGCTCAGTTCATACGGTGATCAAATCGTCGCGGCTCACCAAGCGGCGATTAACTTTGCCTCGTTCGTGTACATGTTGCCACTCTCCGCATCGAGCGCATTGACGATTGTCGTGGGGTATGAGCTCGGCGCGAAACGACTGCAGGATGCCGTCCGCTATGCAAAAATCGGGCTTGCGCTCTGTCTCGGTGTCTCTATCTTTTCAGGTGCTTTTTTGTTTTGGCAAAACGAACGGGTTGCGGCCATTTATACGAATGACCCGACGGTCGTGGACCTTGCAGCGCACTTTATGATTTTCGCTGTATTCTTCCAATTGTCAGATGCCGTCGCGGCACCGATCCAAGGGATATTACGTGGCTTTAAAGACGTCAACATCACGTTCGTCCTTTCAGTTGTCGCTTATTGGGTCATCGGTTTACCTCTCGGGTATGTTTTGGCAGAGCACGCCGGGTTTGGACCAGACGGCTATTGGATTGGCTTGATTGCAGGACTCGCAGCCGGAGCGGTCTTGTTATTTATCCGGTTAGTATGGATTGTCCGGCGCTATGGGACGATTCAATCGACATAAAGAGGATAAGATTGTTCGCAAATGTGGACGATCTTTTATTTATTCAAAATTGGTCTATACAACTATACTTTTATTCGATATGATATCATGGAGGAAAACAAAAAGGAGTGGTGAACCGATGGGGACATTGATCAATGCTCGTATCGTGTCAGCAGAACATACATGGGAACATGGATATATCAGATGGAATGGTCAAACGATTGATGAAATCGGATCGATGGAACAGTTTGAACAACAGGATGAGCATGTGATTGATGTCGCTGGAGCACTCGTGACACCGGGTCTCATCGATGTGCATATCCACGGGGGATATGAAGTCGATACGATGGATGCGGATGAATCAAAACTTCGGCAGTTGAGTAACGACATGCTACAAGAAGGCGTCACTTCTTTTTTTGCGACGACCATCACGCAGTCAAAAGAAGCGATTGAGCATGCCTTGAAAGCAGTCCGAAATGTCATCGAAGCGCAGGATACGACACTCATCGGAATCCACTTGGAAGGTCCATTTGTCAACGTGGAGATGGCGGGGGCACAACCGGCAGAATATATTATCGACCCGGACGCCGAGCAGTTCCGAAAATGGCAAGAGCTTGCCGGCGGTCATATCCGTCTTGTCACCTATGCACCGGAACGGCCAGGTGCACGTGCATTTGAATCGGTCCTTCGCGAAACCGGTGCAATCGGTTCAGCGGGCCATACGAGCGCGACATTTGAAGAAAACAAGCAGGCGGGCGTCAAACACGGGACGCATCTTTATAACCAAATGCGTGGGTTACACCATCGAGAACCCGGAACGGTAGGGTATTGTCTCTTAGAGGGTGGAGTCATCGCGGAAATCATTCCGGATGGGATCCATAGTCGTCCGGAGATGGTCGACTTCGCGTTTCGCTTAAAAGGAGCAGATGAACTTGTCGTCATCACGGATGCAATGCGAGCAAAAGGACTTCCGGACGGACAATATGAGCTTGGAGGCCAACCGGTCATCGTAGCGGACGGGGCTGCGCGACTTAAAGCCGGAAACCTTGCAGGCAGTGTGTTGACGATGGATGCCGCATTCCGAAATATTCAGGCATATACAGGATGCACGGTGGAAGAAGCGGTCAAAATGACTTCGACGAATGCGGCCAAAGAATTCGGGTTGACGACAAAAGGAGACATCAAATCGGGGTTTGATGCAGACCTTGTCGTTTGGGATGACACGACACATGTTCAGATGACTTTTGTCAAAGGTCGAATCGTATATAAACGGGAGGAACAAAGATGAATGTACTAGTCGCAAAGACGGCGAACGATGCGGAACGAATCGCCTATACGCTAATCAAAGAACGGATTTCAGGGAAACATGACTTCGTACTTGGTCTCGCAACCGGCAGCACACCGGTCGGGATGTATCAG
Source organism: Caryophanales bacterium (assembly GCA_902362975.1). Lineage (GTDB taxonomy): Bacteria > Bacillota > Bacilli > Exiguobacteriales > Exiguobacteriaceae > Exiguobacterium. The sequence goes on from CABIYO010000001.1 coordinate 97,337, forward strand.
ATGTTTAAACAGGACGCGCTCGATTGTAGCCACGTGACGAGCGTCAATTTAGATGAATATATCGGTCTGTCACCAGAGCATCCACAAAGCTACCACCGTTTTATGAAAGAGCGTTTGTTTGACGAGGTACCGTTTAAACAAAGCCATCTTCCTCAAGGTGATGCGCCAGATCCTCAGGCGGAGGCGGCTCGTTACGAAGACCTCGTTCGGAATCTTGGTGTCGACTTACAACTTCTTGGCATCGGGGAAAATGGTCACATCGCATTTAATGAACCGGGTACAGCGCTTGATGCGAAAACACATGTCACCGAACTCACCGAATCAACACGAGAGGCAAACCGTCGCTTTTTTGACCGATTGGAAGATGTTCCGACGCATGCGATCACGATGGGGCTCGATACAATCATGAATGCACGTGAGATTGTCCTTGTGGCGACAGGCGAGCGAAAGGCTGAGGCCGTACAACATATGATTGAAAGCGTACCGACCGTCGACTGGCCGGCCACGATCCTCCAGGCCCATCCAGGTGTGACGGTCGTGCTCGACGGGGCGGCTGCATCGCGCTGTGCGGAATCCTTACAAGCCCGTGGGCAAGAAGCGGCAACACGATTTTTCACCATTCGGGATTAACGAACCTGCGGAGTCATCTCCGCGGGCTTTTCTGTGTTCAACTGTGGGAAAATGTAAAGAAACAAATTTGTCATCAAAACGTTTTCGACAAATTTCCCGCTTTCCTCTATAATGAGTGAAGCTTATTATTTTGACTCGAAGGAGACCGATATGAATTCTAGAACACATGCTCGCAGACAGCGCACAGGTCCGTCTGCGTTTTATAAGATATTTAGTGCCCTCGTGCTGATTGCGATTATTGCTGGATCTAGCATTTACGGTACAGCGTTTTACAAAGCCCACAATATGTTGTCAGGCACCCAAGTCACATTAGAGGATGACCCGACGGTTGAGCCGACTCGTTATGATAAAGAAGATACGGAGACGTTCTTGATTTTAGGGACAGACCTTTCGCCACAGAAGAAAGCGCGTGGCGAGTTTGGACGATCGGACGTCATGATTGTCGTCATTTTAAACAAGAAAGAAAAGCAGACGACGATGCTCAGTATCCCGCGTGACTCGTATGTCAATATCGACTACACGGGATATAACATTCCTTATGGCAAGACGGGACTTGACCAAGATAAGATCACACACGCTTACTATTTCGGTTCGATGGATGAATCGAATCCGAACAACGGGATGCGGATGGCGACGAACACGATCGAAGATTTAATCGGTGTTGAAATCGACCATGTCGTCTCGCTCAACTTCCAAGGGTTCGTTGATTTCATTGATGCTGTAGGTGGCGTTGAGATTGATGTTCCGTTCTCATCACAACAAAACAGTTACGATGCGTCACGTGAGACAGTTCAAATCGAACAAGGACTTCAACAGCTTTCTGGTGAAGAGGCACTTGCCTACGTTCGAAATCGATACGATGACCCACGTGGGGACATCGGTCGTGGTCAACGCCAGATGGAAGTCATCAATGCCGTGCTCGAACAATCACTCGGCACATCACTCCTAAACAATTACGATAAGGTCTTGAAAGCCGTCGGCGACAACATGCAGACGACACTTGGACCGAATGACTATATGCGTTTAATTGAAGATGTTGGCGCGCTTCACAATACGGTGCAATATCAATTGACTGGAGAAGGTGCCCGGGCAGATGACGGACACTTCTACTATTTCTTGAACGAACCGCTTCTTGAAGAAGTACGCTATCGTGTACAACAAGCGGACGCCGGTAATCGTGTCGAGCCGATGTCCGATACAGAACTCGAGTCGTATACGTTAGACCCGAGCGGGGTAACGTACGAAGCTCAATAAAAAAAGTTTGCCACCGGGCAAACTTTTTTTATATGCGATCCATGGTGACGGTGAAAGAGTACGAGTCGCCACGGAAAAGGGAACGACTGTATTCAAACATGCCGCCATCTTCGAGATATGTTCGCTGGTCAATCAACAAGACCGGTGCGTTCGGAGAAATGGTGAGAAGCTTGGCTTCTTCTGGACCGGCGCTCCGGGCTTCGAGTGTCTGTGTTGCATTTTTCAAGCGTAAGCCATGCTGTTCGGCATACGCATAAATCGATCCCGTGGCGTCATCTTGCGTCAGGTCAGGCAATAAATGAACGGGAATATAGGCAGTTTCGAGCGCAAGAGGATGATCATCGGCGAGTCGTAGCCGTTTCATCTCATAAACCGGTGTTTGATTTGGGATACTCAGTTGCTGCGCGATGCGATCCGTTGCCGGAATGACCTCGTATGACAAGAGACGGCTGAGCGGTCGCATACCTCGATGTTTGATTTCCTCGGAAAAACTTGTCAGTCCCGATAACGTCATCGCAATCTTCTGACTCGCGACGAATGTGCCTCGTCCTTTTTGACGGCTCAAGTAACCGGCATTGACGAGGTTCATAATGGCTTGACGAATCGTCATCCGACTGACGTGAAATTGCTCCGAAAACTCACGCTCTGACGGCAAGGTGTCTCCTGGTTTTAACAATCCGTCATCAATTTGTTGCTTTAAGTACGCTTCAATTTGATAATAAATAGGTAACGGAGATTGTTTATCGATTTCTAACATATCATTTCGCTCCTGACTGAGAAGATGTATGTTTCATTATAGACGAAATTAAACTAGTTGTCTGAACAGATTATAGAGAGAGGGTGGAGGACAAGATGGAACCACATACAGCAAATACAGTCGTGACTTCGATAATGGAAGACGGCAACGGTAATTGGCACACACTCGAGAACAGTCCGTTTTATGCGGAAGGTGGGGGACAACCGGCTGACCGTGGGTGGATTGGGACGCTTCCTGTACTAGATGTACAAATCAAGGACGGGGAGGTGTGGCATCTCTTGTCAGAAGCATTACCAGCGGGCAAAGTAGTAGAGGCTCGAATCGATGAAGATGTCAGACGGGACCATTCCATCCAGCATACGGCTCAACATGTGTTAACGGCGATTTTAGAAGATCGCCACGGCATTCGGACGCTCAGCTTTGGAATCGGAGAAACGGATTCATCCATTGAGATTGAAACGGCAACGATGGACTGGGCGGACGTTGAAGCACTTGAACAAGAGATGCAACAACTGATCTTTGAAAACCGTCCGATTCATGTCTACGAGATTCCGGAAGAAGAAGTAGACCGGATGCGTTTACGGAAAGGGACGGACCGAACGGGGATGATTCGCATCGTCGAAATCGAAGGTTTAGATTACAATGCATGTGGTGGCACCCATGTGGAGACAACGGGACAACTCGGTACCATCCATGTGACGGCGATGAAGAAAGTGAGGGGGAATCTCCGTTTGACGTATGTGGCCGGAGATCGAGCGATCAAGGTGACTCAACAAGCGCGAGCAGCGTTACGGGCGATTCACCATACATTCTCGACAACGAATGAATCCGTTGCAGCCCGTGTAATCGAAGAACATACGATTCGTTTGGAACGCGAAAAAGAAATCAAAACGCTCGAAGAACGGATTGCCAAAGCGAAAGTGGAGGCCGTGTTGAAAGAAGATAACTATGTGGCCTTACATGTCGGGAGAACAGAAACGGAAACGTTGACGACCGCCATCATCGAACGAATCGCAGCAACAGGACGAATTGCCGTTGGCGCCAACTATGGAACGCAGAAATTGTTCGTCATGCATGATGGGACACAGGATATCGCCGTCGGCACATTCTTGAAAGCGGCGCTCCAAGAGATGAAAATCGGTCGTGGCGGTGGAAGCCATAAGCAGGCCCAAGCGCGTTTCACATCCGTAGCGGAACTAGAAAAGGGAATCGAAGAAATCGTGAAACGATTGCAGGAAGGAGTTTTACCATGTTGATCATTCAATCGGGAAACGAAGCAGCGTTGATTGAACAGGCCAAACAAGTTCGGGAGATCGTATTCGTTCAGGAACAAGGAATCGATGCGAGTTTAGAATACGATGATTTAGACGATATGTGTACACATGTGGTCGGGCTCCTTGACTCCGAACCGGTGACGACAGCACGTCTTCGTCCCGTCGACTCGACTGTTGGGAAAGTGGAGCGGGTGGCGACGATTCAGGCGGCCCGAGGTCATGGATATGGAACAGAGATCATGGACGAAGTCGAGCGTGTCGCGAAACGTCAAGGATTGGTCGAACTACGATTAGGGGCACAGCTGACGGCGCTTCCGTTTTATGAAAAGCTCGGGTACGAGGCGTTCGGAGATGAGTTTTTGGATGCCGATATCCCACACCGCATGATGCGAAAAACATGGTAATCCTTTTTTGAAATATCCCATTTTTCTAAAAAAAGGTTGGCAAGAAGATTTCGTTTTGTTATAACTAATACTAACAACTGACAGATAGAGGTTGCGAATGACATGAGTAAGCTTGGTTGAAACGGACGCACTCCGGACCGAGCCGAAAGGGGAAATTCGCCGAAGTCGACGTTCACGTGCGTGTGAACGAAGGCTGGGGTAGTCGTGAACAACGCCTACACTGCCATGGTCAACTACCATGGAGCGCTATCTACGGAACGATTCTTTAATCGTTTTTCAACTGCGCGTACAAGCGGCAGACCGTAGGGAGAGTGCTTCCTACCGGTCTGCCGCTTTTTCTGTTGGTGGACATCTTGAAAGTGGGGAACTTGATGACAACCGTACTGAAATTTGGTGGCAGCTCCGTTGCCACAATCGAACAAATACAAGCCATTTCGGACTATTTACAGACACGTGTAGCGACCGGTGAAAAATTGGTCGTCGTCGTATCGGCGATGGGCAAAACGACGGATTCGCTCCTGTCGCTCGCCAAACAAATCACGGATCGCCCGATGATTCGCGAACTCGATCGGCTACTCGCCGTCGGGGAAGAACAGACAATCAGCCTACTCAGTATCGCCTTGAACTCACGAGGCGTGCCGGCCATCTCTCTAACGGGACAGCAAGCCGGGATCGATACGATGGGCATTCATACGAAGAGCAAAATCAAAGCGATTCGGAAAGAAGTGTTACACGAGAAGTTGCGTCAATACGACGTCCTGATTGTCGCCGGATTCCAAGGCGTAAATGAGGCGGGAGACGTCACGACCCTTGGGCGTGGCGGTTCGGACACGACAGCCGTCGCACTGGCGGCCGTCCTCAGTCAGCGTTGTGAAATTTATACGGACGTCGCGGGTGTATATACGACGGACCCACGAATCCATCCGACGGCGAAACGGCTTGATACGGTCTCCTATGACGAGATGATGGAGATGAGCGCACTCGGTTCAAAAGTGATGGAGATGCGAAGCGTGGAGCTCGCAAAGAAATATGACGTCAATATTTTTGTAGGGAAGACGCTATCGAGCGAAGGAGGAACATGGATCATGGATACGGCGCAAGCGATGGAACAGAAAGCAGTCACGAGTGTGAGTGTCGTCAAGAACGTACTCAGTGTTTCAATCAAACATATTCCGCATACGGCGGGAGTCGCAGACATCTTTGAACGATTGTCAGAGCGACACGTCAACATCGATATGATTTCACAGACGGCATTCGACGGTGAAGTATTCCTCTCGTTCACATGTCCGCTCGATGAAGAGGCATTTTTAGAAGAGGCACTCGCAGAGTTGACAGCGACCTTGCCTCAAATCAAAATTGATCGTCACACGGAACATGCAAAAGTTTCGGTCGTCGGAATCGGCATGCGAGACGCGACAGGCGTCGCATCAGAGCTCTTCGCGACATTCCGCGAGATGGGGATTCCATTCTATCAAGTCACGACATCAGAAATCAGTATTTCCTATACGATTCAAGAACAAGATGTGGAAGCGGCAGTCGCAGCCATTGCGGCCCGGTTCAACTTATAAGGAGGTAGCACGATGTATAACGTAGCAGTCGTCGGTGCAACAGGTGCCGTCGGACAAAAAATGATTGACGTTTTAACGGAATATGAATTTCCAATCAGCGAACTGAGACTCTACGCTTCAGCCCGCTCGGCAGGAAAGACGGTCGAGGTGAATGGGCAATCGATTGTGATTCGTGAATTGACCGATGCGATTTATGCGGACCCAATCGATATCGCACTCTTCTCTGCAGGTGGGAGCATCAGTGAACAATATGCCCCTCGGTTGAGTGAGCAAGGAGTCATTGTCATCGATAATTCAAGTGCATTCCGAATGCAAGAAGGAATTCCACTCATTGTGCCGGAAGTGAACCGAGTCGAACTCAGTCCGGAGAGAACGCTCATCGCGAACCCGAACTGTTCCACGATTCAATCGGTCGTGGCGCTCGCGCCTCTAGCGGAAGTATACGGACTGACACGCGTCGCGTACACATCTTATCAAGCGGTATCGGGATCCGGTCAAAAAGGGATCGATGACCTCGAGCGCGGTGCGCGCGGAGAGGAACCGACGAATTATCCGTATCCGATTTATGATAACGTGTTGCCGCACATCGATGTGTTTCTAGAAGATGGCTACACGAAAGAAGAACAGAAGATGATGGGTGAGACACGTAAGATTTTAAATGCGCCAAACCTCGGGGTGACGGCCACTTGTGTCCGGGTGCCGGTGCGAAATAGTCATGCGGTCTCGATCACGGTGTCGCTCGAGCGAGATGCGACGGTCGCAGAAGTGAAAGCAGTCCTCGCCGATGCACCAGGGGTCGTGTTAATGGACAATCCATCCGAATTGACCTATCCGACACCGCTCGATGCGAACGGGACGGATGAGGTGTATGTCGGACGAATTCGCCGAGACGATTCACAACCCAATACGTTCCATCTTTGGTGCGTTGCAGATAACGTCCGAAAAGGGGCGGCCGCGAATGCCGTTCAAATCGCACAATGTATGATTAGTCAAACAGCGACAAAATAAGGGGGAGATGACATGTTCACAGGAGTGGCGACAGCACTAGCTACCCCGTTTCAAGAAAATGGGCAGTTGAATCTAGAAGCATGGGCGGCATTAATTGAAGACCAAATCCAAGAAGGCGTGACGGGGCTCGTCATTGGCGGGACGACCGGCGAAGGGATGACAATCACTGATGACGAGTTTGAGACATTGCTCGTTCGCGCGGTTGAGGTCGCAAACGGTCGAGCCGTGATCATCGCGGGGACCGGGTCGAACAATACAGCAGTCAGTATCGAGAAAACGAAACGGGCCGCCGAACTTGGTGCGGAGATGGCGATGGTCGTCACACCGTACTATAACAAGTCGACACAGGCCGGACTGATTGCTCACTTTACCGCGATTGCGGATGCGTCACCGATTCCGCTCATGCTCTACAATGTTCCGTCACGAACGGGTGTCGCCTTGGCACCTGAAACGGTCGGTGAGCTCGCGGAACATCCGCGCATCACGGCCTTGAAAGAAGCGAGTGGGGATATCTCGGTCATGGCGCAGATGATGGCCCATATTCCGGAAGGGTTCACCGTTTACTGTGGAAATGACGATCAAATCTTGCCGTACATGGCTTGGGGCGCACAAGGGGTCGTCTCCGTTTTATCAAACGTCTATCCGGGAGCAACGGTCGCGTTGGCAGACGCCCTATTGGCGGGTGATTTGCAGACAGCACGTACGTGGCAAATTCGTTTACTCCCGGTCATCGATGAACTTTTCGCAGAAGTGAATCCGATTCCGGTGAAGGCGGCGCTTCAAGCGCGAGGTTTTGAAGTCGGCGCGCCACGCCTACCGCTCGTTCCGATGAGCGCGACGGCTGAAGCGAAATTACTGTCGGCGATGGAGCAATTCAATGAGGTGAGACAATGAATGTTCTCATCCATGGGTTTGGCGCAATGGGACGCATTGTCGAAGAGGTCGCTCATGCGCAAGGTGTAAACGTAACGGCAATCGTCTCACCGGGAAGTGATGAACACACGGCAACTTTGAGTGAGGTAGAGGCACCCGTCGATGTCGTGATCGACTTTTCGAACCCGGCGTTACTCCCTGGCTTACTCGCGTTCGGACGGGAGCGCAATATTCCGCTCGTCATCGCGACGACCGGCTTCACACCGGATGAACTGGCCGAGATTGAAACGGCTTCACAAGACATCCCAATCTTCCAATCTTACAACACCTCATACGGGATCGCGCTCTTGAAGCAGTTGCTCGACCAACTCGTCCCACTCACTCTCGGGTATGATATTGAAGTGATTGAGGCACACCATCGAAAGAAAGTGGACGCACCAAGCGGCACGGCAGAATTATTGGCACGTGCCATCGAAGCGAAGCGTGACGTGACACCGATTTACGAACGAACGTCACGTAGGGAAGCGCGTGGAGCTGAAGAGTTAGGAATGCATTCCATTCGGGGTGGCACGATTTTCGGTGAGCATACCGTGCTCTTCGCCGGAGATGATGAAATGATTGAATTGAAACATACTGCGTTATCGAAACGCGTCTTTGCAAACGGGGCCCTTGCCGCTGCGGCAACGATCATCGATCGCCCGGCAGGACTTTATAATCTATCGAACTTATACGAGGAGGCTACTCATGTTACTCACAAACGCTTATGAAATCGCACAATATATTAAAGATGCTAAGAAGGAAACACCAGTTAAGCTTTACGTCAACGGTCAATTGGCAGGTCTTGAAATCGAGGAAGCGAAAGCATTCGGAACGGATGAATCGAAACTGTTCTTGACGACGGCAGAACGCGCTGCGGCATTCTTAGAAGCCAATGCATCGGTCATCACAGATTCACATCTTGAATACGACCGTCGCAACAGTGCCGTACCGATGCTTGATACGACACGACTCAATGCCCGAATTGAACCAGGCTCGTTCATCCGAGACCATGTCCAAATCGGAAACAATGCGGTTGTCATGATGGGAGCTGTCGTCAACATCGGAGCGGTCATCGGAGATGGTTCGATGGTCGACATGAACGCGGTCATCGGAGCGCGCGGCACGCTCGGGAAGAACGTTCACCTTGGCGCGGGTGCCGTGGTCGCAGGTGTCCTTGAGCCACCTTCAAAAGATCCGGTCATCATCGAGGACGGTGTCATGATCGGGGCGAACGCGGTCATCTTAGAGGGCGTTCGCGTCGGTGAAAATGCGGTTGTCGCGGCAGGCAGTGTCGTCACACAAGACGTCCCCCCAGGCGTCGTCGTTGCGGGAACACCGGCACGAATCATCAAACAGAAAGATGAAAAAACTTCTGAAAAAACGCAACTTGTTGATGACTTACGCTCTCTCTAACGTATAATAGACAGAAAATATAAAAAATGAGGAATGGGAGAGTTGCATTATGGAACAGTATGGACAATGGATGTGGAAAGACGGGGCTTGGATTGAGCCGACTGACGCAAACACGAGTATCATGACACACGCGATTCACTACGGAAGCGGGTTTTTTGAAGGAATTCGCGCGTACCACACGGAGGAAGGTCCTGCCATCTTCCGGTTACGTGAACACTTGGAGCGACTCGTTCGCTCGTGTGCATACTACCACGTCACGCTACCGTATACGGTAGATGAACTCGAACAAGCCACGATGGAATTGATTGAGCGAAACGGATTTGAAGCATGCTACATCCGTCCGTTCGTCTTCCTTGGAACACCATGGCAAGCACTTATGCCGACTGCTGAGACGAAGGTACATGTTGCCATCTCGTGTTGGCCGCTCGGTGAATACTTTAACAAGACGGTCGGGATCCGAGCGAAAGTGGCCTCGTATCGCCGCGTGTCATCTACCATGATGCCTATGCAAGCGAAAGCGGCATCGAACTATATGAACTCACAGTTATTAAAAGGAGAGGCGCTCCGTGACGGATTCGACGAAGCAATCGCCCTTGATATGAACGGAAATGTCAGTGAGGCGAGTGTCGCGAACATCTTCCTCGTGAAAGGAAAAACAATTACGACACCGTCCCTTGATTGTTCTGTGTTAGATGGCATCACACGCCAAACGGTGATGCAATTGGCTCGCGAGGCCGGTTATGAAATCGTCGAGCGCCATATCGGACGCGATGAGCTCTATGTGGCTGATGAAATCTTCTTAACGGGAACGGCAGCCGAGGTGACGAGCGTCATCGAGGTCGACCATATCTCGATTGGTGGAGGTGTCCAGACGGTTGCGACCGAAATGTTGACACGCTATCGTGAAGCCGTAACAGGACAGCTTCCGGAACACCGCGATTGGATCACGTTCGTGAAATCAGCAGTAAAAGAGTAAAGGAGCTTTGCACGATGGGAGTCACAATTGACTTAAATGCGATTCGCGAAAACAAACGCCGGATTGAAGCACTCGGGCGCCCCGTGTTTGCGGTCGTGAAAAACAATGCCTATAACCTAGGAATGGAGCCAGTTGTGACGACTTTGTATGATGAAGGAGTCCGTCACTTCATGGTGACCACGTTAGAAGAAGCGCTCGAAGTACGAACGCATGCGGAGTCGGCTCGCGTCCTCGTCATGAATCCGGTATATACGTGGGAACACGTGCATGCCCATGATTTTGACGTCGCAATCGGCTCGTATGAATGGCTCGTTTTGCAGCGGGAGCATCTCGATGGCGTTCGCCTTCATTTGAAACTAGACGTCGGCATGAACCGATTTGGTGCCAAAACGTTTGAAGAAGCACTACGGATCGTCGCCTTCTGCCAAAATGAAGGATTGAACCTTGTTGGATTATGTACACATTTTCCGCTTGCGGATGCAGACAATGCCGAAGTCGAGCATAGCGTCCAAGTCGAACGTTTTGCCGACTGGTCGACACGCTTGATGGAACGTCATACGTTTGAACTGATTCATGCCGCGAACAGTGCGGCCACGCTCCAAGACGACTCGCGCTTGCACCATTGCACACATGTGCGTGTCGGTATTTTCTTATACGGTTATTCATCGGTCGAGCCGGTTGAGTGGCTCGTACCTGCGTTTTATTGGGAGACAGAAGTGGTTGCCGTCCACGACATCGAAGCGGGGGCTCATGTCGGGTATGGAACGGGATATACCGCGGAATCGAAAGAACGGATTGCTGTCTTACCTGTCGGATATGGGGATGGATTGATGCGAGCGAGACGTCATTTACCCGTTCACATCGAGGGGAAAGCATACCCGTTCGTCAGTAACATCTTTATGAGCCATAGCTTCATTAAAGTCGACGAAGACGTACAAATCGGTGATCGCGTCGCATTATATGGGATCGAAACGAAAATCGATGACGTGACACGTGTTGGCTATGCCAACAACTCAGAACAGCTCTGTGCCCGTTCATGGCGTGTTCCACATCGCTTTGAAGGAGGAATTGTATGTACACCACCAATCAATCAGAATGTTTGATCGAAGGCGTGTCCGTCCGTGAACTTCAAGCGACGTACGGGACACCCTTGTATATCATGAGTGAGTCAGAACTAGAGCGTCGTCTCGGAATCGTCCGGGATGCCTTTCTTGATAAATTTCCGAACACGTATGCGTTATACGCATCAAAAGCGTTATCGATTGCTGCCGTTTATGAAAAAGTCATGGCGGCAGGAATGAGCATCGACGTCGTCTCGCGAGGTGAGATGTACGTAGCACTGCATGCCGGGGTACCAGCAGAGCGCATTCACGTTCACGGGTCGAACAAGACGATTTTGGATATCACATACGCGCTCGAACAAGGGATTACACACTTTACCATCGATAATATGCGAGAAATCAGCCTCTTGTCAGGACTTGCGGCTGAATACAATCGTGAAGTCGATGTGCTTCTCCGCATTGTGCCTCAAGTTGTCGGAGGTGCTCATGCGGCGATTCAAACGGGTGGGGTTGATACAAAATTCGGTTTCCCGACACACGACGACACGTATTTAGATGCTGTTCGTGCGACGTTAGAAGCCGAGCACTTACAGTTGAAGGGGATTCACTGTCACGTCGGTTCTCAAATTCAAGATCCGACCCTCTTCATCAACACGGTGAAGACGATGGTGCGCTTCATGGATACGATTCGTCAGGAAACCGGCTATACGACGGACGTCTTGAACATCGGTGGGGGATTCGGCGTCGCTTACTTGGATGAAGACGAATATCTCGATTTTGCCCAGACGATGGAGCAAGTCATGGAGACGTTGGTCGAAGAGGTCGAGGCTCGTGGATTACCACTTCCGAAAATCGGGATTGAGCCAGGACGTTGGCTCGTCGCCAATGCGGGTGCCACGCTGTATGAGGTGGGGACCGTCAAAGAAGTGAGCGGCGTTCGTACATTTGTGTCTGTCGATGGCGGGATGACGGATAATATCCGTCCGGCATTGTATGACGCAGAGTATGAGGTCGTGGCAGCGACACGGATGAATGAAGAGAAGACGCTCGAAGCAAAAATAGTCGGAGCGTGCTGTGAGTCGGGAGACATCATCTCGAACCGCTCATTGATCCCTCCTGTCACACCAGGTGATTTATTACTTGTCAAAGCGACGGGAGCGTACAATTTCTCGATGGCGAGCAACTATAACCAGATGCTTCGTCCAGCAGTTGTCTTCGTGAAGGACGGGGCACATCGACTTGTCGTTCGTCGCCAAACGTTTGAAGACTTGGTGGCATGTGAGGTCATTGGACAATCGACGTAAGACTGCAGAGCAATCTGTAGTCTTTTTTTGATTTTGAAATGAGAACGTTTTTCAATTATGATAAAGAAGAGAAAAAGGGGAGGTGACGGTCATGACAAAGACAGCAGCACAAAAGTTAATTGAAGAAAGACGTACGGTCCGTATGTTCAAGGAAGAACCAATCGATACGAAAGTGCTTTATGAAGTGTTGCAATCGGCACATCACGCACCATTTCACAATAAAGTCGAGCCATGGAACGTGTATGTGTTCAATGGAGATGGGAAGCAAGTGTTACTCGATGCGCTCGAACCAGCCTTCTCGGAGGCGTCAGAGGGGCAACGCGAAAAGGTGACGGGGCGAATTTTAAATGCGGCGGCCTGTATGTATGTGACGGCAAAACATTTTGAGACGGACAAAGGGAATCGTGACGCGTTGCTCGCGACGGCGACATTCATTCAAAATGTTCAACTGCTTTTAAGTGAACGGGAGATTGGAATGGTCTGGCGGACAGGTGGACTGTTCGATGATGCACGGTTGAAGGAAATGATCGGGGCGGAAGGGGAGACGTTTATCGGTCTCCTTCAAATCGGGAAATATGACACAGAAGATATCCCTGCACCGAAAGCGCGACAACCGATTGATTCGCATCTCATCATGTTTGAATAATAAAAAGCGAGCGATGGGGAATCCCTTCGCTCGCTTGCTCTATATATCGGTCAGTTATCGCTTTAATTTTGTTGCGAGCCAATTTTGAATCACAGTCGTTGGAATCATTCAGTCGTTCCTCCATTTTTAGATTCTTCTTCTCTACTATTATCCAAATGCATACGTTCCCAAACCTCTCGATGTGCGCCATGAAGGGCATCATCGAATGAATCATCGATATGAAGGCCATAACTTGGATTGATGGACGAGGCATACAGGTCTAGCATGAGTTGATCATGGTTCGGATACATAGAGTGGGCTCCTTTCAATACATCAGCTTGGCTACAACTTCAGTATACAAAGGAATTATGTAGAAAATTCGAGAGAAACGTTAACATTTTATGAATGTTGTAAACGTTTTCACAATTGTTGGATTTCGCGAACTGGAACGCACGACTGCTTATATTGTTCGGCACGCTTGGCATATTTCTTTACCGTTCTCTCCATGATAAAACGATCTTCATCGTTTAATGGACGAACGACTTTTGCTGGGACGCCCATGACCATCACCCCTTCAGGAATCTGCATGTTTGGTGTGACGAGCGCACCGGCAGCGACAAAGGACCCTTTTCCAATCTTCGCCCCATCGAGTACGGTAGCGTGCATGCCAATCAAGCAATCTTCTTCAATCTCACAGCCGTGAATCATCGCCATGTGGCCAATCGAGACGCGATCATGAATGATGGTCGGTGAGCCTTCATATTGGTGGATCATCGAACCATCTTGAATGTTGACGTATGAACCGATTTGAATGGGTCCTTCGTCTCCACGGATGACGGTATTGAACCATACTCCCGAGTGAGCACCGATGGTCACGTCTCCTATCACGTGTGTCCCTGGTGCAAGATAAGTCGTCGGATCGACTTTTGGTGTCAACTCTCCTAATTTGTATTGCATCGTTGTAACCCCTTTCAGAAAGATATATTATCATTGTCGCACAACTTGAAAAAGAAATTGCAACGAAAAGAATATTCTTGGTAAGATAGTTAAAATACGTTGAATAAGGAGATCAAGAGATGGAGAAACAACATTTGATTGACATCGCCGCAAAGAAAAAGAAAGCGGCCGTCGTCTTTAAAGACGTCGCAGTGATTGACGTGTACAGTCGTGAGACGATTCGTACAGACGTCGCCATCGACGCAGGATATATCGTGGCTATTGGGGATGGGTACGATGGAGAGGTCGAGTATCACGATCCGACGTGGACGCTTGCGCCGTCCTTTATCGATTCGCACGTCCATATCGAGTCATCGATGGTCCCCCCGCATGAATTTGCGAAAGCAGTCTTACCGCTTGGCGTCACGACGGTGATTGCCGATCCACATGAGATTGCGAATGTGAACGGAGCACTTGGAATTGAATACATGCTGGCGGATGCGAAAGGACTTCCACTCGACGTCCGGATGATGCTTCCGAGTTGTGTACCAGCGACACCATTTGAACATGCGGGCGCAAAACTGTATGCAGAAGATTTGGCACCGTTTTTAGGAGATCCAGGGGTGCATGGCCTAGGCGAAGTCATGGACTATCCATCAGTTGAAGCCGGAAGTGAAGACATGCTTCAAAAGATCTCTCAGACGGAACAAGCGGGTAAAGTCGTGGATGGACATGCTTCAGGTTTCAACCCAGATCAATTGAATGTATATCGCTCAGCAGGAATCATGACGGATCATGAATGTACGACTGCGGAAGAGGCGATTGAACGAGTGCGACGTGGATTCTACGTTCAAATTCGGGAAGGGTCCGTTGCTCGAAACGTGGAGAAGGTGAGCCTAGCCGTTACGGAAAGCAATGCCCACCGCTTCCTTTTCTGTACGGATGATAAGCATTTGGATGACTTGGTCGCGGAAGGTGGAATCGACTACAACATCCGTACCGCCATCAAGCAAGGGGTTAAGCCGGAAACGGCCTATGCCATCGCAAGTTTACATGCCGCAGAGGCCTATGGATTAAAAGAGGTCGGGGCGATCGCGCCTGGTAAGAAAGCGAACTTCGTTATCTTGTCAGACGTCGAATCGGTAAAAATCGAACAAGTGTATGTGAATGGTACGCTCGTCGCGGAGAAGGGAAATGCGACGTTTGAATCGGAAGGGATTGAAGTGCCGAAACCGATGAAAGGTGAGCTCGCCTTACCCGAATTGACCGCCGAGTCGTTCCGACTTGCCGCAAGTGAAGAAGAAATCGATGTCATTCAAGTGCTTCCGAACAGCTTGTTGACGAAACGACAGCGTCTCTCGTTCCAACCAGACGCATCAGGCGCAGATTTATCGCAGGATATCGCGACGCTTGCCGTCATCGAACGCCATCACGGGACAGGCCATATGGCTCTTGCCCCGGTAACGGGATTTGGCTTGAAACGAGGTGCCCTAGCAGCCACGGTTGCCCATGACAGCCATAATTTGGTCGTCGCCGGGGTCAGTCCGGAAGACATGTTGCTCGCAGCGAGAACGCTTGAAAAAGTAGGGGGAGGCGTCGTCGCCGTATCGGAAGGTGAAGTGCTTGCCGTCCTTCCGCTCGAGATTGGTGGACTGATGACGAAGCGACCTTATCGTGAAGTGGCAGAGCTCTTGGAACAGCTCAATGATGCGCTAGATGTCGTGGGAGCCCATCGTCATTTCAATCCATACTTGACGATGTCCTTCCTCGCCTTACCGGTCATTCCAGACTTGAAATTGACCGATATGGGATTGTTCGACGTGACCACCTTCTCATTCATCAACGCTTGACTCGGTCTAACGTATGATTTTTGTTAAGAACCGCCGATAACGATTGAATGCGTGACGGAAAGTTGATATAGTTACGACAAGTTTCATCGGGTCAACATTGAAAGGGGGGATATTACAGATGGAACAAGTTGCTTACAATCGGTCGTATGATGAACATGAGGAATTGATCAATTCTGTATATCGTGCTTTCAAGGACCGATGCGAAGAACTACCAGAAGAAACACGGACAAAACGCCGTTTACGACGACTCATTTTCTCTACGATTAAAGAACAGACGAAGTCTCACGCTGACCGATTCGTGTTGTATCACTTCTTCAACGACTTCTTTAAAGCGGTGGAAATGAATGACCAAGAAGCACTCGCTGTCTTGAAGCGAATCATTCATGATGAAAAAAACTATTGATATGTGACGCCAACCTGTGATAATTTAGACGTAACTTTAAATGAATATTCGTGCTATCGATGAGGTAGAGGTGCGATGCTGATGAGTAAGTAGTCGGAGGATGACAACGATGAGGACTACAAAAAGGCAGGATCGCCGAAGTGCAACACCATGTCCGTGGGGTTGTGCTGGGCTGACGGGAAATACCCGTCGGACTGCCATACATATTTACGTATGGAGCGCTCCAAGTCGGCTAAGAAAGACGGAACATCCAGCGGGGGTGTCGGCTTTGTTGCCGATGCCCTCGCTTTGCGTTTTTTAAGCATAGGGGGCCTCATCCTAAAAAAGGGAGGAATTCAGCATGGTAGATTATTCAACATCGGTACTCTCACTCGTACCGGCATTACTTGCAATTATTATGGCAATCACAACACGAAAGGTCATTCCATCACTCGGTGTCGGGATTATCGCAGGAGTCCTTCTCTTGCATAGCTTCAATCCAATTGATTCGATTCAATATTTGTGGTCGAACGTCATCGCCTTATTCTGGGCGGATGGAGCCATCAACGAATGGAACGTCTTGTTGATTGCGTTCTTGCTCCTGCTCGGGATTTTATCGTCAATCATTCAAACGTCAGGTGGCGCACGCGCATTTGGTGAATGGGCTGCGGCGAACGTCAAGACAGCACGTGGTGCACGTCTCGTTTCATTCGGACTTGGTATTTTGATCTTTATCGATGACTACTTCAACAGCTTGGCGGTCGGGAACATCAGTCGTCCACTCACAGACCGTAAAAACATCTCACGTGCAAAACTGGCTTACATGATTGACTCGACGGCAGCACCTGTCTGTGTCATCAGCCCGCTTTCAAGTTGGGGGGCATATATCATCGCCATCATCGCAGGCATTTTGGCAAAATACTCGATTGACAGTTACTCGTCATTCTCTGCATTCATTCAAATCATCCCAATGAACTTCTATGCCGTCTTCGCATTACTCTTGACAGCATATGTGGCATTTACTGGACTCGCCATCGGACCGATGCGCACGCATGAACTTCGTGCCCTCCAAGGGGAGTTGTATGATTCGGCAAAAGGAAAGCCGATGGGAATGAGCGAAGATTTGCATGAGCACGAAGGTGGGAAAGTACGTGATTTGATCGTACCTATCATCACGCTCATCATCGCGACAGTGTCAGCGATGCTTTACACGGGTGGTCAAGCGCTCGCAGCGGATGGTCAAGACTTCTCATTGATTGGAGCCTTCGAATCGACAGACGTGACACGCTCGCTCGTAGCGGGTGTCGTCATCAGTTTAATTGTCGCATTTTTGCTTCTCATTGGTCGTAAAATCCCAACGCGTGACTATGGAAAAGCGGTATGGGAAGGCGTTCGTGCCATGTGGCCGGCTGTCTTGATTCTCTTGTTTGCTTGGACAATCATTGCGGTCATCAGCGACATGAAGACTGGTGAATACTTGGCGAGCTTCGTGACAGATACAATCGCTGCATCTTACTTGCCACTCCTTCTCTTCTTGATTGCCGGAATCATGGCATTCTCGACAGGAACGAGTTGGGGAACATTTGGTTTGATGCTTCCAATCGGTGCCGACTTGATCATGGCTGTTGAACCGGAACTCCTTCTCGCGTCACTTGCGGCTGTATTGGCCGGCGCGGTGTTTGGTGACCACTGTTCACCAATTTCAGATACAACGATTCTCAGCTCAACAGGAGCGGGTTCGCACCACATCGACCACGTGGTGACACAATTGCCGTATGCTATTCTTGCAGCGGTCGTGTCAGCGATCGGTTACTTGGTGCTCGGGATTACAGCATCGATTTGGATCGGATTCTTCGCTGCATTGATTTCGTTTATCGTATTGGTTGGAATCGCAGAAGTGATTTCAAAACGTGGGAAAGTACCTGCAGAACTTCGCGCAAAGCGTGAGGCGTGATATATGAAAATGACTTCCATCAAATCGATGGAAGTCATTTTTTATGTGCGGTCGTCACTGCATAAGTGAGACGGTCGAGTAGTTTACCGAGAATGAACCAAAAGAGAACTATGATGTACAGTGATAGGCTGTGGTAATGAAGATGAATGACGTACAAAGAAAACCAAGGTGTCTCGAGCAACCAAAATGGAGGCGAAGTAGATGTGCTTGTCATCCAATCCAGATACATTCATGATGCAGATCGTGACAGCAAATAAGGTGAACCGCAGTGTCAAACTCTTTATATAGAGACTTTCACGACAGAAAAACCTCCTTGATCCATGTAGGAATCAAGGAGGTTATACTCATTATTTGACGTCAAGCCACTTGAAGCTCGCATCGGCACCGAACGGGTGACGATACATGTTCTCGATGTTTGAACGCTCTAAGTATGCCTCACCTTTTTGATAAATTGGAGCGATGGCAAAGTCTTCTTCGAGAAGGATGCGTTCTGCTTCTTGCATCGTTTCCCAACGTTTCATCTGATCGGCTTCTTTCTTCGCAGATTGAATCAACTGATCATACTCGTCATTCGAGTACTCCATACGGTTGAACGGTCCGTCTGTGACCCAGATGTCGAGGTATGTCATCGGATCCTGATAGTCAGGACCCCAACCAGCTGCAGAAACGTCATATTCGCCTTTCTCTTCAAGATCAAGGAAGTTTTTGAACGGTTGCTGTTTGATGTTAAGTGTCAAACCAGGCAAGTTCTTCTCAAGTTCGCCTTTGATGAACTCGTTTACTTTCTTGAACGCTTCTTCGTCACGTGAGAGGAACTCGAGTTCGATTGTTTCAACACCTAATTCTTCTAATCCTTTTTCCCACGCGGCTTTTGCTTCATCTACGTTGTAGTTGAGGAGGTCTGGATACTTCTCACGGAAGTCAGCTCCGTCTTCTGTGAACGTGAAGTCTTTCGCTACGATATAGTTCGCCGGTTGCGATCCATCTGTTAAGATGACATCTGTCACACTCTGTTTGTCGAATCCTTTCGCAAGTGCTTCACGGATGTTGACGTTTTGGAGCGCTTCGTTCTTTTGGTTGAAACGAAGGAAGTTGATTCGAGCATCGGCACGCGTTTTGAACTCATCGCTGTCTTCGAATTGCGGAACGAATTCAGAAGAGAGGAGCGTGTAGTCCGTTTCACCCGACTCGAACAAGTTGACCCCGGTCGATACGTCTTTTACGACTTTGACGTTGATTGTGTCCATCTTGACGTTTTCAGCATCCCAATATTCAGGGTTCTTCTTGTAAACCCATCCTGCATTGTCTTGCCACTCGCTCAAGACGTAAGGTCCGTTATAGAGTGTCTTGTCGACAGATGTTGCGAACTCTTCGCCTTGCTCTTTGACGTACTCTTGTTTTTGCGGCATATACGTTGGGAATCCAGTCAATCCTAAGAAATAAGGAGCTGGTGCTTCCAATTGTACTTCAAGCGTTTTTTCATCAATCGCTTTTGCACCGAGGTTGTCGAGCGGCATTTCACCTGCAAGGATTTTGTTCGCGTTTTTCAAGTCTTGAAGAATATAGGCATACTCCGCACCTGTTTCAGGATTGAGGGCACGTTTCCAAGAGTAAACGAAGTCTTCAGCTGTAATTGGAGAACCGTCCGACCAGTTTGCGTCACGTAACTTGAACGTGTATGTAAGACCATCCTCGGATACTTCGACATCTTCGGCAATCCCTGGTGTCGGTTGGTTGTTCTCGTCTAGACGATACAATCCTTCGAACACGTTGTTTGTCACGATGACCGATGTCGAGTCTGTTGTAAGTGTCGGATCGAGCTGCGGCAAGTCCGTTGCCGATACCATTGTGATTTCTTTTTTCGCATCGTTCGAAGATGAACCTTCTGAACTTGATGAGTCATCTCCTGTGCTACAGGCAGCCGTCGCCAATAATGCGACCCCCGATAACGCTAACCATTTTTTGTTACGCATCATACAACCTCCCGAAAATTCTGATAATTTAGAATATGTTGTAATTAAACTACATCTGACATGAATATGCAATGGAATTTTTCAAATTATCCGAAAATATAAACTTATTTAGAATGGCTATTCAGCAATCCTTACAGGAAGTAGAATAGAAAAATCAACGAATGATTATACAATATTTTTGTATAGTTATTCGTATAGACAGAGTAGTAGTGGAGGCGTTAACTTGAAACAACATTCAGCCGGAATCGGCTTTTTCGGTCTAGCGGCAATGGTCGTCGGGACCATGATTGGTGGAGGTGCGTTTAACCTCCCTGGTGCAATGGCACAGGGCGCAGGGGTCGGACCAGTTTTAATTGGATGGGGGATTACGGGTGTCGGCATGATTATGCTCGCCTTTGTCTTTCAGTTTTTAGCTAACACGCGGCCAGAGCTAGAAGGTGGAATTTATGCTTATGCCCGTGAAGGTTTCGGGAAGTTTGTCGGATTCAACAGCGGGTGGGGGTACTGGATGTCGGCTTGGATTGGGACAGTAGCCAACATCACGTTGATTTTCAGTACATTGGCTTATTTTTTCCCTGTTTTCTCATCAGAACATCGACTGTTTCGCTTGTTCGTGAGTGTCGTTCTGATTTGGGGTTTATTTTGGCTCATTTCACGCGGGATGCGTGAAGCGGCACTTCTCAATATCGTGACAACGATCGCGAAACTCGTTCCGATTATCTTGTTTATCGTGTTGATTGTATTCGCATTTCAAATCGATACGTTCCAAGTCGATTTTTGGGGAGAAACAGGGTTTGCTTGGGCGGATGTGTTTCCACAAGTGAAGTCGACGATGCTCGTCACACTCTGGGCATTTGTCGGGATCGAGGGAGCGGTCGTGTTGTCATCGCGCGCACGTCATAAAAAAGATGTCGGTCGTGCCACGGTCATTGGTCTGATTGGAACTTTATTGATATATATGATGATCTCTATCTTCTCGTTTGGTGTCATGACACAGGAAGAACTCGCTGCGTTGCCTGAACCGTCGATGGCATATGTGTTAGAAGCGGTCGTCGGTCCGTTCGGCGCAACCTTGATTAACATCGGACTGCTTGTGTCTTTGACAGGGGCATTGCTCGGTTGGACGATTTTAGCGACGGAGATTTCTTACGTGGCGAGCCGGGATGGGGTGTTTCCAAAAGTGTTTCACCGTATGAATGCGAACGAGACCCCGGTGAACGCACTATTCATCACCCAAGCGTTCACTCAAATCGTCACGGCCATCGCATTGTTTTCGGAACAGACGTATCTCGTGCTTTCAAGCATCGCCGGAATCGCAGCGCTCGTTCCTTATCTATTTTCGGCACTCTATGGATGGATGGAGGCGAAGCGGACGACGTCGCTACGGATGATGGTCGTTTCCGGGATTGCATCGCTATACGCCGCCTGGTTACTCTATGCTTCAGGATTCGAGTATGTCTTGATTGCGATGATTCTATACGCACCCGGCATCTTCGTCTTTCTGTTGGCAGAACGGGAACAAGGACGACCTTTCTTGACCCGTACCCAGTCGATGATTGCCTTGATTATTCTACTATGTGCGACCTATGGCATTTATGGGATTTGGACAGCCGCAATCGCCTTATAAGAAAACTCACCGGCGCCTCAAGCGTCCGGTGAGTTTTTTGATGATCGAAGTAATTGTTCGATTGCACTAGGTGAAGCAGGTTTCGCATATAAATAGCCTTGGAAAGAATCGCAGTCTGTCGACTTTAAGTGAGCCAACATCTCTTCATCTTCGACTCCCTCCGCGACGACGTGGAGATTTAAGCTCTTCCCAAGATGGACGATGACATCGAGGAGATGAGATTTGGACGCCATCCAATCATCGAGAAAGACTTTATCGATTTTGAGTTCATCGACCGGGAAGGACTTCAAATACTGTAAGGATGAGAAACCTGTCCCGAAATCATCAATTGACAGTCGATAGTTCAAACGCTTGATTTGTTCCATGCGTTCGATGATTTCATCAGTCTGTTGCATGACGAGACTTTCCGTGATCTCCAAGATGATGTCTGCCGGGTCGAGCTGGAGCTGTTGCTTGATGTTTCGTAACGTATTCAAAAAACTGTCGCTCCGGAATTGATTAGGAGAAATGTTGATTGCCATCGAGAGCGGTTGATCGAACTCGGCCTTCCATGTTTTCAGTTGTTTCGTTGCCTCTAAGATGACCCAGTTGTTGATGGGAACGATGAGTGCCATCTCTTCCGCGAGCGGAATGAACTCTGAAGGCGGGATTTGTCCGAGTTCTTCATGATGCCAACGAAGGAGTGCCTCAAAACCGATGAGACGGTCTGTGGCGAGTTCATACTTTGGCTGATATTCAAGATAAAAATGCTTTTCTTCAAGAGCACGGTACATCGCCTTCTCAATATGGATTTGTCTCGAGAAAGTAGCATCCATATCCTTTGTCACGAATTGAATCGTACCGACGCCAATCTGTTTCCCTTTGAAGAGGGCACTTTCAGCACATGTATACAGCTCCTCGAGCGAACTTGCCGAGGACGGATAAAACACGCATCCAATCGAAATCGATACCATGATGGAGTGATGGTAAATCCGGAACGGACGTTGCAGTTCGTGTTGTAGATGTCGGAGTACTTGGAACACTTCTTCTTTAGATTCCTCGAAGAACATGACACCGAACAGTCCGCCTGTAGGGTGGAATAAAAGAGCGGATTCCGGAATGAGATGAAGTGCGCGCTCCTTGATTTGAATCAGGAGTTCGTTCCCGACACGAGAGCCGAATGATTCATTGATGATTTTAAAGCGGTCGATATCAAACAAGGCGATATGAAGGAGTCCTTCTCGCTCATCGATTTGCTGAAGGATAGAGTCGTAACGACGTAAAAACCCTTTTTTATTATAAAGTCCGGTCAACTCATTTTGATAAGCGAGGAACTGGACTTCCTTTTCAAGGCGTTTCTTTTCCGACACATCAAATCCGAAGGCGGTATATTGAATCACTTCATTCTTCTCACTAACAATTGGTACGACAGTCAAGTTGAGCCAACACGGCTCTGACTCATGTTGCTTACAGGAGATCGGCATCTCGCCGTTCCAAATTCGATTCGTCGCCAGAGATTTTAAGATGTTATGCGAAATCACGTCTTGGTCACTCGAATCATGGATGAGCTCGAACCATTCGCGGCCGATTAGCTGTTGCTCCGTCGCATCGAGTAGACTGCATAACGATGGGTTGATATCCACAATCTCCCCTTTCGCATTTGTCGCCAAGTAATGCGTGGACTGTTTGATCATCTCTTGAAAATGATGAAGTAGATTGAATTGTTCTATACTGATGAGAGGTCCAAATCCTTTTGGGAGAAACGCTAAAAAATAGCCATAGATCTCCTCGAGCGAAAACGATTGCAGGTAGGCAGTCGCATAGATGACGGAACCATCCTTATGTTGAAACGGCGTCATTGCCGTTGTCGAGAATGGGTATTGAAGGAGGAGCGGTGACCACGTTTCGAGTGCCTGGTCAAGCTGCTGGACGACCGGCAGCGGTTGATAGAGGACGTCTTGACGTTCCCAGCCGAATAGAATCTCGGCGTGTTCATTCCATAATAGGACCGTACCATCTTGAGAAATATAACAACACGGAACAGACAAAGCATCGATGAACTGATCTACTGATAAATCACGCAATGAAGCCACATCATTTCCTCCAATCTGTCCTGCTAAATGCATATTCTAATGTCAGTGTACCTTAATTTGCCAATTCAAGGAATGCATAAGTTCGTCATTGTCAAAAGAAACAGGGACGTCATATACTGAAAGAGTAAGATAGTTTTGAATAAGGGGGAAACAATATGTCAAAAACACTTGAAGTGATTAAGTTGACAGAGAAGTTCGGGGCACATAACTATCATCCACTACCGATTGTCATTTCGGAGGCGAAAGGGATTTGGGTAACCGATCCTGAGGGGAATCGCTACATGGATATGTTAAGTGCATATTCTGCTGTCAATCAGGGACACTGTCATCCAAAGATCATCCAAGCGCTTAAAGATCAAGCGGATAAGATTACGTTGACGTCGCGTGCCTTCTATAACGATCAACTCGGACGTTTTTACGACAAAGTGGTAACGCTTACAAAGAAACAGATGGTGTTGCCGATGAACACGGGTGCAGAAGCGGTCGAGACGGCCGTGAAGGCAGCACGTCGTTGGGCATATGACGTGAAGGGTATTCCGGGACAAGCAGAAATCATCGTCTGCTCAGGAAACTTCCATGGACGGACGATGGCTGCTGTGTCGATGTCGACAGAAGCAGAATATCAGCGTGGATTCGGACCGCTATTGCCAGGGTTCAAAGTTGTACCATATGGTGATATCGATGCATTCGAAGCGGCAATCACAGAGAACACAGCGGCGTTCATCGTTGAACCGATTCAAGGTGAAGCAGGAATCATCATTCCGCCGGCAGGTTATTTGAAGCGGGCATCCGAGCTCTGTAAAGAACATAATGTCCTCTTCGTCGCAGATGAGATCCAGTCTGGACTTGGTCGTTCTGGAAAGTGGTTTGCCATCGAGTGGGAAGGTGTCACACCGGATATGTATATTCTCGGAAAGGCACTTGGAGGCGGGGTCTTCCCAATCTCATGCGTTGCAGCTGACCGGGAGATTCTTTCGGTCTTCAACCCAGGCTCGCACGGGTCGACGTTTGGCGGAAACCCGCTTGCTTCGGCTGTTTCGGTCGCAGCTCTTGAAGTGCTTGAAGAAGAAAACCTACCGGAGCGTTCGCTAGAACTCGGGACGTACTTCATGGATCGCTTGAAGTCAATCGACAATCCGATGATTCGTGACGTTCGCGGACGCGGACTCTTTATCGGTATTGAGTTGACGGAGTCGGCTCGTCCTTACTGTGAGGCGCTAAAAGAGCGAGGACTTCTCTGTAAAGAAACACATGAGACCGTGATTCGATTGGCACCACCGCTCGTGATCACGAAAGAAGAACTCGACCAAGCGTTCGAAGCGATTAAAGCCGTTTTGGATCCAGCAGCTATTTCGTAAATGAAGACAGCTTGATATAATCGTTTTAGCTCAATCGACACCTGCGTTGCAGGTGTCTTTTTCATGGAGGAGGATTTCAATGCTGTACGTATACGTTGGACTAGCAGGGGCGGTCGGTGCTTTGGCTCGCTATGGACTCGGCTTGATGGTCGATGCATTGGGATCAAGTGTGTTTCCCGTCGCAACTCTTCTGACTAATCTCATCGGTAGTTTTTTGTTGGGGTGGTTGACACACATGTTTCTTCGAACAGGCAAACCTTCTCCTCAATTCGTCACCATTGTAGGGACCGGAATGATCGGTTCCTTCACTACATTCTCTACGTTTAGTGTTGAAACGATTCGATTATTAGAGGAAAGTCGAATTGAGCTGGCGCTTCTATACGTCTTTTTGAGTATCACGCTTGGACTCGGGAGCTCATGGCTCGGTTATCGTGTCGGCGTGAGACGAAAAGCTGGGGTGAATTAGGATGACGATCATGTGGATTGTGACAGGTGCCTTTTTTGGTGCGATGTGTCGTTTTGCTATCGGTCAACTGATGAAACGGTGGTCTGATTCCACCTTTCCATTTGCAACATTATTCGTCAATGTGTCGGGTTCGTTTGGCCTTGGGTATTTATATGCCCACACGAGCCATCCGTCGCTCCTTCTCTTTTTAGGGATTGGATTTTTAGGGTCGTTTACGACGTTTTCGACTTTGAAACTTGAATTGATGAGGTTTGCGACAAAAGACTGGATTCGATTCGGACTTTATCTCCTTGCGACATATCTGTTTGGAATACTGGCTGCTTATATCGGATGGTCCATCTAAAACAACGCCCCTTCCATTTGAAGGGGCGTTGTTTTATTCTGCAAGTTGAAGCTTCTCGGTACATGAAGCACAAGTCGTTTCGTATGACTCGCACTGTTCATCCATATGCTTCCCGCATTCCTGGCACGTTTTGTCCGGTAGTTTTTGATAAAACTCGACAGATGACTCGAGTCGGCTCGCCCATTCATTCATATGAAAATGCCTCCTTCGTAGATGTGTCACAGTATTGGTTGTTGTCATGATTGTATTATAACAGATACTAATAAGTCAACTATAATATATAACAGATATATTCGGGATTTTTTGCTACACTATACTCATCAAAGGACGAGGTGAAAAAAATGAAAGTGCCACAGTGTGAAACGATTGGGATTCAATCAGAGGACGTTCCAACGCTACAAACCGCCTTGGCGCAATTAGATGCGCCTCGAGTCAGTCGTTTGTTTAAAGCATTCGCTGATCCGACCCGTCTAAAAGTGCTGTATGTATTGACGCTCGAACACGAACTATGTGTATGCGATGTGGCCGCCGTTATCGGCCACTCCAACGCAACCGCATCTCACCATTTACGGACGTTACTCGAACAAGGATTGGTAAAGTATCGTAAAGAAGGGAAAGTCGTTTATTATTCATTGGATGATGAACACGTAAGACAGCTCGTTGAAATTGCATTGACGCATAGTGAAGAACAAAAAGACGTTTAAGTCCAATGACCGTCCCTCGAATGGGAACGGTCATTTTTTTGGTACTTGTCTTCGATTAAAATTCACGTTACGATATATTCAAATGAACGTTTGAATGTTAAGGGGATATGATGAGAAATCGAGACGTACTACCTGTATCCGGTATTACCTGTACGAATTGTGCAGCTAAGATTGAGCGAGATGTATCGAAACGTGAAGAAGTCGCATCTTGTCAAATTGATTTTGCGACGAGTCGTATGATGATTGAGTGGGTGGACCCGTCAAACCGTAACAAGACGCTTCAGTCGATTGAGCAGACGATGGGACGGATTGAACCAGGAGCAAAGTTTGTTAAACAAGACGACAATCAAACCGAAGGGCGAGATTGGACGCTTTGGAGATTCCTCACAGCCTCTCTTATTTTTTCAATTGCCATTTGGACAGATTCGACTTTAGGATTTATTGCGGCATATTCACTTGCCGGCTACGACGTCGTATACGGTGCGATCCGGAACGTATGGAACCGGGAATGGTTTGACGAGAAATTTTTAATGACCATTGCGACAATCGGGGCATTCGCCATTTCAGAATACCCGGAAGCGGTAGCAGTCATGCTGTTTTATCAGCTCGGGGAATACGTGCAAGGACGGGCGGTACGCGCCTCCCGAAAATCGATTCAATCCTTGTTGAATATGAAACCGACCCGAGCACGTGTACTCGAGGCGGGTCAGGAAATGGAACGATTGCCGGAAGACGTGACAGTTGGGTCACACCTCGTCGTTCGTTCAGGTGAACTAGTCCCGATGGACGGATTCGTCGTGAGTGGGGCGAGCTCTTTAAATACGTCGTCTTTGACAGGTGAATCCGTTCCACGGCAAGTGAGCGCAGGTGAGGGAGTGTTGGCAGGTATGGTCAATATCGAAGGGCGTCTCATCGTTGAAACGACAAAACTCGCGGCTGAGTCGAGCCTTCAAAAAATGATTGCTCTCGTCGAAGAGGCGAATGGAAAGAAAGCAAAAACGGAACAGATGATCACGCGCTTGGCAAAAGTTTATACGCCGATTGTGGTAGTCATGGCGACACTTGTCGCATTTGTTCCACCCTTGTTTGTAGGGGACTTGAATGAATGGATTTACCGGGCCTTGATTTTTCTCGTCATCAGTTGCCCGTGTGCACTTGTGATTTCAATCCCGTTAGGTTATTTCGGAGGGATCGGCTCAGGGTCAAAACAAGGGATTCTTGTAAAAGGTGGCGAGTTCCTTGACACGTTGACTGAAGTGGATACAGTGGTCTTCGACAAAACAGGAACATTGACGACCGGACGATTTGAAGTGACCAATGTTGTGACGACAGACGGTGTCACCGTTGATGAACTGTTACGTCTAGCTGCCCGGGTCGAACGAGCATCCAATCATCCTCTTGCGCAAGCAATCGTCCGTCGTGCTGGGGAGGTTCAAGCGTTTGAATCGATTCAAGAGGAGCCAGGATATGGTCTCCGTGCACAAGATGGTGACGATGAAGTGTATGTGGGGAGTGCCCGATACATGGAACGTTTAGGTCAAGTGATTGAAGATTCATCAGTCGGGACGAATGTACACGTGATGAAGAATGATTGTTGGCTTGGACGAATCGAACTGATGGATACGGTAAAGCCGGATGCGATGGCTGCAATTGAAGAATTAAAACGAATTGGAATCAAGACGGTCATGCTATCTGGAGACCGGCGAGAAGTCGCTACAAAAATTGGCGGGCAACTCGGACTGGATGAAGTGCGAGGGGAATTGCTTCCACACGAGAAAGTGGAGGCGATCGAACGGATGATCGAAACGCGTAAAGTTGCCTTTGTCGGGGATGGAATGAATGATGCGGCGGCTCTGGCCCGGGCAGATGTCGGTCTGGTCATGGGTGGCGTCGGAAGCGATACAGCGGTCACGGCGGCGGACGTCGTCTTGATGCATGATGCGCCAACGGATGTCATTCGAGCCATTGAGCTAGGGAAACGAACGAAACGAGTCGTCTGGCAAAATATTTTCTTTGCCTTTGGAACCAAAGCGCTTGTCATGTTTTTAGGATTGTTCGGTATTGCAACGATGTGGGAAGCGGTATTTGCGGACGTAGGAGTGGCGCTTCTTGCCATCGCGAATGCGACGCGGTTACTTCGTATGACATCATGAAGAGGCTGGGACATAACTAACCGGTTTTAAAAATTTTTGATAAAAAGAGGGGTCCGAAATGCACGAACCCATAAAAATGACAAGAGGCCCCCGTGAGCGAACAAGTCGCTCACGGGGACCTCTTTCTTATAAAATTACTGGGTTATGTCCCAGCCTCTTTCTTATTCGATTCTGTCGTGATGCGTTTTAATGCGCAACAACATAAAGGTGAGGATGACAATAATAGCAAGAAGTAAAAACGTGATGGTGAAAAGGACTTGTGTCAAGAAAGATACTTGATTCTCTGCTACAATCAACTCTTTATGAATGTCTTTATATTGCATTTGTTTGAGAGACCGTAAATCCTCTAAAATCGTTTGACGTTGTTCTGTCATCGTTTCTGCGACAGCCGTCGCTTTCACTAAGTCGCCTTCTTCATAGATGTCGAGGACGCGGTCGGCTTCCTTTTCCCAAATGGCATCTCGTTTAAGTAAATCGAGGACTGAGCTCGGTGTGTCCGGGTCATCGATGATGGATTGTTTAAGGTCTTTAGCTTGTCGAGACATGCTGTAGTACATTTCTAAAAAGTGTCGGTCTTCATATGCGAGTAATCCACGGATGGCATTTGCCCGTTCGACGTTATAATATATTACGTCTTCAATCGATTCATAGGAGTCGAGTTGTTCGCCTTGAATGGTTTCAAGACGCTCATTTATTTCTTTCAATTGAAAAATAAAAATACAAATAATCGAAATAGATAAGATTGATAAACTGATCCATAGTAAAATCCACTTTCGTTGTGACATCGTGACCCTCCTTTCTTCTACATCGTACATGATTTTGTGAAAAACAACAGAAAATATTTTTTTGAAAAAGGAAAAAACGGGGAAATGTATAATCATTAAGAGTAGTGTCTCTTTAATGAGAGAAGACAATTAGATGCGTAAGGAGAGTCAATATGTCAGAGAACTCGACGTTACACAAGCTGTGCCAGGTTTTACGAAACAAGCGAACCAATCTTACCTATGAGATTCCAAGTCTTTGGAATCGCATGCGTTTCCATTCCGAGCCGGTTCGAGATGGGGTGGAACGTGTCAATCCATATGATTTTTTGTTGGAAACGATTGAAAAAACGATTTTCCCGTATGCACATGAAAGTCGCGACTATCGTACTTCCATTGCGCTTGCAGACGGACATTTACAAACCGGAGGGGATTGGATCAAACGGGCATCGGTCTACTCCATGCAAGTTCGTACATCGACCTCATGGGACCACGATGGGTCGGGTTACGTTGAAATGGAGAATTCAGTGGGAATGAAAGACACAGGCACTTTTGTGAAAACACTTTCATTAATTCCACATCTTCTCTACATGGGGATTGATACATTGTTCCTCTTGCCGATTTCGCAACATAGCCATAAAAACAAGAAGGGTGAATTCGGTTCTCCTTATGCCGTTCAAGATTTTTTCGCAATTGATGAAGAGTTGAAGGAAACGTTAACCGGTGACGAGATGACGGTCGAAGAAGAATTTGCCGCATTCGTGGAGGCCTGTCACATGGTAGGGATTCGTGTCGTCATCGATGTCATCCCGCGGACGTGTGCCCGAGATAACCGTCTCATTTTAGAAAACCCGGAATGGTTTTATTGGATTCCCTTGACGGAAGTCGATTACTATCATCCGCCATATGTGCCGGGCATTGGGGAGAACGTCAAACCGGAATTTGCTTTCTTGCCGATGGTATATAACTCAGAGGACGTATGGCAACACTTACGACGATTCTCCGTGGCACCGAACTTGATTGATGCGGCAAAATGGGATCGGGTTCGTGATACATTGCTCGAGCATCCAGAAGAAAACGTGTTGGCGATGATTGAACGAGAGTTCGGCTTGACGACAGCACCTGCTTTCTCGGATTGTATCAATGACCCGCAACCACCATGGTCAGACGTAACCTATTTCCGACTTTTCTTAGACCATCCGCTTGCAGCGGCACCTTATGTGAATGATGCGAACATTGCGCCTTATATCCTGTTTGACTCGATCAAATCCAATCAATTCCGAGGAAATGAGATCAATGAACCCCTTTGGGAGATGCTCGCTGACATCATTCCTCACTATCAACGGGAATACGGTATAGATGGGGCGCGTATTGATATGGGTCATGCCCTTCCGGTCGATTTAGCACAACGCATTTTGGAACAACCGCGTGCCATCGATTCAAATTTCAGCTTTATCGCTGAAGAACTCATCGAGTCTGGAGCCTGGGCGGCGAAGGATGCTGGCTATAACATGATTATCGGATATGGCTTCTATAAAGAACCGCGATTCAACACGCATGAAACTCATCAGTTCTTATATGATTCACGCTTTTTACCTCTTCCAGTATTTGCGGCAGGTGAAACGGCCGATACACGTCGTCTTGCGACACGGGAAGGTGGACGAAAGGCAAGCCGCTTGTTGACGGTGTTGAACGGATTTATGCCAAACGGAGTCCCGATGACGAACTCGGGGCTTGAATTGTATGAGACACAACCGATGAACACTGGACTCGATTGTCGACCGGAAGAGGCGTATCAACTCTTCCCGGCGGACCCTTATTTCGGCAAGCTTGCGTTTTTTGATGCGTATCAGTTTCATTGGGACCATCCAGAACGGGATGAAATGATTGAAGTGATGCATCAAGTGGCTGAAATTCGACGTCGATGGTTGGATGTGCTCGTTAATCCGAATCACGTTGAACCGCTTATTTTAAATGAACCGTTCGCCCCATTCATTGGATTCGCTTGGTTACGCCCAGAAACGAATGATACATTGCTCGTCGTAGCGAATACGAACATGGTAGATACGCTACGAGGAGTCGTCACGCTTGATGGGGTAAGACGTCGAAATTGGAATGCGAGTCGTTTTGCGGAGATGGTCTATTCACCTGATTCATGGCCATATCCGGAGCATTCGTTTGATGACAATTGGAATCTCGTTGTCGATTTGAAACCGGGAGAAGTCAAAGTGTACGAGATGAGATGAAAAAACGCCTTGGACCGAATAACCGGTTCAAGGCGTTGTGTGTTTCATGTAGTAAATGACAAATTCATCGAGCGGCATCGGTTTCGCATAGCGATATCCTTGCATGGAGTCACAACCGATTTTACGAAGGAACGTTTCCTGGTACTCGGTTTCGACACCTTCAGCAACGAGTGCCATACCGAGTTGGCGTGCCATGGCGACAATGGTCGTTGTGACCATTTGATACTCGCGATTCTCTTCAAGCTGCATTGTGAACTCACGAGGAATTTTCAGTTCATCGATTGGATAACGGACGAGGTATGCGAGTGAACTGTACCCTGTCCCAAAATCATCAATAGACAGCTTGATGCCGAGTGCTTTTAACTCTAAAATGCGATTTAATACACGATCCGAATGATGTGCGGCCACGGTTTCTGTCAATTCAAAATTAAGGCGTGACGGCTCAATCGGGAACCGTTCGAACAATGTTTTCAAGTAATCGATCAAATGTTCATCGAACAACTGGCGGACGGATAAGTTGACCGATAGTTTCGGTAAGTGGATGTCGCCTTGTTCAAATACGTGAATCAATTGGAATGTCTCATGAATCATCCAACGACCTAAATCCTGAATGTGTCCCGATTCTTCAGCAATCGGAATGAACTGGCTTGGTGGAATGAACGCACCGTTATGTTGCCAGCGCATGAGCGCCTCTGCTCCGATGATTGCTTTCGTCGAGGCATCCACTTGAGGCTGAAGGAAAAGGGAGATCTCGCCTTTTTCAAGGGCGGTTTCGAGCCCTTCCATCAACACTTTCCGCTCTTCTTTGTCCTCCCGTAACTCTGGTTCAAACATGACGGTTTCGTCACGACCTTTGTCTTTCGCACGATACATCGCCAAATCGGCATTCGAGAGCAAGTGCTTTAATGTTTTCCCATGCTCCGGGAAGCGGACAATCCCGATCGAGGCATGGACTTCGACGAGTGTCCCGGCCATATAATACGGGGGACGATAGACAAGCCGCCGCAATCGTTCCGTCAATATCTCATCGTCTCCATGTTCCGCAACGACGATAAACTCATCACCCCCGAGTCGCCCGGCATATTCGTTCGGCAAGAGTGCAGTCCGCAGCCGTTTTCCGATATGTTGTAATAACTCGTCACCCATATGATGACCGAATTGATCATTGATTTCTTTAAATCCATCCAAATCAGAAAATATCAATGTGAACGTACGCTCTTCCTCAATCAAGCGTTCGATTTGCTCTTGAAGTGCGTAGCGGTTATGAAGACCGGTCAAACTATCGAATTTAGCTTGGTACAGAATTTGTTCTTGTTGCGCGATCATCTGGGTAATGTCTTTAGCGATAGCGTAGATGCCCTCGACTTCTCCCTCGATGATCATCGGGACATTGACCAATTGCCACACGCGTGTTTCCCCTTCATCGGTCATCACACGCACATCGATTGTTCGGGGACGACCGTTCGTCAACTCTTGAAGAATGATTGTATAAGGTGCACGGTCTTTCGATTCAATGATGTCTAAGATGTTTGAGCCGATTAGTGTTTCGGTTGTCAGTCCTAAGATAGAACTGCCGGCCTCGTTGACAGATAACACTTCGCCATGCAGGTCGAATAAGAAAATCGGTTCTGAATGGTAGGCAAAAAGCGAACGGTATTGTTGTTCACGGATTTCTAATTCATGTGCCTTGATCGACACGGCAACTTCCAAATCTGTGTTGACGGAATGCAAGCGATGACTGATGAGTGCGTTCTGCTTGGAGACGACAAACTGACGAATGAGCAACAAGAGGACGGCATTTGCGATCATCGAGTCCATCACGGATGTTCCGAGAAGGCGATCGGAAGCGAGTAAAAACATCATGACGACCACACTATACAGCACATAATCGACAATGGAATCGTAGGCAAGTACATCTTCCGATACATCATCGACCCAGTAGCTGATCGAGATGGTCAAGATACTACTGACTTGCAACAGGTGAATCACTTCATGTGTGATTCCCGAAAAGACAAACAACGTGTTAGCAATCGATGCAATCGTGAATCCAAGAATTCCGACGAGCAATAAAATGCGGAACTGTTGACCAGCTGAGACGACTCGATTTAAGTACAGGAATGCGAGCATCATATAAAGGCTGATGAGTAACATCTGCTCTTCAAATCCGCTCAACTGTGACACGAGCGAGACGTCTTGCGTTGAAAAGAACCAAATATGAAGTCCGCCAATCAAAAGGAAACTAAACAGGGCGAATAAATCGAATGTGCGCAGTTTCAAAGTACGGAACTCAATCGATTGCGTGATGACGATTAAAGCCATGATTAAATAAAAGAAATTTTGCAGGAACAACAAGGACTGCGTATTGTCGTTGTTTGAATGATAGTGCATCAGTAAGTAAAGCGTGAAACATACATTTCCTGCACTAATCAAAATATGGATAAAACGCCGCATCCCTCTATGTTTAAAGATAGCTACTCCGCTAAAGCCAATCGCTGCCCCTGATATGACGAGATAATAGATGAACAACGTGCTCTGTCGTAAGTCGTGCGGGGTCAAAAATAAAAATAAAAGTCCGGTAGAAAAAGTTCCGATGAGAATCGCCGGAACGTATTGGCGCAACGAGTAAGCAGACAACTCATGCACCTCCTTCTTTATATGTATGGGGCTCTTATTTATTATCGGAACAGTTGAACAAAGATTACACAAAAAAATCGACAACAATCTATATTGTTGTCGATTTTTTTGATTTACAGTGTATAGGAGTGCTCTTTAAAGTTCCCGACGACTGAATCGATTTCGGATACAGTGATAAACGCCTCAGAATCAATCTCAGATACGATTTGACGAAGGCGTGGGATTTCATTGTTCTGGACGACGACGTACAGCATTTTTTTCGAATTGTTCGAATATCCGCCTGTCGCATCCATGATGGTGACGCCCCGTTTCAAATTCTGCTTGATGACCAAATTGATTTCGTCTGCTTTTTTACAAATGATGAAGCATTGCTTTTGGGCAGCGAAAAATTTATGAATCGTAAGCAACGTACGGGATCTGACGAAGCTTAACACAAGGGCGTACATGACAGCTTTGATGTCAAAGACGATGAAGACCAACACATAGACGATGATGTCTTGTGTCAGAAAGATTTTAGGTAACGCCAAGTTTCGATTATTCATATAGATGACCTTCCCTAGAATATCGAGTCCACCGGTAGAAGCTCCTGCAAAGAGGAGAAGTGCGAGTCCAAGCCCTGAAACGATTCCGCTGAACACCGAAGCGACGAGCGGGTCATCGAGTGGGGTCGGGGGAATCAAGACTGGCAAACTATCGATGAGGATAGAGGAAAGTACGACGACAATTCCTGTCATCAAGATAAATCGACGTCCCAAATATTTTAGTCCCAATAAAAAGAGCGGGATATTAAGCACGAGCTGTGTCAAACCGATGGGGGTTCCAAACAGTTCATTCGTAATCAACGTGATTCCGACGATTCCCCCAGAACCGATTTCATTTGGTTTGAGCAGTAAGCTGACAAAGACAGACTGAAGGATTGTCCCGGCAATGATGAACAGTACCGTTTCAAGGGCAACCCGTTTTCGAGATTTTGCATACATAGATAATGGCTAGGCCTGACTCCTCCTTTTTGTAAGTCTTCTGCAAGCGTACTGCTACTTTTACGTCATTTCAAGTCTCACATGTCATTATGGAATCGATCGATATCACTCGCTAATTGCTCATGTACGTAATCGATTACTTGAGCATCATCAAAAAGCCCAAGCGGGGCATCGTCTGGAATCGCATCGAATGGGGAGACGAAGTACAGGATGGCCGCAACGAGCTCCTCTTGTTTATCGGGTTGCATCTCAAACTGTTCATTGTAGAGCGCGCGTAACATATTCAGCATTTGTTTCATCTGAAAGTAAAGTGTCAGTTCTTCTTCACGCTCAATGTTACTGATTTCATTGGATGCCACATCGACTGTGACTTTTGCGAGTGCACGTTCACCTTGAACGAGCAAGTCGCCCAATTGTTCTCGGTCACGGATGTCTTCCTTCGCTTGTTTTAAAAAATGTGTGTATGTTGTTTTCCAATCTGCCATTTGGATTCCTCCTTCTTTCTTCATCTACTAATATGCCCGTTTTTGCACATTGGTTGCAACTTTTCCTGAAATTTAAGAAAATAAAGATAACTGAAAAGGAGGAACCATACATATGTCTAAGATTTCGATGCCGACAGAGGCAGATTTCGCACGTTATGCAGAATTAGCTGTGAAAAAAGGTGTGAACATTCAACCTGGTCAACAATTAGAAGTACGTGCTGACATCAGTCAGGCACCACTCGTCCGTCACGTGGTGAAGGCTGCTTATGCAGCCGGAGCGAAGCAAGTATTCGTCAACTGGAGCGACGAAGAAACAGGGAAAATCCGTTATTTCAATGCACCAGCGGATTCATTCAAAGAGTTTCCAGATTGGTTGAAGGCCCGTTTTGAGCAATTGGCTGAAGAGAAGACGGCGTTCTTGTCAATCGTCAGTGATGACCCGGATGCGTTGAATGGTGTGGAATCGTCACGTATCTCGGATGCGAACCGTGCAGCAGGACAAGCGCTCGCGAAGTGGCGTCAATATGTGATGAGCGACAACGTGAGCTGGTCAATCATCGCAGGTGCATCAGAGGCGTGGGCACAAAAAGTATTTCCGGGACGTGATGATGCAGTGGCGGCATTATGGCAAGCCATCTTCGCAGCGACACGGATGGATCAAGAAGATGTCGTCGCGGCATGGGATACACACGATCAATCACTTCGTAGCCGTGCGAAGCTATTGACAGAGAAGAAGTATGCGAAGCTTCATTACAAAGCACCAGGGACGGAACTGACAATCGGACTTCCGAAAAAACACGTCTTCCTTGGCGGTGGCGGTCCGAACGCCGATGGCATCGACTTTATCGCGAACATGCCGACGGAAGAGGTGTTCACGCTCGCTGATAAAGATTCTGTGGAAGGACACGTGTCGAGCACAAAACCACTCAGCTACAGCGGGAACTTGATTGAAGAGTTCACTCTTTGGTTTGAAGGTGGGAAAGTCGTCAAAGCGGAGGCGAAGAAAGGGCAAGCGGCTCTCGATGAATTGTTGAACATGGATGAGGGGGCGCGTCGTATCGGTGAAGTAGCGCTCGTTCCGGATGATTCTCCAATCTCGAACTCGGGTCTTCTCTTCTATAACACGTTGTTTGATGAGAATGCATCGTGTCACTTGGCGCTCGGACGTGCGTACTCGACATGTCTCGAAGGGGGTCCTTCGATGTCACAAGAAGAGCTCGCAGCGAACGGGGCGAACGATTCGATGACACACGTTGACTTCATGATCGGGTCAGCCGAAATGAATATCGATGGTGAACGGGAAGACGGGACGCGTGAGGCGATCATGCGTGACGGGAACTGGGTCATCTAAACAAAAGAGCGAATTCCGAAAGTTACGGAATTCGCTCTTTTTACGTGCAATCGTATAGATAGCACAGTGCGTGAGGCAAGCGACGACGCCAGGCCGATTCGTTGTGAATCGCATCTAGTTCGACCTCATATCGGAAGGCGATTCCTTTCTGCGCGATGACCTCAATCAGTTTCGCATTCGTGAATAGGTAGTCGCTTGGCGTGATTGGCCCACTCTCTTCATTTGTGCCAATATCCATATATAGTTTACCCGTGAACTCAGCTTGTTTCATTTCTCGAATCAACGGTTCAAGATTGGCCCATGCCGCAGTGGAGAGGGAGCCAACTCGTCGAATAGAAGGATAGGTCGCCATCATGTATAGAGAGATGACACCTCCCATCGAGCTCCCCATGACCCCGACATCTTCTGGGTCAGTAGCGTACTCGCTGTCAATTCGTTGTTTTAATTCGTTCATGAGCCAATCTGTATACATACGGCCTTGGCCACCGAGTGTTGGACGAGTTCTTGCCAATTCGGGTCCAATCCGTCGATACAGCATCTCATCTTCCTCATATGAATACTCATCGTAACGGTCCAGCCAGTTCGGGGCGCTTGCGATGGCGACGATCATGAGCGGGAGTCGTAGCAGATCGATGCAACGATCGATTTCCCAGCCTTCTCCATATGTAGCTGTGTTTCCAGAAAACACATTTTGTCCATCATGCATGTACAGGACGGGAAGCGGGGTGTTGACGTCGACCCAATCTGGTCGAAATACGCGGACAATCCGCTTTTGACCACGTACCTTCTCCGTCGGAATCGACACGTTCAATTGTTCAATCATCTTTCGTCACCTCTTTCTATTTGTATTGTGGAGAATCATGAATCAAAATACAATCGCTTGAATCGACTACCTACCGTTCGTTAGGTAATGTATGATGCAAGGAGAGTGAATGACGTGAATACAAAAGATAAAATCATGCAGTCTGCTCGAACACGCTTCGCACGGGATGGTTACGAAGGGTTGTCACTAGCGGCAGTAGCGGAAGATGTAGGGATTCGCAAGGCTTCTTTATATGCCCATATCGATGGGAAGGAACAACTGTTCAAACAAGTCGTGTCAGATATGGCGAATCGTTACGAAGAAGTATGGCAGACAACGTGTGACGATACGGCTGGACGACCACCTTTAGAACGAATCGATTCGATTGTCAACACACTCACGTCATTCTTTAGTGATCATGAGACTTGGATGTTGACGAAACGAATGTTACTAGTACCTCCTCCGGAGTTTCGAGAGTATATCGAGGAAGTCATCGGTACGGTCGAAACCAAGTTAAAACGATTTGAGAAAGAGCAATTTCGACTGGCGATGGAACGTGGCGATTTACCGGTACAATCGCTCGATGAATTATATACTGCCTACTATTGCTTTTTAGATGGCGCCTTACTATCGTTATTCACATTTGAAGAGGATCGGAATATGAGACAACAAGCTGCGTTTCGAATTTTCAAGAAAGGAGTGGGTTGGGATGAGTAAAGAGAAGAGTGCATGGATCTCCCTCCTGTTTGCAGGACTACTCGAAATCGTCTGGGCGACCACGATGAAGTTGTCTGAAGGCTTCACGGTTCTAGGTCCGACATTGTGGACGATCGTGTTATTGATTCTCAGTTTCGGATTATTGGCGAAAGCGTTTCGGACGCTCCCTGCCGGTACGGGTTACGCCGTTTTTACAGGAATCGGTGCGGTCGGCACAGTCATAGTTGGCGCCTTCTTGTTTGACGAGGGGCTTAGTGGATGGAAACTAATACTTGTGGCGACGTTGATTATCGGCATCATCGGATTGAAGCAAGTGACAGGAGGGGAAGAAGCATGAGTTGGGTTTATCTGATTGGAGCGGGAATTGCTGAAATGACAGCCGTTTTCTTTATGGGGAAATCGAAAGGATACCAGATTTTAAAGTGGTCGATTGCATCAATTTTATCGTTTGCGCTCAGCTTCTATTGGTTATCAAAATCACTTGAGGCCATTCCTCTTAGTCTTGCCTATTCCATTTGGGTAGGCATCGGCGCGGCCGGCGGTGTCATTTTAGGGATGCTCTATTTGAACGAGTCGAAAAGTCGCTGGCGCATCTTTTATTTGACGCTGATTATCGGGAGTGTGGTCGGGTTAAAAGTTGTGGCCTAAAGGATTGAAATGTGCTGAAAACGGGAATTTATTACTTCAGATTATATGATGAAAAAAGGGGGCGGAAAACGATGCATCTTGTCGAGTTGCAATCCGAACGTTTGCGGTTTGAGCCGTATACGCTTTCTGATTTCTATTTTGTCAAATCGCTTCTCCAAGATCCACGGGTGATGCGCTTCATCAGTCCGGATGGGAGAC
Source organism: Caryophanales bacterium (assembly GCA_902362975.1). Classification (GTDB taxonomy): domain Bacteria; phylum Bacillota; class Bacilli; order Exiguobacteriales; family Exiguobacteriaceae; genus Exiguobacterium. The sequence continues at coordinate 137,163 of CABIYO010000001.1, forward strand.
CGTATACAGACGAACAGACGATTGAATGGTTTGAACGTCAATTGGCCCGCTATGAGACAGGACGCCAAACGGGTCTCCTGAAGCTCATGACATTTGAAAGTGATGAACCGATTGGTCACGCAGGTACGCTATTGCATGAATTGGACGGCCAAATCGAGTTGGAAGTCGGATATTGGTTGTCACCGAAGCATTGGCACATGGGATATGGTCGAGAAGCCGCCGCACGTCTGATGCAGCATGCTTTTTCAGAGGGCGAGAAGGAGATTATTTCTCTGATTCATCCGGACAACGTTCCATCTCAACGTGTCGCCAAAGCGAATGGTCTTCATTGGGATCGAGATACACTGTACAAGGATATGCTCGTCTCCGTATATGCGGGTGACTTGGAGCGGTTATGTCGACATATCGACCGTCAACAAATGACACGATAAAACAGTCTCTAAAAAAATAAAAAAAGTTGTTGCCAACTCAATAGTTTCTTGATATATTAATAGTGTCCTTAAGAGAGGACACGACCTGATTCTGTAGCTCAGCTGGGAGAGCGCTACCTTGACAGGGTAGAGGTCGCTGGTTCGAGCCCAGTCAGAATCACTTGGGTGCCAAACCCTCGAGAAACCCATCGGAACATGGGTTTCCGCGAAGCCACTTCTTGCGAGAAGTGGCTCTTTTTTTGTATATTGACATGGCACGAAAGCAATTGGTATATTCCTTTCAATACATAATGAAACGGGGAATGCAACATGGTGCTAACGGGTACACTCGTCAATGCCGCATTGATTGTTATCGGGGCATTGCTAGGTCTCTTATTTCACCGCATTCCGGAGCGTATGAAGGAGACGGTGACTGCGGCAATCGGGCTTGCGGTCATCTTGCTTGGGATTCAAATGGGGATGAAAAGTGAGAATTTCTTGATTGTCATCGGAAGTCTAGTCGTCGGGTCTGCGCTCGGGGAATGGTGGAAGTTAGATGAATTATTGAATGAAGTCGGTTATCGGCTCGAACGGCGCCTTGGGAGTCAATCGAGTATAGCGGAGGGCTTCGTAACGGCCACGCTCATCTTCGTGATCGGGGCGATGGCCATTATCGGGGCGCTCGATAGTGGGTTGCGCGGTGATCATGACGTGTTATACACGAAAGGATTGATTGATGGATTCACCGCTCTCGTGTTGAGTTCGACACTTGGGATCGGTGTCATGTTTTCAGCAGTTCCAGTGTTACTGTATCAGGGCGGAATCGCATTACTCGCCATTCAAATCATGAAATTCATACCGGAATCGCTCATGGACAGTTTTATTTTAGAGATGACCGCGACCGGTGGGGTCATGATTGTGGCGATTGGTCTGAACTTGGTTGGAATCACAAAAATTCGTGTGGCCAATTTATTACCGGGGATTTTAGTGGTGGGTTTGATTGTGTCCATTATACATATGATCAATTGAAAAAATGGATGGAAGCGACTCGCGTCCATCCATTTTTTTATGGTTTCTCGATCGTTTCATGATCTTCTTTGGCGCTTTCGCGCAAGGCTGAAGCCATCACGTCAGCAAGGTTCCGTTCACGAAGCACGCCGACACCACGGTCGGTCGGTCCGCCTGGAGCGGCCACATCGCCAATCAGTTCATTCGTCTCACGTGTTTCATGAGACAACAACTCAGCGGAGCCTTTCATCGCTTGGGCGACAATTTGACGCGCTGTCTGTTCATCGTAACCGACATCCGTTAGAACAGGCGTCATCGCACCTACGATTTCATAGAAGAAGGCCGGGCTGCACCCAGCAGCAGCCATAAAGGCCGACATCGTCTTCGCATCGGTGACGGCCGTTTGTCCGACCCGTTCAAAGAGAGAAGTCGCTTTTGCGCGATCAGCTTCATCAGTTTCTGGACCGAACCATAGACCCGTCATCCCGCTCCGATAGGCGACAGGCGTGTTCGGCATGGCGCATACGGCTGGTAACCCTGAAGCCTCTTCTAACTGGCTCGGTTCGATGTGTGCCGCGACCGAGACGAGTAACGGTGTCTTCCATTCTTTCGATTCTACATACGGCATGACGCCATCTGGTTGCATCGCTAGTACGACGATGTCATAGTCGTTCACGTTTTCGTCCTCGACGATTTGAACGCCGAGTTCATCTTGTAGAAAGAGCAAGCGCTCCCGGTCACTTCGGTTTGTCATTGTGATGTGTGCCGGTTCGATGCCTGAGTCAATCCACCCGCGAACGAGTGCCTCACTCATCGATCCAGCACCGACCATTAGTAATTGATTCATCATTCGTCACCTCTTCTTTTCGATTCGGTCAATAGTTATGTTGACTATCATAACAAACATACACTCGAATATCGCCCATCCTGCTCAGTTGTAAAGAAATGGAAAACAATTTGACATAGGAATCTACGAACATGACAAACGTTTCAAATCGCGCTATGATGGCACTAATTCAAAAGAGTGAGGCGAAATCGTGTGAAACGTGTACTAGTAAAAGGGATTCAAGGTTACCAGCGTTTTATTTCACCATTAAAGCCGCCAACGTGCCGATTTTATCCGAGCTGTTCGCACTACGGAATCGAAGCAATCGAAAAACATGGAGCCGTCAAAGGCAGTTATTTAACCGCTCGCCGGCTCATTCGCTGCCAGCCATTTCACCCAGGCGGGCTTGATTATGTTCCGGATACATTTGATTGGAAAGCGCCTTTACAACGAGAGAAACCTGAGTCACAACGAGACGATTGAGTTCATCTCGCTGTTTTTGAACAGAACGAATAACTGATCAGTTGTTTTAGTACAATACTTTTGCATTGTTCTAAGTATTCTGAAAAAATAGAGGTGTACACTATTTTTCGGGAAAGGGGATACGTGGTATGGGGCAATCATTTAGTGAATGGGTGAGTACGGCATCCAACTTTGTATGGGGACCACCGCTCTTGATTTTGCTTGTGGGGACAGGCATTTACTTGACGGTGCGTCTAGGTGGGATTCAAATCACCAAATTACCGTATGCGTTGAAATTGGCGTTTTCGAAAAAACAGGATCAATCCTCTAAAGGGGATATCAGTCACTTCCAGGCGCTCATGACAGCTCTGGCGGCGACCGTCGGTACGGGGAATATCGTCGGGGTATCGACAGCGGTCGTATTAGGAGGACCGGGAGCCATCGTATGGATGTGGGTGTCCGGTTTCTTTGGGATGGCAACAAAATACGCAGAGGCAGTTCTTGCCGTGAAGTATCGGGTCACTGATGAGCGCGGTCAAATGGCTGGTGGACCGATGTACTATCTAGAACGAGGGTTGAATCAACGATGGTTAGCAGTAGCATTTGCTGCATTCGCATCGATTGCGGCGTTCGGTATTGGAAACGGGGTCCAAACGAACTCGGTCGCGCTTGCGCTCAAAACAACGTTTGACGTACCACTTTACATATCAGGGATTCTCATTATGATTTTTACAGGTGCGGTTATTCTCGGAGGCGTGCGTTCCATCGGGAAAGTGGTCAGTTACTTCGTCCCCTTCATGATTGCCTTCTACTTAGGTAGTGGTCTCATCATCATGGTGATGAATTACTCACTGATTCCGGATGCGTTCGCACTCATCTTCAGCAGTACGTTCAGTGCAGAAGCAATCGGTGGAGGGGCCATCGGAGCTGCCATTCGATACGGGGTGGCACGTGGTGTCTTCTCGAACGAAGCAGGTCTTGGCTCTGCTCCGATCGCTGCAGCGGCAGCGAAAACAGATATGCCGGGTCGTCAGGCGCTCGTCTCGATGACTCAGGTCTTCTTGGACACACTTGTCGTCTGTTCGGTGACAGGATTGACACTCGTCATGGGTGGTCAAATTGGGACAGGACTAGAAGGGGTCGAATTGACTTCAGCTACATTTGAACTGTTCCTCGGGCCGGCCGGCGGTTATATTGTCACGATTGCGCTCGTCCTGTTCGCTTATTCGACTGTGCTCGGTTGGTCGTATTACGGTGAGCGATCCATCCATTACTTGTTCGGACAAAAGTCGATCCTTCCGTATCGGATTGCTTTTGTACTCGTGGCGGGACTCGGTGCCATGACGACGAACTTGAACTTAGTATGGGCGCTATCGGATGTCTTTAACGGCTTGATGGCCATCCCGAACTTGATCGGTCTCTTGTTCTTGTCGGGTGTTGTCATCGCCGAGACGAAGCGTTTCAACCAACAGCTTGAAATTGAAAATCGGAAAGTTTCCTAAACGGAAGGACGCCATCCTCATGAATCAGAGGGTGGCGTCTTTTGTTTCGCTTCTAATGCATCGAGTCGTGCTTTTTGTAAATGATCGAACACTTTTACGATAAATCCGACCATGATGCCGCCCCTGGTCAATACATATCCGATTGTGAATATTTTTCCGATGTCGGTCTGCGGTGCAAAATCACCATGTCCGATGGTAGTCAGGTTGATGACGCTGAAGTAAAGTGTGCCCGACCAACGCATCGCCTCGAACCGGGTGTAAAAAAGTGTACAGGAGAGGACGGTAAGGAAGGCAAGACTGAATAAGACTTGGAACTCAGGATCACGGAGACCACGCCAGACTCCGCGGGCGATCTGGCGCAACGTCAGTAAGAACGGCAACATGTCACTCTCTCCTTTTTCGATATTAGGTTTGTTCGCTAAAAATGGGGGAACATCCTTTATAGTTCGAGAAAAGAGAAAGGGTGAGTTGGATGGGGAAAGTCATACCGAAACAAGAAGGACTCGACCATAGTGTCGATTTTTTACGGGAAGGATATCTATTTGTTGCGAATCGTCGCAAAAGTTTTCAATCAAATATCTTTGAAACACGTTTGCTCGGGGAGCGCGTGATTTGTCTTGGGGGCGAAGATGCTGCCGAGGTGTTCTATGATGCAGACAAATTCATGCGTCAGAATGCGGCGCCAAAACGTCTATTGAAAACCTTGTTTGGAGAAGATGGGGTCCAAACACTAGATGGTGCGGCTCATACGCATCGAAAACATATGTTCATGTCATTGATGACAAAAGAAAACATAGATCGATTGCTCCGCTTGACATATCGAGAGTGGAACCAGATTGAACGAATGGGAGAGGAGGTCGTCTTATACGATATTGCGCAACAAGTGTTGATGAAGGCCGTATGTGAATGGTCGGGAGTTCCACTTGCGAAAGAAGAAGTTGGGAAGCGCACTGAAGAGATGAGGTTATTATTTGAATCGGGTACGTCTCTTGGTCCCACGTATTTACAAGGTCGGAAGGCACGAAGTTCCGCTGAATCCTGGATTCGTCAGATGGTAAAAGAAGTGCGGTCGAATCGATTATTGCCGAACGAACATACGGCGCTGTACGAATTTTCGTGGCACCGGGATGAATCCGGAGAGTTATTACCTGAAGACGTCGTGGCGGTCGAAGTATTGAACATTTTACGCCCGACTGTCGCAATCTCGGTGTATGTCCTCTTCACTGTCTTAGCTTTACATCAGTTCCCGGATGTAAAAGAGCAGGTAGAGCGGGGAGAGGTCTCGAAAACAGAATTTGTCCAGGAAGTGAGACGGTTTTATCCATTTTTCCCTGTAGCGGCAGCTCGTGTCAAAACCGATTTTGAATGGGACGGTTATGCATTTTCGGAAGGGACGCTGACGCTTCTTGATTTGTACGGTACGAATCATGACTCCTCTATTTGGACGGAGCCGGATCGATTCGATCCCTCTCGTTTTAAAGATTGGAACGAGAGTCCGTTTAACTTTATTCCGCAAGGTGGGGGAGATGTAGATTTTGGACATCGATGTGCCGGTGAACATGTGACCATTGCAATTCTTGCACAAGTCATTGAGTTGTTTACTAAGGAATACGCCTACACGGTCCCGCCTCAAGACTTGAGCTATAGTTTTGTAGACATGCCGAGTCTGCCGAAAAGTAAATTGCGTTTGACCCATCTAACTCGAAATCAATAAAAAAGTCGCCTACTCGATGGGAGTAGGCGACTTTGAATTTACTTCGTTTGCAAATTTAGGTGTTTGGAGATGGGACGAATCGAGACCGATGAATCGATCATTCGATTATCCCGTTTCGGTTCATCGGTACATTCAATCTGCCAGTCGGTGTCATGAAGCTCTTTTAGTCCGACGGCGATGTCGTATAGGGAATAGTTCGCATTTCCGTTTAACTGATAGATGCCCGGTCCACGTTTAGTCAAAATTTCAAATAGCGCGTCTGCCGTGTCTACTAAAAATGAACATGATGGATACCAATGCTCACTCGCTTGGATGACCCCTCGTTGCTTCATCTCGTTCGTAAAATAGTCCATCATATTATTCGATCCGGCCTCATCCCCGATTTGCCATCCGAGACGAACGATTTGAGCACCAGGATTGGCGTTCATAATCGCACGTTCGCACTCACGCTTATACTTTCCATAGTCATCCTCGGCATCTGGTAGCGTATCTGGGGAAATCGGTCCGGTCACTTCATCTGAAAAAATTGAAACCGTGCTCGTGAACAGGAAAGGGATTTTCGCCTCACCACATAAACGAGCGAGCGTTTCGGCCCACTCCACCGCGCCCATACCGATATGTAAAAAGTAGTTCGGTCGGATGCGCTCGATGAATTCTCGCATTTCCTCTTCGTTTGTCGTGGACACTTGCTCGCGATTCCACGCAATCCCTTCAATTCCGTGGCGCAGTAACGTTTCGGCAACGACGGGTGCGACGGTACCGTTCATTCCTGTGATAATTGCTTTCATTTCGATTCGCCCCTTTCACTCTATATGATGCCACAAAATGAGTGTGGACAAACAACCGATATGTCAGGCTATGCTAGACTGGATGTTGGAGGGATCAATCATGAATATTCGACAAGCAACCAAACAAGACAGTAAGCAACTTGCACCACTCATGTATCAAGCAATGCATGAGATTGCGTACACGTTGACAGCATCAACGGATACGACCGAGGTATTGGAGCGACTAGCGATGTGGGTAGAGAAACCAAATAATCGTTTGAGTCACGAAAACATCTGGGTGGCGGATTTTGAAGGAGAAGTGGCCGGAATGATCATCTCGTATCGTGGGGATAAGGCAGAAGAATTGGATCGACCGATTCGGGAATGGTTGACGGCGCATGGGAGTGAGGAAGAGGTGGACGTGGAAACAGAAGGTTATGTCCAATACATTGATTCACTGGCTGTCGCAGAGGCGTATGGAGGTCGTGGAATCGGGACGAAGTTAATCGAACATGTTTGTCTCGTTGCGAAAGAGCGTGGTGTGCCCGTCGTCACATTGAACGTGGACCAAGAAAATCCTGCGGCACATCGCTTATACACACGTCTCGGATTCCATAAGGAAAAAGAAATCAACATTTCCGGAGCAAGATTTGACTATATGATCAAAGAAGTCAATTCGACTCCTTTCTCGGTCTAAAAGCGGATGCGCAAACTTCTTTTCTCGACTATACTAAGGGCTTGAGGAAAGATATACGCAAAGGAGATACATGTTATGGAGTGGAAGAATATCTGGCGTGGGATGGCCATGGGAACGAGTGATTTAATCCCTGGTGTAAGTGGCGGTACCATCGCAGTCATTTTAGGGATCTACGATCAACTCATCGAAGCGATTAGCGGCGTTTTTAGCCGATATTGGAAGAAGTATATTGGGTTCTTGATTCCATTGGCAATTGGAATGGGGACAGCCATTATCGCATTGAGTCGAGTTATTGAATACTTATTGCTGGAGTATTATGCACCGACACAATTTTTCTTTATCGGATTGATTTTAGGGATTATTCCACTTCTATTCGTGGAATTTAAATCACGCGCATCGATTCGTCCGGTTCATGTCATTGCTATGGTTGTCGCAACGATACTCGTTGCGAGTATGGCATTCTTGAATCCGGTTGATTCGTCTATTATGACAGACGTGACGTTCGGGACGGCGCTTCTCTTATTCTTCTCTGGTTGGTTGGGCAGCATGGCCATGTTGCTTCCTGGAATTAGCGGTTCATTCGTCTTGTTGTTAATTGGCGTTTATCCAACCGTCATCAGCGCCATCTCAAACTTCAATCTGTTGATTATTGGGATTGTCGGTGCTGGAGTGGCCGTCGGCTTTATTGTAAGTAGTAAAGTCATTCGTTACTTGTTGGCGAATTTCCCGGGAATGACGTTCTCCGTCATCATCGGATTGGTCATTGGCTCACTCGCCGTCGTGTTTCCAGGTGTGCCAGCTTCTGGAGCCATGTGGATACTCAGTATCGTCGCATTCATCGCGGGGGTCATCGTCGTCCGATTACTCAGCAAATATTCTGTCTAAATGACGAAGGAGTCCAGCGATGAGCCGGACTCCTTTTTAATAGATGAAGGGGAAGAGGCGCTTGCGCGTCTTCGACCAGGATTGGTAAGACTGACCGAAATGGCGAATGAGCATACCTTCCTCAATTCGAATGCGGTACAGTAACGCAAGCGAGGTGAGACCCGCGCCAATCAGTGCGATCCCCCAATGAATAAAGTATAGCGAGAATCCGAACGTAATCAATAACAACCCTGTGTAAAGAGGGTGGCGTAAGTAACGATACGGTCCCGAGCTGACGAGTTCGTCTTCCGGTCGGACGACGACATGTCGTGTGAATTGATGACGTAAATGTAAAATCCCCCAATAACGTAACGACACGCCGGCTATGTAAAAAATAAGTCCGATGATTCGTTGAACTGTCGAAGGCTGTGATTCGAACACAAACGAGGAAACAAGAGACAAACCAAAGACGCCGATTATTGTCGTCGCTACAAAGTAAAAGCTTTTTCGCTCGACAGCCCCGTCGGATGCCTCTTTTCGATTACGAAATCGCCACGTCTCAACTAGCCAAAAAAATGATCCGACGATTAATAGGACATCCATCCAATTCATCACGCACATCCTCCCTTTTGATTCATGTTTCATTACCCGACCTACGCATAACAAAAACCAACTTCATCAGGACGATATTCGAAAAAAATTGTCAAAGTGACCAAAACAGGTTATCATCTAATGAGAATGATTATCATTTTTATGTATATAGAGAGGACGGGTGCGACGATGAACGAGGAAGTATTCGACGTGACGATTATCGGTGGGGGACCGGCTGGATTGTATGCCGCTTTTTACAGCGGATTACGAGGTATGAAGACGAAAATTATCGAATTTCAACCTTTTTTAGGCGGGAAAGTACATGTCTATCCAGAGAAAATGGTTTGGGATGTAGGTGGTCTTCTACCGACGACTGGGGCAAAACTAATTGACCAACTCGTCGAGCAAGGTCTCACCTTCTCTCCGACGGTCCTTCTTGGCGAGAAAGTGGAGTCGATTTCCAAACGCTCAGACGATTTATTCGGAATTGACACGACGAACGGTCATCACATTTCCAAAACCGTCATCGTTGCGACCGGAAGCGGAATCCTCAAACCGCATAAAGTTGAAGTGAGCGGAGCGGAGCGGTTCGAATTGTCGAACCTCCATTACACAGTTAAATCACTCGGCCGCTTTAAGGGCAAGCGCGTCTTGATATCGGGTGGCGGCAATAGTGCTGTCGATTGGGCGAATGCGCTCGAGCCGATTGCAGAGCAGGTCGTGTTGACGTATCGAAAAGAAGAACTCAGTGGACATGAAGCGCAAGTTGAAAAAATTAAACAGAGTCGAGTCGACTGTTGCCCACAATCGAAAGTAACGGATTTGATTTCTCACGATGGGAAGTCGATTCAACAAGTTCTTTTGACTCATGTCGAAACAGGAGAGACGAACGTAATCGATGTCGATGAAGTGGTCATCAATCACGGGTATGAACAAGACGCAGAGTTACTTCGGAACAGCGAACTACAGGTCGACATGAAGGATGGGTTTTATGTGAAAGGGAATTCGGGTAGCGAGTCATCCGTGCCGGGATTGTACGCTGCCGGTGATATTCTCACGCATGAAGGGAAAGTACATCTCATCGCGGGAGCGTTTCAAGATGCTGCGAATGCGGTGAACCGGGCCAAAACATACATTGACCCGAATGCCACCGCTACCGCAATGGTGTCCTCTCATAATGAACGGTTGAAAGAGAAGAATCGTCAAATTATAGAAGAAACCATCATGAAGCAGTAAGAGGGGCACTCTTACTGCTTTTCTTTAGGGTAATCACAAAGCTCAGTAATCACACCTCCTGAATGTCGCGGGTCCATGTAGATTAAGCGTCTACCTTTCGCCGTCGTACGTAGGGTGTCTTCTAAAAAGGTGATGCCGTTCTGTTTGTGAGCGGCCATCGCTTCATCCAAATCATCGACACGGTAGGCGATATGGTGGACACCTTTCCCTCGAGCTTTCATGAACCGGGCAATCGGACTCGTCTTACTAGTCGGACGTAACAATTCGATGACATCCTCTCCAATATGAATGACAGCCAACTCGGTCTCTACCCCGATTGCCGTGTTCGTATAGCGGTCCACGAGTTTTCCTCCTAAGACCGTCGTATAAAATGTGATTGCCTCGTCTAAGTCTCGAACGGCAATCCCAGTATGATCGATATGCATGTACATTCCTCCTCCTTCTTCAGTTTGCCTAAAGTTGAACAAAATGTCACTTCACAACGTTTCACGCTTATCCGATATAATAGGAGAGGGAGGGACAGCTAAATGAGCGGAAAAATCACGATGGGTTTGGTGGGCACTTTCGCCCTTGTATCATTTGTGTTTGGACTCTCGCTTGCGACGTTTGTCGACTATCGCATCAATGAAGAACAGGTTGTCCTTGAACGATTAACGACCCATAAACAGATTGGTCCGACCGAGTTGCTGTCTACCGAGGTCGACTTTCATTTAAATGGGTCGAATTATGCGATTCGTTTTAAAGATGAACCAAACATTACGTATTGGTTTAACGTCGTCGATCGCAAAATTAAGTTCGACCGGATTGAATCACTCGATTTGAGAGACACGGGACTTCGGACAGAACTGTTTGAAGCGATGCCCCCTCTAGCGATGGAGTCGACTACTGCTGCAGAATAAAAGACGTCGAATGAACAACTTTTTCCTTTGAGAAAGAGTTGGGTTGCTCGACGTCTTTTGATTGTTATAAATAAATCGGGGTCGGTGGTGCCTGTAGCGTGTACGTATAACGACAAATATTTGAGATTTGGGTACCGTGGCGTCGAAGTATATAAGTCAAATCAGGTTGTAGATTTGTTGCTGAAATATGTGCCTCTTCAATGTATCGGAACATGTAGAAAAATTTTTGTTGAAGGAATGAAATGGCGTCTCTCAATAAAGTCTCATCACAATCAACATGCATCTCTTGTATTGAAATATGGTACATATGTAAGCGAACTTTCATGATTCCAATCACTTGTCGATTCCATTTCACGGAATAGAACAATGTTTGCTGGCGAACTTCTCGTGCGAATTGTTCATCTGTCATCGACATGGCACTCGGAAGGAGATGACAATGCTCATTTCGAAATGTGAGCCAATCGGCTCTTCTTGAATAGTCCACTAATTCGAGTGTCCAATCGCTATGAGTTGCTTTCTCACACGGGATGAACGGTAGATGATACGTTTTCGTTTGATGGAATACTTGAAACCCTGTTGCTTCATATATTCGAAGCTTATCTTGATTTTGATAGTCTTCCTCCTGAAGATAGTACGTAATCGGGTACTTCGTTTCTCGACTTCGCTCATAAATCAAACGATGAAGTAGTCCGCGAAAGACGTGACGATCTCTATACGTGGCTTGAGAAAGGCGAATAGCATGTTCCGTCTCAAGCTGTTCGTCGTTTGCGACGATCGAAGCGAGTGGGGTATCGCGATTAAGTGCAACATAGACGTGATGATGTGAGGGGAGGGAGAGGAGCAGAGGGGCCTTGCTTAAAGGATATAGCGACTGAATGGAAATACGCTCATGTAACGGTAATTGCCTGCATTCTACAAAACGTAGCGCTCGTTTCACGGAGAATCCTTCTTTCTTTAGCAAATGATAAGTACAAATAAATTGTAAACGCTATCATGCATCGAGGTGTGTGGCAGTATAATGAAACCTGACTCGAGAAAAAATCAATTACGCCAGAAAAAGGTTCAAGTAAAATAGAATATATCCGTTCAATACAATGAAATGGATTGCGTTTCATCGTTCATCTGTGAGATTCGTCAAATGTCAGCGCAATGAACGGATGAGACGTGATATACTTAAACACAATGAAAACACGGAGTAGGAGTATATGATGAAATACATTTATCAACTGTTTCTGGTTTCTGTGCTTTGGTTGACAATAACACCTTCTGCAGCCATGGCCGAGACAGAACCGGTCGTCATTCATGAAAATATCATTGTCGAAGAAGATGTGGAAATTCATGAAGGATTTCAATCGCCGAATGAAATGGTGTATTTGTTCGTATTGATTGTACTGTTATCTGTCATCGGACTTGGCATGATGAATACGATTGAATAACGTGAAAACGTTCACAAAAATGCAATAAGTGATTTGGTAACGGTTACAATCGTTCCCTTATACTTATATGTGTAGGAAGAAAGTTCTGCACCAACTTTCTGTCCTCCTTTTCAAATGAACACCCCTCGTTCATATCATGTATTGGAGTCAATCGATCCCATCGATTGACTCCCTTTTTTAAAATCGAATTCGTTTTTCTTTGGCAATGCGCTTTAAGCGCTTCGTCTCACTAGTGTATCCGTGACTCTCTAAAAAGTCGACATATACCCGAAATGGTTCGGAGCGATGAGAAAAGAATGGGATATATTCAGCGAACAATTTTTGTTCCGCTTCTTTCAAATTCCCTTCAGCGACGAGAAGGCGGAGTTCTAACATCTTGAGCGCTTGATAGTTTTCGAGCGCGGTATCCTCTGTTTGGGACTTCTCTAACATCCGATTGCAAAGTTTTAAGAGACGAGAGTGGAGGATTTTTCTTGTATTGGCATGACTGTGTTCGATAGGTAGCGTTGAGAGTAAATCGATTCGTGTAGAATCAACATCTTTTGGCACGTGGAGTGCGGTGTATAGGGAGCGGTCAATCCAAACGGTATCAATCGGGGCATCGAGCTGATAATAGTGAATGAGTTGTTTGAGCATGGTGACTTGTGAAATTTTTAAAAGACGAAATGGGTCACTCGTAGAGAAGAGTGGTTCTTCGCCAGCCGATGTAGAGAGGAGGTAAAACATTTCTTCATACATCGTCCGTGCTTCTGTATATTCCTCGGCGTAATGCGCTAAATCGCGAATGATTTTTTTAGCGTGAATGTACCAATTTTTTTGGTCGCGTTCTGACATGACTTGATTCGGACGAATGTACAAATGTTCGTACGCAGAATCAACAAACCGTTCCGCCAAGGTGATGGTTTGCGAGAGCGAATGTCGCTCTTCAGAATTTTTTTTCTCTTTATAGCGCGTGTATTGGCTGATCATAAAATCAAAATCTTGATCATCAATCACATCTTTAGGAGTATGGCGGTACATTTCGACGAGCAAATCGCGTAACGTCGCCTCACCATACTGTTCTAACAACACGCGTAACTTTCCGATGCGCATCAGCTCTCCTCCTTTCAGTCAAACTTCTCGAAGGCAATCTCGCTTTGGGCAGACAACAACTGTTATTCCTTTCCCGGTTTTCATCTGAAACAATCATTTTGCTCTCATGCTTAAGACGGATTTTCGTAAGAAACGTTGTCAGATGATGGCTGGTTCGGGATAATAGAGAAAAAAATTGATAAAGTTGAGGATTATAATGATGAAAGATAAACAACATTTATCGCGTGTCGAACGTAGAAAGCGCGAATTAGAACAACAAGAAATCGAATCGTCTCGGATGGACCATGGTCAAGCAGACGAGGTCTCTATACATGCACAATCTGAACAACAGCGTGAACGGGTGACGCGCCAATCGGAACATCCCTTTTTAAATGAACAAACGCAAGAATCGCCAAGGACGAAAAATGGGGCGGCAAAGTCGAGTCGGAAACGACTGCCCTGGGCTTCATTATTTTCAAAACGGAAACCATCTCGTCCAAAATCCCGACAGATGACGAAACCATCGAAACCATCTACTCCTGCTAAACGAGAAATGAACCATGCGTCTAAACAACCAACGAAACGAAAGCGTAAATGGAAGGGGAAAGCTGTCCTATTCTTACTTGCAATGCTACTGATTGTTGGCTATTTTGCGACTGCTCCATTCACATTCCTCATTATGGGGAGTGACGCGCGGGTAGGGGAATCGCTGTCAGGATCTCGTACAGACTCCTTGCAGTTGATGGAGTTCGTACCACGTTCTAGGACTGTTCAGAATGTATCGATTCCACGTGATACGTATACAGCGATTCCATGTGAACCTGAACGGGAAGGTGACAAAATCACGCATGCGTTCGCATTCGGCGGTGCAGAGTGTACGATTGGTGCCGTGGAAGGGCTAACGGATGCCTCGGTCGATGGACAAGTCGTCATCACGTTCGAATCATTCATGGAATTGATTGATTTAATCGGTGGGGTGAATGTCACGGCGACGCATTCGTTTAGCGAGAAAGGGTTCAACCAGACGTATGAGTATACAGAAGGTGTTTCCTATGCGATGGATGGAGACATGGCCTTGGCTTATGCGAGACACCGTAAATCGGATACAGACGGAGCACGTTCGAATCGTCAAACGGAGGTCATGACAGCTGTCGCTGAAAAGCTGGCAAGTCCTTCAGGTTGGACAAAAATTCCGGCGACGTACCGCTTCATGAAAGAAGAAATGGGACTTGAGATGAACGTCTTGCAAATGGCATCTGTCGGATTGACGATGATTTCGAATCCTGAGGTGAATAAGATGCAGGTTGAGGGTCAAGATGCTTATATCAATAACGTGTATTACTATGAACCGTTAGAAGAGAGCGTACAGGAGATTCGAGACGCCCTTGATTTATCTGTCTGGGGTACTGTCAGATAATTTTAAGAAAAGGGTTTGATTCTGACTCGAAAGAGGAATTTTAATAAAATGAACTACTCTTTTGAGGAGGGAAATTTGAATGAAAGTTTTAGTCATTGGAGCAACAGGAAAGATCGGGAAACGTGTATTGAAAAACCTGGCGAAAACCCATCAAGTGACCGCTTTAATTCGTTATCCTGAACTACAAGCAGAGTACGAGAAAATGGGTGCACGCGTATTGACGGTTGATGTCGAGACAGAACTCGAGAAAAAAGTACATGAGGCGACAAACGGACAAGATGCCGTTATTATCGCGGCAACTGCCGGCGCGGATGGTTCGAGTGCTGAAATTGAACTACTTGACCGAAACGTTGCGATGAATGCCATCGATGCCACCAAGAAGGAACGAGTACGTCATGTCGTCTTACTCAGTGCCTATGGCGCCGATCAACCGAACGCTGCACCGAAAGAACTCTTCAACTTTCTGTCAGCTAACAATGCCGCTGAGGAGTATATCGAACATAGCGGTTTGAACTATACGATTATTTGCCCAGTGACCATTGTCGATGAACCAGGTAAAGGTTCAATCGAAGCATCAGAGGACTTGAGTGATGCGGATGGTGCGACCATTTCCGAAACGGATGTCGCAACTGTCATCGCAGCGTCTCTCAACAACCGGAGTCTGTACGGTCGCCGAATCGAAATCAAGTCTGGTAGCACACCGATTAATGAAGCGCTCGACTTTGAAGGGCGTGGAGAGGTGGCGAATGGAAGAAGAACGATATTACGTCGACCACAACGAATATAATGACATAATGAGTTGAGGAGAAGATGACATGGAGCGGAAACTTTATAAAGACCCAAACAATAAAGTGATTTCCGGTGTTTGTTCAGGGCTTGGAAACTATCTCGGGGTGGACGTCACCATTATGCGTGTCCTATTTGTGGCGATGGCTCTTCTCGGTGGCCCGGGACTCCTCATTTATATCATTCTGGCGCTCATCATGAAAAAGCCAGTGCCAGAATATGAAGCCGAACAAGATGATCGCTTCTAAACCAAAAATCAATCCGACAAGACGTCGGATTGATTTTTTTAGTTCTCCACATATAATGTATAACTCGCTTCAAACGTCTCACGATGCTAAACGGTAACGTCGTTTCACCCGGGTTATGGACCCGATACGTCACAATCACTTCTTCGCCTACAAGTCGATAGGACACGGTCAGTGTGAATGGGAATGGATAGTGTTGACGCGATTCCGATGTATCGTTCAATGTGAAGCGGACCGACGTGGCTGTCGAAGATTCGATCTCGAACATAGCATCCCGGGCGAATCCGTGTTGACTCATCGTATAGGTGTTTCCCTCATATACATATTGATCATCGAGCAACCGCCCGACAATCGGAAAGAGGACCGGGGCTTGTCGTCCCCAGTAGGTCGGGTCCCCTTGCCATAAGAGTTCAGTTCCAGATACTTCCAACTCGTCATCTCAGCACCTTGTGCCTTTAAGGTAATCTGTATTTTCTCGTTTTGTAGTTGCACAATCCATACGCTCCTTTACGGGTTTATGATAAGTTAAGTGTAGAAATCTTAAGTAAAACAAACAAGGGGTAAATGATGCGCTTACAAAGAATTGGTATTGGAACGCTGATCCTTCTATTGATTGCTGGCCTCGCATATAAAGGCTACGAGGAATATATGATGACACAAAAGAAAGAAGAGGCGGTTCCGATCGTCCAAGATGAATCGGTATTAGGAGGACTCGAAGAGGGGCAACAAGCCCCAGACTTCACTTTAAATACGTTAGATGAGGAGAAGATGACCCTTTCTGAGTTTCAAGGACAGCCGGTCGTCATTAACTTTTGGGCCTCTTGGTGTCCACCGTGTCGGGAAGAGTTCCCTGAACTTGTATCGTTTGAAGAAGCGACAGGGATCCCAGTACTTGGTGTGAACGTCACCAAAAATGAGCGACGAGGAAAAGAGGACGTGGAAACATTCTTGAATGAGTATCCCGTCGATTTTCCGATTCTGTTAGATGAAGAGGCAGCTGTCGAGCAACAATATCGAGTTGTCGCATTACCGACAACGTACGTTCTAGATGCAAAAGGAATCATCGTGGCGAAAAAAACGGGTCCAGTTGACGAGGCGTGGCTCCAACAACAACTTGACGACATTTCAGAGTGACCCATTCAAAAAGCTGAACGACCTGCCCGGTTAGAGAGGGCAGGTCGTTCAGCTTTCGTAGTGTTGCTTAATCAACGCATCAAAGTTAGGGGTCATATCTTCTTCAAGATAATAATGATGATTGTCTCGAATGATCGTATCACCAACACGTGCTTCGGATGGTAGGAATCGTCTAGGGATGAAGCTTGAGCCGTTATTCCATCTCAATACGGCATATTTTCCCTCAATCCGTACCAATGTACCGTACTTAATCATACCTCTTCCTCCTCGACGAGCAGCTTCTATCTCTTTTTACCCTTACATAATGTATTCCCACATTCCATAAAAGCTACACATCTTTACATGGGCCTGTCTAATCACTGTGAGCAAGTTGTATCAATAAGCGGTAGAGGATACGTTCGATAAATGTGAAGAAAATTTGAAGAAAACGCTTTCTTTTTTGAAGGTGGTCTTTTATAATAAAACCACGGGGTGATTATGACGAAACTGTGAACAATGGGGGGATGGTCATGTTTTCTTCTGCAATGATTGGGTTACTCGCTCTGACGGGAGTAACGATCTATGGAGTTGACCGTATGTTCACGGTCCGCTCAGAACGCATCACAAAGAAATAGGTCTACATAGGGGGAAGTCGCAACGTCTTGGGGAGACGTTGCGATTTTTTTATACGTCTTGTTGGCGAGACCGGCGATCGCTCTCTTTTTGTTCCACCATCTGTCGATTCCGCTCATGAACACGGTCAAAAAAGGCGTGCTCTGGCCATGAGGGGGACCAGTGGCGTTCTTCGGGGAGTGCCAATATATATTCTTCCGCCGCACTCAATCGCTCAATCATGTGACTCGGGCTGTCGCACAAGTCACCGTGCCCTGGTACGAACCAACGAATCTCATGTTCGTAGATGAGTGATTGTAAGGTTTGTAGCGAATCGAGATAGGCGGTTGAATCGTGTTCGATAAAAGGTGGCTCGATATTGGAACCGTAATCCCCACAAACGAGAAGATTCATGGATTCGATGAGAATCGACATATGTGTCGTATCATGACCGGGTGTAGAAAGGAAGGTTACGGGCACCGAACCGATTAAAATCGTTTGATCGGGTTGGATGATCAGGTCGATGTTTGGTTTTTGAATCGGGTGATCAATGTAATACTGTTCATAAAACTCGCGAATCTCATTTAATTGGTCAGATGAGTCTGCATCGACGAAAGCCTGTGAGGCGATTGTTGTTGCATCTGAAAATCCGTAAGCTCCGATGATGTGATCAAAATGATGGTGTGTGAAGATGACATAAAGCGGACGATTGCGACGTTGTAACTCGATGTCACGCCGAATCGTCGCGATTTCTTCCGGGAGCCAGGTCGGGTCAATCAATAAAAGGGCATCCGGTGTATCGATGAGGGTCGATGTCGTTCGCATCAACGCGCTTTCGTATACGGTAAAGGATTGCAGCTTCGCTTGAATCAATGGGGTTCCTCCTTGTCTGTATGGGTTCAATCTCTCTTTTCCCCAAAACAATGGGTGGAACAACAAAAAAGCAGAAAGTCGTGTGACTTTCTGCTTTTGCAAGGTTTCAACCGTGCAGTGTATGTGTGCGAGATTCTCTCGCGTATATGTCGATATTGGAGCGGGTGAAGGGAATCGAACCCTCGTCATCAGCTTGGAAGGCTGAGGTTTTACCATTAAACTACACCCGCAAAACGTATGAACTCTTAACGTTACTTTGATATAATAGCATATACGATGGAATTTGCAAACCCTTTTTTAAAAAACTTTTTAGGTTGCAGAATCCTATTCACAACACAGATAATAGAAAAAAGGGGATAAATAAAATATGAGTGAGCGAAAATCATATTTACGACTGATGGGTGAAGGGTTTCGAATGTTAAAACAATCGAAACAAATGGACACGACAGTGCCTCTCCGAAGTTGGACGTTTTCAATCCGCCATGACCAAGAATGGCAAGTTGTGTTACGAACGAATCGAATCAAGTGGGTCGGATTACCAAGTATGATCTTTGAGATTCATCCGAATATGATTCAAATAGGAGATCTTCGAGTCACCCGTCACGCACAATCGAACGAAGTACGTTTGACAATCGATGAAGAATGGGGATTGGAAAATAAGGTTGTTTGTGACAACCTAGAATGGGAAACATTCGTCGATGCGCTCAAACAAGTGAAGGGGGAGTAAGCGTGAGTGGAGAGAGGTTGTATCGGATGGAAGCCGAGGCTCGAGGGAGTGCTTGGCGTGCCCGGGTTCTAACAGGAATTCAACGATTTCGATTTTACAAAGGGGAATTGCTTGCACCGACAAACCGACCGTATGTCGTGCTGAGCATCTCGCAAGATGAAGGAGCCCTGCCAGATTTAATTGAGACCGATATGGGTATCCTCTTGATCCATGAGCGGGTGGGACCAATCTTCATGAATGTCTGTCCATATGACGTTCAGCTCGTTCGTGTCGAGCTTCATACGAGTACCGGGAAAACCGATCGTTACTGTGCGCTGAACGTCCTCCGTCGCTTTGAAATCGAATATCTTGAACATTCGAACGAATATCGTCCGCTGAGTGCGGATCGATTCTATTTCCTATCCAATCAAACTGTCCGCATGAACTTATTTGGACATATGATCGCCCAAGACGTAAACAGCCAACGTCTATATGTGACAGGACGCTTGAAGTACGCGCTTCAAGCGAAAATGGTCACAGGGCTGGCATTCAAGCAAGTAAAGGAGAAAACAGCATGAAAGAGTACGAAATTGATGGGTGGTTCCGCCTCAGGTATCCGGAACATTATGAATACAGCGAAGAGGAAGACTATGTGAGTTTTTACTCGACGGAAGCGGATGCGCAAGGGACGCTTCAAATCTCAATCTATGAATCAGAAGATTCGCAAGAACCAAAACAATCCGCTATGAGCGAATTGAATACGTTCTTAGGTGAATTCCCGATTGATGTGAAGATTGCTCCGAGTGTCACGACTGAAACGAGTGATATGACAACGGCCTACGCGAGTGGGATTGAAGACGGGATGCATTTAGATGTATGGTCCTTGACCGACGGGAAACGGCTTTTATTCTTAACTTATGTAGCCGATCAAGTGACTGATGAAAAGCTAGAGATTGAATCAATCATCGATTCGATCGAGTGGATATAAAAGGAGACACGACGCCAACGAGGCGCGTGTCTCTTTTTTACTGATATTTTGGTACATCGAAGTTGAGTGTGTAAGCATCAAGTGATTGATAGATATTATAGATGTTTGTTGTTTGTTTTGCGGCCCATCCGATATCCGTTGCATATTGGTGCGTTCCTGGTGAAGAAGGATTGAAGCGCATCTTATACAGCGTATTTTGTTTATATGTCGGGTGATTGATATAGCTAGCCCCAATCCAGTAAGCTCCTCCGATAATCGCTTCTTTAGGAGAGAACCACTTTTGTTGGAAGGCGTATTTGGCGCCGTTTCCAAGAGGGTTGCTATCTGTTGCTTGAATACCGTACATATTATAGACGGTTGCGGCAACAGGACGTTCCGGATAAATCCGATTCCCACTCGAGTTAATTAATGCATTCCCATCTTTATCGACAGGAACTCCTTTTGCGAGAAGGGATGTACCATGTCCAGTTTCAAGGAGGGCATGCGAGAGAAGATACACTTCGTTCACGCCATACATACTAGCCGCATCAACGAATGCCTGACCTTGTCCGCTGAGCGTTCCTTTTGATGTGAGGACCTTGTTCAATGTTGTCGCAGTTGTCCCGGCGCTCTTCGATAAATCTAAGAATTGATAGAATGATCGAGAGTTTGCATCAATCTGGCTAGGATCGACGTATGGGAGAAGGTCATCAACTGATGCACGACGCCAAGTGTTATCAAAGACACGGATATTGTGTCCAGCCGGTCGTTTATACGAAATCGTATAGTACGTTCCTGTTTGTCCTGTGATTTTAACTTGTTCGCCCGGATTGATTTGACCATAAGGATGTGACGTTAAAATTGGTCGACTTAACACATTTGCTGTACCGAGTACGGAACTGAGTGTAATGTATCCTGTGGTTGTGCCATATTTTACTTTATACCAAGATGAGTTTGAAGCACGTTCGATATAAGTGACAGTCGCACCTTTAGGAACTGTCGCGAGCGTAGTCGAAGAAGAACTTGCTGACGATTTTAAAGCCGCACCGACATTTGAAATAACTTCCATTTCCTTTTTAACAATTGTTCCAGTCGTGCCATTCACGCTTACCCAAGCCCGAGGCAAATAAGCGTCTTTATAACGATGGGCATCGGTTACCCCAACTGCATTAAATTGTTTTTCAATCATCTGACGAACTGTCATCGGATAACTCGTATACGAAACTTTTTTTGTGATGCCTGTCGCAGGTGGGGTCGTTGTGACCGGTACGACGTAATCCGTATGAATGTAGTTGCTGCTATACGTCCCGCTCGTAAGAAGTGCCCAGTCTGAACCGACAATCGGTTTGATGTTGACAATCGTTCCTGAACTTAGCGTTCCGACTTTGTTTGCTGTCGTTACTTCAGGCGTAGAACGAACGTTGAGGGGCTCGTTCCCGTCTACATAGATGCGAACTTGGCGTTCTTCTTCATATTGTTCGTCTGAAGGTGCTGTTTTCGAGAAGTAGTCCGCCGTCGCATAACCTGTGATCGGACCGTATTCGATTTTAAAGAATCGCTCCGTGAGACCAGGCTCCGACACTTGCTGAACTTTCGTACCGAACGGAATGATTGCAATCTTCACTTTTTCTGCATCCGAGCGGTTGTATAAAACGACGTCACGCGTTGTATAATAATCTGTTTTCACCACGACCTCTGGATCTTTCAATGAGAAGTGACTAGAACCCGCATATCCTGTTTTTCCGTCATAACGAATCTTGAACCAAGAGCTAGAAAGCCCGCTTTGTGAAAGCTGTTCTACTTTTGCACCGGATGGAATCGTCGCAACCTTTGTCGCTCCGGCTGCAGACGAACTATACATCGCTACATTTCGAATCGCAAAGTATGGTGTGATTGTCACTTCTTCAGGTGCCTTCGTTGAAAAATGACGAGCGGCAGCGAAGCCGGTGACTCCATCATATTCAATTTTGAACCAAGAGTCCGATAAGTTGGCATCCGATACTCGGACGACTTTTGTTCCTGCTTGAATCGTGCGAAGACGAGCTGCTCCGGAAGCGGATGACTCATATAACACCAGGTCTCGAACGGCGTAATAGGTTGTTTTGACGACGGCTTCAGGTTTTGATGTCGAGAAGTTACGCGCGGCCGCATAGCCGACCGTGTCCCCAAATTGAACCTTATACCAAGATGAACTCAATCCGTTCACGTATACACGCTTCACTTCTGCACCGAGTGGGATTGTTGCAATTTTTGATGCACCAGTTCCTGAACCGTTGTAGAGCGCGACATTCTTCACTGCGTAATATGTCGTGACCGCTTCTGGAGCAAGGGGAGTCGGTGTAAAGTTACGTGCCGGTGCATAACCGACGAGTGAACCGTATTCGATTTTGTACCAAGATCCCGTCGCTCCTAAAGATTCTAAGTATGTGACTTTCGCACCTTCTGGAATCGTAGCGATTTTTGATGCGCCAGTACCGGTTCTGTCATATAGAACGGCTGTCGTAGACGCGTAAAATGTAGGGCTCGTTTCGGTAAAGTATCGTGCCGCCACGTATCCTGTATATGTACCAAATTGTACTTTATACCAAGATCCTGTAGCACCATGCGTTGAGACATGCGTTACGAGTGATCCTTTTGGAATGACCGTTTCGATGGCAGCAGACGTCGACATCGAAGAACGAAGATTAACGTTCATTTCAGCCACATATAACGAAGCAGATGTAGCAGACGTGGTAGACGTTTTTGCGAGGGATGATTTCATCGTCAAATATGTAGATGAGACGTATCGTTTTTGACCCTCAAAGTTGATTTGTGCCCATTCATCGTTAACGGCATAAACATCTACCGTTGTTCCTTCGGTTAACTTGCCGACGATTGAAGACGATGTCGATGAATCAGACCGAACATTTAAGATGGGTGTGTTGACTGTTCCTTCGGATGTTGCTGCGTATGATTGGAGAGGCGCAAGGGTGCTCAGAATCGTACCTGAGACGATAGTGGCACCCCCCAATCGTGAGAGTGTCGATTTCAATATATTACCCCTTTCGGATGAAAAAACATGATTAAAAGTGATTGCGGTCTAAGTATAACGTACTTAAAAATTGGAAAGAAGAAGCAGAATTTTAAAAAAGGTAAATGCTTAAAATACTTTTTCTGAAATCAGGTAAATGAAAAATCCCCTTATAAAAGGGGATTGAGTAAATCAATGGATTCTATTTTGCTTCATCCAATTAAGAATATCTGACCACACTTGTTCACGGTGCGCTTCGCGGAGAATTTCATGTCGGGCATTGTCGTATGTGACGACTGCGAGATCGACATCCGCATCTCGATACTTCTTAATGATTCCGTTCAATCCTTCACCATCATGTGTGACAGGGTCGTCCATCCCGGCAACGAATAGAACTGGAAGGGATTTCGGATGTTCATGAATCCGTGCAGCCGTGGTGACATCTAAAGAAGCGCGTGTCACTTCATGTAAAAAACCGAGGGAAGGCAGACCACCACAGTTTGGGTCGGCGAGATAGGAGTCGACTTCATCCGGAACACTTGAGAGCCAATCACTATCCGTTCGAGCAGGTAAAAATTTGAGGTTGTAACGTCCAAACAAGAGGCGTTCAAAGAAACGTGATTGATGGGTGGCACCTTTCCGTTTCATGACGGTGGCGATTAAACGATGTCCCAGTTCACCTGCGACCCCAGGATGTGGGGGCGGGGCGACGACAATCAATCCAGCCAAGGCATGCCCCATGATTTGACCGAGTCGACGAGCAAGCAGGGAACCGAAACTGTGACCTAATACATAAGTAGGGCGCCCATCCTCGTAACGGTCGATTAGATATTGAGCATCCTCGACAAGTTGCTGAAAGCCATCGCCAGGAGCAAGGTGTCCATAAGACTGTTGATCATGAGCGCTTGTACCCGCACCACGCAAGTCACAAACAAACACATCATAGCCATTATCTGCCATAAACTGTGCAAATTCAATATATCTTTCATGATGTTCGAGCATCCCATGAAACATGAATATTTTTCCAATTGATTGCTCTGCCTGAACGTGCATGACTTCTGTTTGATACCCGTCAGGATACGTCAACTGCGATACAATCATGTGTCATCCCCCTATTAGAAAAGACCGATGGCTTTTCCAGATTCGTCAATTCCCATATTGAGAGCTGCTGGATGTTTTGGTAACCCTGGCATCGTCAACACGTTGCCTGTTAAGGCGACGAGGAATCCTGCTCCCACTGATGGTTTCAATTCGCGAACGGTGATGGTGAATCCTTGTTGATAACCGAATTTTGAAGGGTCGTCTGAGAGGGAGAACGGTGTCTTCGCCATACAAATAGGAAGGTCCGACCAGCCGTTCGCCTGAGCATCTTTCATTTGCTTTTGTGCTTTGGCGGTAAACACGACGTCTGCAGCACCGTATACTTCTCTCGCAATCGTTTTAATCTTTTGTTCGATCGAATCGGTCAACTCATATAGAGGCGTAAGTTTGCTTTCGTTCGACTCGACGGCGTCGATGACCGCTTCGGCTAACTGTCGACCACCAAGTCCGCCGTTTGCCCATACTTCGCTGAGTGCAGCACGAATACCGTGTGCCGCACACCAATCAAGAACGGTTGCAAGTTCCTCTTCTGTATCTGTATTGAAACGGTTCAATGCGACGACCGTAGGCAGACCGAGTTTTTTCATCGTATCGATGTGTTTGGCGAGTAATTTCAATCCTTCTCCGACTGCACCGACATTCTCAATGTGAAGCTGATCTTTCGAAACGCCACCGTGCATTTTTAAAGCGCGAACGGTTGCGACGAGTACGACCGCATCCGGATTCAAATCACCGACTCGAGATTTGATATGACAGAACTTTTCTGCCCCGAGATCGGCACCGAACCCAGCTTCCGTCACCACATACTCCCCAAGCTTTAATGCAGTCTTCGTTGCAATCAATGAATTGCATCCGTGCGCGATGTTTGCGAACGGTCCGCCGTGGACGAGTGCTGGTGTCTGTTCGAGCGTTTGGACGAGGTTCGGTTTAAAAGCTTCCTTCAATAGTAACGTCGCCGCCCCGGCCGCCCCGATTTGTTCTGCCGTGATTGGTTCTTTTTGGTGGTCATAGGCGACTACGATTCGCTTGATGCGTTCTTCAAGGTCGTCCAATGAATCGGCCAAACAGAGGATCGCCATGATTTCCGAAGCGACAGTGATATCAAATCCGTCCTCACGAGGGACTCCGTGAGCAGGACCACCGAGGCCGACTGTGACATGACGAAGAGCGCGGTCGTTTAAGTCAAGGACGCGCTTCCAGACGATCTGTCGGACGTCAATCCCAAGGTCGTTTCCTTGATGCAAGTGATTGTCGATCATGGCACTGATCGTATTATGGGCCGATGTGATCGCATGCATATCACCTGTGAAGTGGAGGTTGATGTCTTCCATCGGGAGAACTTGACTGAAGCCACCACCAGCAGCGCCACCTTTTAGGCCCATCGTCGGACCGAGTGAAGGTTCGCGCAGACAGACGATCGCTTGTTTATCCAACTGGTTCAACGCTTGTCCGAGACCGACCGTCACCGTCGATTTTCCTTCACCAGCTGGTGTCGGATTGATCGCGGTGACGAGAACGAGTTTTCCGTCTTCCTTCGTTTTCACTCGCTCGAGGACATCGTAAGAAAGTTTCGCTTTATATTTCCCGTAAAGATCTAGATCATCTTCATGTAATCCGATTTTTGCTGCGATGTCCTTAATCGGCAAGGTTTTAGCTTGTTGGGCAATCGTAAGGTCAGATGATAGTTTCGTCGTTGTCATTCAAAAAGTCCCTCCGTTTATCGAACGATATCTTTTTATCCTCTTAAAATCATTCGGGGATTTTGGATTAAAATATGAATCGAGGCAAAATGTATTCAATCCGTTCGCATTATCATTGATTTTATCATAACTCATCACGCCTTCAAATTCATTTATTCCGTTCAATATTTTCCACCCTTTCCGTCAAATGTATCCGTTTTCATGAAAGGTTTGACACGATACAGTGATAGTGGAGGCGATACACATGACTGAGACTACTAAACGGACGAAACGAAGACGAAATTGGAAAAAACCTGCGAGCTTTTTAGTATTTGTCGGACCGGCTTTTCTGGCATTTGTCGCCATCGTACTCATCCCATTTTTTAATGGCATTTACTACAGTTTCACTGATTAGAACGGTGTGACAGGAGAAGTGAACTACTCACCACTTATTTGCTTCACAACTTGAAGTGGGAGCTTCTTGGGAAGACCGTGCTCTTACCAGCCACGATTGTTTACCAAGCTCGTCGGGCAGTCCCTGCCCTGAATGGTTGTCAGTCGGCCAACATCAATAGGTTGAGGCTTGCGTTGATGTCACGGTCATGGTGCGCGCCACAAGCACACGTCCATTCACGGACATCCACCGTCTTCTTCTGACCTTTCTCGCCGCAAGAAGAACAGATCTGCGTCGATGCGAACCAGGGGTCTGCCTTGATGAGCGTCCGTCCGTAGAACTTGCATTTGTATTCTAGCTGCCGGACGAACTCAAACCAACTGACGTCGGCAATCGATTTGGCGACCTTGTGGTTCTTCATCATGTCCTTCGATGTCAATGTCTCCACGACGATGACTTGGTTCTCGTCAACGATCCGTCTCGACAGTTTGTGAAGGAAGTCCTGGCGTTGGTTGGCGATCTTTTCGTGTTTCTTGGCCAAAAGTAACTTGGCTTTTTCACGATTCTTGCTTCCGATCTTCTTGCGTGACAAAGCTCGCTGCGCCTTCTTGACCTTCGCTTCGGACTTCCGGAGGAGTCGGGGGTTGTCAATCTTCTCCGAGACCATCGCGTCGTTCGTCATGACGGCGAAATGTTTTAGGCCGAGATCGATCCCGACCTTGTTCTTGGCTGGGATCCATGGTTCATCCTCCTGTTTGACGAGGAGGGAGATGAAGAACTTGCCCGTCCTCGTCATCGAAACCGTCGCCGACTTAATGATTCCCTCGAACGGACGATGTTGCTCGAACTTCACGAAGCCGATTTTAGGAAGTCTCACCTTGCCGTTCTCGATGCGGATCGTGCCGTGCTGGTTGTTCGTCGTGTAGGAGGCGCGCGACCGTCGTCTCGATTTGAAGGTCGGGAAGCCGGCCGTCCCGGCGAAGAACTTCGCGAACGCGGTGTCGAGGTTCAGTTTCGCGTTCGCGAGCGCGAGGCTGTCCGCCTCGGTGAGGAACGGGAACAAGGGCTTGTAGGATGCGGGTGTCGCCGGTTTCCGTCTCGTCACGATCCCCGCTTTCGCCTCCTCGCGGAT
>CABIYO010000002.1 GCA_902362975.1 Caryophanales bacterium
GGGTGGAGCCTATATTTATAGCCTTTCAGCATGTCCGTCCCTCCTCCCTTCAGAAAATCGTGATGTGTCCTCCTCATCCGATACCCGCGGAGGGGGAGGGAGAATCTGACGGAATCACGAACTTTTGTTCGTAACATCTGTCATAGGGAGAGAAAACTGTTGGACCGGGCGATTCATCTCCCACCTACGCTGGGCTACGCCCCGAGACGCTTAGAGGAGGGAGAATTCTCGCCTGATTTAGTTAAAAAGTGGATGGGAGTTTCATCGTAATGAAAGATCCACAGCATGAATTACTAGTCGACATCCGAAAGCAAATTGCCCTACACAACGTTTCGACAATTTCCGAGTTGAGTAAGGCCACACACGTTTCATTCCCTACCGTCAAGAAGATAATCGATGACATGATCGTACAAGGTGAAGTCATCGAATACGGTCAACATGCCCCAAAAGGAGGAAGACCCGTAAAAAGTTATAAGGACAATCCAACATTTCGATGTTGCCTGACCCTATATTTCGAAGCGAGCGAGATTCACTATCGCTTGATTGACTGTCAAGCTCAGATTCTTGAAGAAGGTGTAACTTTAGTCGCAGACACACATTTGGAGACGCAAGGCACCCCCGTTGATGCATTCGATGAACACACAATAAATGTTGGCGCCATCTCTGTCAGTATCGCCGCTGCAGTCGATACGGGTCGAATTGTGTTCGCACCAGAATACCCTTCGCTAGGGCATTTAGATTTGAAGAACTGGTTGATGGACTAAACAGACTTTCAGTCGTCATTGAAAATGATATGAATGCCGCCGTTTATGGATTCTCCAAACGAGATGAGACCACGACAGATCAGTCCGTCGTCTATCTCGGTCTCGGCAAGAATGGTCCGGGTGCTGGCATCTTGCTCGATGGTCATGTCGCTCGGGGACAGTTTGGATTCAGAGGTGAAGTTTCATTTCTTCCACTTTATTACAATGCATCATTTTATGACCGCATAAAAAATAAACCTTATGGACCACACCTTCTGAGAAAAGAAGAAATCGATGCGTTGGAACGGCTCGTCGCTACAATTGCTGCCACACTCCTCAACCCACACTCCTTCATATTTTCCCTCGTTCTAGACGATTTGTCTCACATCAGCCGCGCATGCGAAGGATATCTTCCTTCTTGTCACATTCCTCGCCTACTGATTGGAGAATGGGAAGAAGATTACTTTTTCCGGACTGGCTCGACTCGGCATTGAATTGATGCTCGAAACGATTCCGCGAGGTGACGTATATCGAAAAAGGACAGATGACCGTTGGGGTCGTCTGTCCTTTCTACATTAACCGTTGATGACTGCTTGATGACCTTCGAGCGTGACGCCTTTTGCTTGGCATACTTTACAGATTCCGTGAAACGTCAAGCGATGGTCTTTAATCAAAAATTCATATTTAGTCTCGACTTTTTTCTCAACATCGACGAGCAAGTCTTCCATGATTTCCTCGACCGAGCCGCATTCGACGCAGACGAGATGGTGGTGCGAATGATTCGCCCCTTCAGGACGTAAGTCAAAACGTGCAACCCCGTCACCGAAGTTGACTTTATCGACCACACCGAGCTCTGTCAATAATTCTAATGTGCGATAAACCGTTGCGAGTCCAATCTCTGGTGCGATGCTTTTCACGAGCATGAAGACGTTCTCCGCACTTAAATGGTCACTTTCATTCTCAAGTAAGATCCGTACCGTCGATTCACGTTGTGGTGTTAATTTATATCCTTTGGCGCTCAATTGCTGTTTAATTCGTTCAATTCGCGTTTCCATAAGGCGCCCCCTCTTTACATAGTTCACTACTGAAAGCATACCGAAGTTTTACTCAATTTTCAATTTAAAATCATTACTATGTAAGTTTATCATATAAGTATCTAGATTAGAATTATTTCAATCTGTTCAATTGCCACCATTGGATTGCCATTATGGTCTTGGCGTCGGTAATGATGCCTCGGTCCAGTAAAGCGACGGCTTCATCAAATGAGTATCGCTTCACATTTAAAAATTCATCTTCGTCTAAATTCATCTCACCGGCAGACAACCCTTTTGCGACAAAAACATCGACACGCTCACTGCAGAACCCAGGTGCGCCGTAGAAAGAAAAAATCTTTTCAAGCGATTCCGCCGTGTAGCCCGTCTCCTCTTCGAGCTCGCGCCCGGCACTCGCCATCGGCTCTTCCCCTTTTTCCAACTTACCGGCTGGAATCTCAAGCGACATCGATTCAAACGCTTTTCGGTACTGCTCCACCATGACGATGTTGTCCGATTCATCAATGACGAGTACAGCGACGGCTCCGTTATGATAGACGAGTTCACGTACAGAGGTGTTTCCGTTTGGAAGGGAAACGACATGCTTTTCCACATCGAAGATTTTACCCTGATAAATGACTTCCCGCTCAATCGTTTTTTCTTCCATATGATTACTCCTCACTTTTCGATATACTCTGATTATGAGTCAAACCTACATTTCGAACAAGGAGGAATCCAAATGAGTGAACTCGGACTCGGAACGATGACGATTTTGAAACATGGAGAAAAAGAGGCAAAGAATATCTTGGAAACAGCTATTCAATCGGGGATTCGCCATATCGATACGGCAGACGTCTATGCGCGACAGGCTGTCGAACGTGTGATTGGGGAAACGTTAGGTCAAGAACGACAACACCTATTTTTAGCGAGTAAGGGTGGGAATGAGCTGACTGAGGATGGTATGCGTTGGAATCCTGAGCCGTCTTATTTAGATAACGCCTTACACGGGTCGCTCGAGCGATTGAAAACCGATTATCTGGACCTATATTATATACATGGCGGCACGCTCGAGGATGACCTCGACGCAACGATCGAATGGGCACAAAAACAAAAACGAGACGGTCTGATCCGACAAATCGGACTCTCGTCGATTCGTCCGAACGTCATCAACCATTGGGTCAAATCCGGTGCACTCGATGTTCTCATGACACCGTATTCGCTACTCGACCGCCGAGCAGAGACGCTCGACATTTCAATCCCTATCGTCGGCCGAGGGGTTCTTGCCAAAGGCCTATTAACGGATGAATGGGAGATGCGTCTCGGAGATAAGGGATTTGAGACGTGGCGAAAGGAGGAACTCGCAAGTGAATTGGCTATGATGCCGACACCGATTCAAGCCTATGCACTCGAAGCCGCAAAACGGTTCTGTGACGTCGTCTTACCAGGCGCATCTTCAGTCAAGCAATTGAACGAGACGATTCGCGCGTTCGAGACTGAAATCGATGATGAAGTGCTTGATCGCTTACTCGCTCGTTTACCGATCCACCCATACACAAAACACGTGACCTGATCCGCTCAGGTCACGTGTTTTTCGTTGCGTGCTTGAATCTGTTCGATCGCCCAGTCCGCCCATCCGGCATAGTTCTCCATCATCCGGATCGCATACTCGCTCGTCAGCAAATAGCCAAGTGTATCCTCGTCCGATTGATGTTCTTCTTGAAATAGTCGAATCTGTTGTGCGACCTGCTCATGGTGTGCCTTTGTCTCTTCGATGTACCGGACCGCTTCTTCAACCGGCAACAATTGAAGCAGACTGACACGCAGGAGGTTTTCATCCTTCATTTTCGGTTGGAACGACGTTGGTTGACGTAACCAATTGATTAACTCTTCTCGTCCTCGATCCGTGATGGAGTATATTTTTTTGTCTGGCAACTCTTGTTGAGAAACATGTTCCGCCGAAACGAGGGCTTCTTCTTCCATCTTTAACAGTTCCCGATAAATCTGTGTATGATGGGCGTTCCAAAAATGAATCATCTGTGCCTTGAACGTCGTGTTCAAGGCATACCCGGTTGCAGGCTGATGGGTCAATAACCCGAGCAATGCGTAACGTAACGCCATATCCATCACCTTTTCCTTCTCATGCTATTTTTATTAGTGTATCACATTCTCAAATGGTTTCGAGAATGCCAATCTGTTGACGACCCGTTGAAAACCCGACAAAATAGATAGAAGAAAGGAGAGTTGTCTATGCAACCGATTCATTCATCACAACAATTTGACGAAGCCACAAAAGATCATGGAATGGTGGTCTTCACTACATCATGGTGCCCAGACTGTAAACGTCTGGACATGTATGTCGATGAGCTCGTCAAAGACTATCCACAATTTAATTGGCACGTCGTCGACCGCGACGAACTCCCAGAGCTATCTGATGCACAAGAAGTTCGCGGCATCCCTTCACTTCTTTACTATAAAGACGGGGTAAAACAAGAACACCTCCACTCGGCAAATGCCAAGACGGAGATGCAAATTCGTTCATTCCTCGATACGATTCAAGCATGACCTGATTCCTGCAGCCCATTCGACTGCAGGATTTTATTGTACACACCTCTGTCATCCTCGATTATACTGTAAGAAATAACCAAATGAGAAAGGGAAACAATCATGACGTTTACACGCCTTTTCACTCCACTCTGTTTCACCATATTGATGTTGGTCGGCTGCATACAACCATCCTCGTCAGCATCCATGTAGTCTGATGACGAGACGGCTATCATAAAAAGTGCTGTTACCTATCTACAAAATAAGAATTGGCTACCAACCGATGAAAACGGGAAACAGGCTACGATTCAATCCATTACAGTCGATGATCGTTTTGAAGGAACACGTGCCTGGATCGTCACGTTCCCCCCTGATTCACAGCGTACGGTCGAGATTCCACAAGTACTCGTTGAATCAGAATCGAACGACGTGATTGGTCATCTTTTAAGCGAATAACGTGAACCTCCGACTACTTGTAATGCCGAACATACCACGAGTCAATCCACCGCTTCATATAATATGGAATCCAACCATGCCATGTAAACTTTCCATATGTTAGCAAGGCGTGACCTAGTGTCGTCAGTAAGATATTCATCGATTGACGTCTCCGAAATGGTCGATTTGTTTCCTCTAGTAACCGTTTGCCGACATAGCGCCCTGACCTAACAGCATCGACGCCTCCATTTAAGCAGAATGCCATATCTCCTGTTACATATATATTTGTAAAATGATGATGACGTAAATATTTATCTACTTCTATAAAACTCTCAGGTTTTGAAAGCCCTGATTCAGTCCACCATTCCACGGGAACAACCCCGTCGCATCCAATAAAAGCCCTTCCGATGCGTCTGCATGAAACGCCGGTTTGGCGACCATGACCCCTTGTTCGTACCAACAACCGCTCGGTGTGCTTTCTAGTATGGACCGAGACGTCTGGTAATATCTCTTTCGCATACAGCAGCGTCACATTCTTTATACGAGCACACGTGAACGCCAATTCTACGCCGGCCTTCCCGCCTCCGACGATGGTCACTCGTGAACTCGATTCGATTCGGTCGAGTAAAGCTTGTGACATCGGTTTAAGTGGCGTGCCGATTCTCCTACTTTTCGCACCGGTCGCTAGAAGGAGTTTGATCGTATTCAAACATTTCGTTCTCCGCCTGAACCGTCTGCTGAATCGGGTCAATCGAGAGCACCCATTTTGCGACCGGTTCTACTTGAGGTGATCGGACCGAAGCTGAATCCATGATCCCGGCAATCACTTATGGAAATGCGCCAGTATAAATCGTCTGGCAGTCTCTAATGAAGCGAACATCATACTGTTCGCGAATCTCTTCAATGCGATCGAGAATTTCGAGCTGTCCGTGCCCAAGTCCGGCCAACACCAACTTCGGCTTCATCGCGAAATTCTCCGCGCCTCAATGAATCGTTGTGTAATCGTCATGACTTCAAGCAATAAAAAGATAAGAGCAATCCCGCCGACCCAGTTCGGGAAGAGAATCATCAACGTGAACAAGATGAAGCACTCTGTTCGCTCGATAATTCCCGGCTGATAGTAAAACGTCTTCTCTGAGCGCTTTGAACTACTCGCACCGACAGCTAGAAACAGTGTCATGGCAATCACAAATGAAGCAATCAGAATGAGAAAAATAGGCATATATTCTGGGTAACGAAGGGCAAGGGCAATCACAACCGACAATTCGACGAATCGGTCCAGGACGAGATCAAGCACCGTTCCAAACCCACTCGTCTTCGATTTTCGAGCCATCGTCCCATCTAAAACACCGAACAAGCCAGATAGCCACAGTAAGACGACGGCAGTCCAGTGCATATCATTATAGATAAAGATACCGGTCGAAATCCCGATAATGCCTCCAAGTACTGTCACTTCGTTCGGCGTAAAGTTCCATTTGAGCAATCGATTCGCTCCTCGTTCGATGACGGGTTGAACGTAACGACTTCCGTACGTATCGAGCATATTATTCCTCCTTTCGTTTAATTCGATAAATCATTCCAGTTTGGTACGATTCACGCGTCGGTAACATGACGGATCGTCCATCTTCGAACTGATATTCTCCGAAACATTGACCGAATCGAGTAATGGTTTCATCAGAAACGGCAACTCCCCATGTTTGAACTGGTCAAAGGGTGAGAATTGGGGCGTTTTCGCCATCTCGACGTAACCCCGGTTCAATTGTTCATACGTCCCGAGCATCATTAAAAAGACGAACGGTGTCTCCTTCCATATGTATGTCAGGATGACCGTGACATAGTTTCGTTCGTTCGTCTCAATCCATCCGATGCCGTTCGTCCCGCTGAGCAATAAGCAAAACAGGTATGCGGCGGCAATGTGAGGGACAAACATCGGAAGTCGGAGTACAGATGATAGGAAACGCCAATCTTTTGGGACGACCGTTCTTGCAAGCCAGGTCCCGATTACAAGCGATAGACCAGTCGAGACGCTGACGACATAAAGCGTCGTGATGAAACTATCGCGCCACGTCTCATCTGTTAAAAGCGAGCCCCAATCCGTTCCCGTTGACTCTATACCGAGAAAGACGAGGGCAGGGAGCGGGAGAAGCGACACCATGATCGTCACTGCGACACTACTTCGCAACACGTGGCCACTCCTCGCGATAGATGACGAACGAAGACATTCCCCGTGAAATCTGTGACTTCAGGATACGTGAAACGACCTGGATTGTCTTCAGTCCAGCGACGTAATTCCTAAAACGATTGGGGAAGATTGTCCACTTTCGCTTCGTCGTAATGCAAGATGAATTGTTCATTCCCCCATGGGAGCTCCAAGTCCTCTGTCGGGTTGCCAGCAACTGATTGTTGGACCGTTTCGTTTAATAACTCGGCGTTCGGGACACGCTCCATCAATCCGTCTCGAAGAAAACCCGCCTCTTTCGCATTTCGGAAATTGTCGCCATTGATCCAGACGGCATCGATTGCCCCGACTGGTATGTCCGCTTTCATATCGAGTGATAATCGTCGAATGAACTCGACCGTATCCATCGCGACACGGTTCAATTCGATGTTGTAAGATTCCTCAAGATGAGGTGTCACGTAGTCATCGATATTGCTGTTGATGCCGTCGTCGCTGCTTTTTCAAACGAGTCCGAAAACTCAACCGTCTGACTATTCCCACACGCTGCTACGAATGTGAGCATGACGGTTGCAAGCAGTACTCTCCATGTCTTCATCGTTCTCCCACTTTATTTACTTTTTCTCAAATCCCCGTTTTGCGAACATTTCGAACATGGTCGGGCAGATTGCGTACACATTCGCCCCTACATTCATCCACCACGGCGCATTGATTTCACGTTTTCGCTTACGACTTCCTCTAACAATCGCATCGGCCAATCGCTCTGGGTCAAGCATGATCCCTTGAACACTTTCGGCATATGTACCACTTTTATCAGCTCGATCAAAGAACCGTGTCGCAATCGGTCCAGGATTGACCGTCATGACGTGAATGCCACGGGGCTTCAACTCTAGCCTAAGCGCGTTTGAGAACTGTAGAAGCGCCGCCTTCGACCCTGCGTAGACGGCTGCCTTCGGTGTCGGTACTTTTGCCGCCTGTGAACAGATGTTGACGATGACACCCTTGCGCTCCATCACGCGAGCGACATCTCGCGATAACAGCATCGGCGCGACCGCATTCACACGCATCGTTTCCTCTATCACATCGGTCGACTGATCGGTCACCAAATCAAATTCGGCCATGCCTGCGTTGTTGACCCATACGTCAAATTTCCCGAACCGCTCGGTCACATCGTGAACGAGAGCGGTTGACTTCGCGACATCAGCGCACATCCAGTCCCCTTCACATGTTTCGGCAATCTTTTTTAATCGTTCTTCGTTTCTTCCAATCAACAATACGTTGTATCCATGTTCATAAAAAGAATGCGCCAATGCGGCACCGAGCCCGCTTGACGCACCAGTAATGACTACCCGTTTCACGACATCACTTCTTTCTTTGTGTAAATCCATTTTTGGTCATCACGACGTCTCTCAATATCTCCACGTTCCTCGAGTAAACTGAGTCGTGCAAACACTTCACTGAAGACGAGCGGCATCCCACGTCGCATCTTTCGTCCATATAACTTCATCGACCAATCAAAAACGCTGAGCCCATCTTCCCATTCGGCGAGCAATTGTTCACTGCGCTCATACCGTTGACGAATCCGGCTCTCGATTAAATCATTCGGATGGTGAATCGGTTCACCGTGACCGCTGACGACGAGCTTTAAATCGATTCCACGTAATTTTTTTAGAGAATCGATATAGAGGATGACGGGTGAAGCGAACCCTTCGTCATCGTATGGTTGTTCGATGAGCGGGTTTGGTTCGACCTTATCGATGAGGTGGTCTCCGGCAATCAAGACTCCTCCGGGACCAATCAAGCCGAGCTGGTCACTCGCATGTCCAGGCAGATGGATTGTCTGCCACGCCCCATCCGACGTCAACGATTGCCCGTCATCGAACGTCATCGTGACAGTCGTCGGTCCAATCCAGCGAAGCGCTTCGCGATAGTCTGGTAATTTTTCCACAAGTGCAGCGGGTGTCCCGAACGAGACGGCCAATTCATGTAAAAAGTGGTTGCCCCGCTTCAAAAAGTTTGGGGTTTGCTCTAAATAGCGAACGAGCTTTTTATGTCCATACACAGGAATAGATGCGTCACGAAGACGCCATGCTTGCCCGGCATGATCCGCATGATGATGTGTCAAAAATAAAAAGTCGATATCCGCCAATGAGAGTTCAAGCTCTTCAAGTTGACGGTTCAACGAGGTCCACGCCTCTTCCGTGTCTGGTCCACAATCGACCATGAAGAAGCGGTTCATATGTTCAACGATATATACATTTACGTTCCCGACTTCGAACGGTGTCGGGATATCGAGTCTTGCCAATTGGCTTGAAATCCAGTCTGCCACGTCATCACCACCCCTTCTTCCTGTCTTTCTCCATTATACCCGTCCGAAAGATGCGTTTTCAATCAAACAAAAAAGAGGGAGATGTCTCTCCCTCATGAATGATTCGTATTATAGGTTGATGACCGTCACTTTATCACGTGTCATCGTCTCGAGGCTACGTCCGATTCCTTGAACACCTAGTCCTGATTGTTTCACACCGATGAACGGGAAGTGGTCTGGACCGCGTTCTGTCCGTCCGTTCACTTGGACCGTACCGACTTCTAACTTGTCAGCGACCGTGAAGGCGCTATTGATGTTTTGAGTGAAGACGCTCGCCTGAAGACCGAACTCCGATTCATTCGTGAGTGCGATCATCTCGTCGAGGGATTTCACACGGATGACCGGGAGGACCGGTCCGAACGGTTCTTCCCATGCGACACGCATATCTGTCGTCACATGATCAAGCAATGTCGGGTGAAGCAAGTTTCCTTCACGCTTATTTCCATAAACGACTGTTGCCTTTTTATTGACGGCGTCGTCAATCAAACCCTGTACGTAATCCGCCGTCTTCGCATCAACTAAAGGAACGATGAAGCTGTTCTCTTCCGGTGAACCGACTGAAAGTTTCGCGATACGTTCTTTCAACATATCGACGAGCTCATCCGCTTGTTCTTCAAGGACGAAGACGCGCTTGATTGCTGTACAACGTTGGCCTGAATATGAGAACGCTCCGCTGACAATTTGGTCAGCTGCTAACGTCAAGTCTGCATCCTCTAAAACGAGGGCCGGGTCTTTCCCGCCAAGTTCGAGTACGACCGGTACCATCGACGCCTGTTGTGACAAATGTTGACCCGTACCCGTTCCACCTGTGAACGTGATCATGTCAATCCCTGGGTGTGATGTCAAGTAGTCACCGATGACCGAACCGCGACCTGTCACGAGGTTCAACAGACCTTTTGGAAGACCGGCATCGTGAAGAGCCTCTACCATCTTGATCCCACTGATTGCACCTTGCGTCGCTGGTTTGAAGACGACCGCATTTCCTGTGACGAGCGCCGGCGCAATCTTAGCAGCTGCCAAGTTTACCGGGTAGTTGAACGGTGAAATCGCGAGGACGACACCGAGCGCTTCTTTCTTGATGATGGCCATCTTGTTTTTTGAGCCACCTGGGAATGAATCGCCTTGCATGAAGCCGCCATTAAAGCGAATGCCTTCTTCTGCCGTATAGCGAATGATTTCCGCGGTACGCACGACTTCCTTCTTCGCGTCGCTCAAGTTTTTCCCGACTTCTCGCATGATGATTTGACCAATCTCATCCACACGTTCTTCGAGCTTTTCTGCCCATGCATACAATAATTCAGCGCGCTTGTTGACCGGAAGCGCCGCCCATTCTTGTTGTGCACACTTTGCGCCATGGATGGCTTCATCGACTTCATCGCGTGACATCGCTTGAACGCGACCTACGACTTCGTCTTTATATGGTGAAACGAGTTCAATCGTTTCGTTGCTTGAAGATTCCTGCCATTGACCATTCAATAAATATGGATATGTGTTCATACTCATCATCTCTATCTGCCTCCTGAGTAAGCTGTAATATCTCGTTGCCAACCCCATTGTATGCAGATTTTTTTCCATTGGACAACTATAACGATTCAGTTTATGAGATGTAAACGGTTACTATGAAACTTTTTGTGAATTCTAATGCGAGTTGACACTATTTTTACTGTAGACTTATCGATTCGATACCGATAGTAAGGATGAGAGTACGTGAAATAGGAGGGACTACCATTGAGCACTGATCATAATATTTTACTTGAAGCAGGAACGAATGAACTTGAAATCGTGATTTTCCAAGCTGGACCGTTCTTGTTCGGCATCAATGTCATGAAAGTACGTGAAATTATCACGATGCTTCCATTGACGCCACTCCCAGGTACGCCGGAAGCCATCATGGGCTTAATCGAGTTGCGTGGTGAGGTCATGACCGTCATCGACCTTCCGATGGTCATCAGCCATCCGCGTGAAGTCGGAAGTGATGATCGTTTGATTGTCTGCGAGTTCAACGGAGAGAAGTCGGTTCTTCGTGTCGACCAGGTGACCGAGATCAAACGCATCTCTTGGGAGCAAATTGATACCCCGTCCGATCTCGCACGTGGCGTTCAAGGCATCACAAACGGTGTCGTCAAAACAGGTGACCAGATGATCATCTTGCTCGACTACGAGCGAATCGCGCTCGAATTGTCACGAAAAGACATTATGGCTCGCGAATCTGTGAAGCGACTCGGTGCTCGTGAGCGCTCCAACAAGAATATTTGGATTGCTGAAGATTCAGAGATGCTCCGCACACTGATTCTCGACACGCTGGATGACGCAGGATACTTCAATACGACTATCTTCAATAACGGGAAAGAGGCACTCGATGCGTTTGAACAAGACGGTGCAGAATGTGACCTCCTCATCACCGACATTGAGATGCCACAGATGGATGGACTTCATTTGACGAAGCGCCTCCGTGAGATGGATCGCTACGCAACGCTTCCGATCATCATCTTCTCATCACTCATCTCGGATGACTTGAAACATAAAGGAGAAGCCGTCGGTGCGAACGCTCAAATCACGAAACCGGAAATCGGAATATTGATTGCGACGCTCGATGAATTTGTAGGATAATAAAAAAGTTTGCGACTTCTTGGTCGCAAACTTTTTTATGTGAATTGTTCGAAATGCGTATTCCACTCGCTTAAAAATCGCTTACTATGCGATTCGATGGTTGCCAACGTTTCGTTCGCTCCGTCTAGATGTGTGTGTTCTCCAGCCACTTCGAGGTCGTGGAAAAGAAGGGCAGTCTGTTCTAGACCAACTGAATAGGAAGCTCCTTTTAATAAATGGGCGAGTTGCTCGACGCGAGAATAGTCTTTCGCCTCGACTGCCGATTGCAGTTCAGGATACTTCGCCTCGAACTGCAGGATATATGTGGTTGCAATTTTATTTAAAAAATCCATGTTTCCGTTTGCGATTTGGTGGAGCTCTGCTAGTTTTTCTTCATTGAACAGAGCGTCTTCGGGCATTCTAGTCAATGTAACCCCTCCTCAATAAACGATATCCCAACCGTTCCTACTCACTGTAACACGTTTTCGGGAGAAAATAAAAAATCTCCTGCTTAGGATTGCACTCTTCATTTTGGCTACCTATAATTAAGATTGAGCTAAGGTAGGAGGAAGATGCATGCTGACGATTTACCGTACTGACGCATCAGGCCATGTGGATGAAATCGAAAACTTTGATAAAGGAAGCTGGATTCAACTCGTGAATCCGACAAAAGATGAGGCCGATCAAGTCATCGAGGCGTCCGGCATTCCAGAAGACTTTGTATATGACCCACTTGATATTGAAGAGAAACCACGTTTTGAGAAAGATGATGAAGGACTTCTCATGATTATCGACGTTCCGTATGCGGTGGAAGATGATACAGGTCGCACGTATAATACGATCCCGCTCGGTATCATTGTGACCGGACAACATTTCATTACCGTCTGCTCGCGAGATCTCGACGTGTTGAATTTGTTCGCCAACGGAAAGGCAAGACTATTCCGAACGAACTATCGAAGTCGCTTCGTCTTTCAGATTTTACATCGGGTGAGTATGACGTATTTGCGTTTTTTGCGCCAAATCGACCGAAGAATGGACGAACTCGAGCAAGAGTTGCAGCGTTCCATGCGAAACCAAGAGATTTTTCAGTTGATGAACCTTCAAAAATCTCTCGTCTACTTCATGACTTCGTTAAAAGCGAACGATAGCGTCTTAGACCGCATCGTCAAGACCCCAAGTTTGGAGAAGCATGAAGAGGACGAAGATCTACTCGAAGACGTTTTTGTCGAACACCGTCAAGCGATGGAAATGGCATCGATTTACAACGACATCATCAGTATCAAGATGGAGGCGTTCGGATCCATCATTTCGAACAATGTTAACTTCGTCATGAAATTCTTGGCATCCATCACGATTGTCCTCAGTATCCCAACAATGATATCTGGAATTTTTGGGATGAACGTTCAAGTTCCATGGGAAGGGCAACCGTTCGGATTCATCATGGCCATCACGATGATGATTGGATTTTCTGGTCTCGCCTTCTACATCCTTTGGCGAAAGCGATATTTCTAGCGAACAAGAGCCTGACGTACGTTGCGTCAGGCTCTTGTTATGTGATTTTGACCGTGACGAGACACAGATCGTCTTCAATCTCGATCTTTGGGACAAGCTGTTCAGCGACGTGACGACTATAGTCCAAACCATATGTGGCAACGTCCTTCTCTAGCCAGCGAATCCCATCATCGATATCTTTGCTGTAACACTCCATGAGTCCATCTGTATACATGTGAAGCGTCATATTCGGTGTGATGTCAATCTCTTTCGACTCATAATTCGGTTCCTCGAACATGCCGACGGGTACCCCTGTCGTCTCGAGACGACAGTTTTCTTCTTCTGATGTCACGATTACAGGGGGATGCCCTGCATTCACATATTCGATTCGACGCTTTGTCGTGTCGATGTAGCAATAGACCGCTGTAAAGTAGCTATGCATATCGTCACCCGAGAAAAGGAATGTCATCTGACGGTTCAACTCCGTCATGACGTCTACCGGATACTGCACATTCCCGACAAGGCCCGGTAGGATGGAACGGATCCCCATCGTGATGAGCGCCGATGAGACCCCGTGTCCCATGACATCAAAGATGATGACCCCGTATCGGTCCGGTGCGACCTGAAACCACGCGTACATATCCCCAGCTAATTTTTTAGAAGGCAGATAGAGCGCACGAACATCAATCTCTTCATTACTGATCGGTGGCGTAAGCGCACTTTGTTGAATCTTTTGGGCGAGGTCCAAATCATACTGAAGACGGGCCTCATAAATTTTCCGTTCATCAACAGCCGCCTTATAACGGAGAGCAGAACGGATTCGAGCGAGTAATTCTGTTATTTTGATCGGTTTGGTCGTGTAATCGGACGCCTCCGCGTCGAGCCCCTCGGCAATCTGCTTTTCTTCCGTTCGTCCGGAAACCATGATGACCGGCAACTCTTCAAAGTCAGCCATCTGCCGAATCCGTTTGCACGTCTCGATTCCTGAAATTCCAGGCATTTCGACATCCAACAGGACGAGATCATACAGCGATGCAGCTTGTGGGGCCATCAGTAAGTCGAGCGCTTCTTCCCCGCTCGAAACCGATACCGTCTCATAGTCGTGCTGGTGAAGCAGTTGCTCGAGTACGAGCGTATTGACCGGTTCATCATCCACAATCAAAATCGCCATGACTATCCCTTCCTTCTATACGTAGTAATCTATAACGTATTGTACCATATCTTTTCACTCGCACACGACATAACCGTCAGTTCATTCTAGTTGAAGAACCTGTCCACTGTTGGCATACTGAAGAGAGAGAAAGTGAGGGGTTCATTATGGCCTGGATATTTGTCGTCAGCGGTTTAATCATCCTACTCGTCCTCATCGCATCCGTCGTCGTCATCCAAAAAGGATACGCCTATAAAGACAATAAAGACGACATCGTCCTCGACTATGACGAAATCAATCGTCGCATTGAAGATGACAAGAAAAGAAAAAAGACTGACCAGACAGAAGGGACGCTCTAATGCGCGACCCTTTTTTATTTGAATTCAAATCGGAGTGTACCCTTTTCTAAATACAATGAGGCATTGAATGTCTTGTCTCCCTTTTTGAACGTATGGACGTTCGACTGCCCCCCATTGATCATTTGCTTCAACTCATCTTTGACAAGTCCGACGCCGAGCACCTGTTTAGAGACGGTGAAGCGACATCCTTCACGATAGCCACTACAGCCGATGAACTTCGGATGCTCGACGAGCCCTTTTCCACAATTCGGACAGACACCAAATGATGCCTTCGGTCGAGTCGTTCCTTTCTTCCCATAACGCTTCGCCTCAATCGTATAGCCCTCAGGATTAGCCGCCTCGACACGCAATTTCGCTTCTTCGACCAAATGAATGGACATTTTCTTCGCTTGTTCAATAAATTCAGCAGCAGAGGCCGATGCTTGACCGATTTCATGGAGGCGTTTCTCCCATTTCGCCGTCATGGCGGGCGAGGCCAAAATGCTGTCTCCAAGGACGTCGATCAACAGGCGTCCCTTGTCTGTGGGAACGAGCTCTTTTTTCTGAAGTTCGACATAGCCTCGCTTCTTCAATCCATCGATGATATTGGCACGCGTCGCCTCGGTCCCGAGACCCTCTACTTCTTTCATGATATGAATCAGCTCTTCGTCATCGAGTTGTTTCCCGGCGACTTTCATCGCCATAATGAGCGCGCCTTCCGTATATCGCTTCGGGGGCTCTGTCTGTTTCGACAACACTTCAATTTTCTTCTCTTTTAATTCTTCACCGACCGTCAGCGCGGGAAGCTCGACATCTTTTGATTTCATCTCCACGACTTGTCGATAGCCAGGACTCACAACGACGGTTCCTTTTGCCCGATATAAGTCGCATCCATCAATCAGATCCACCGTTGTCTTTTCGAGCTTCGCTGCGGGTGCAAAGGCCGCAAGGAAACGTCGATTGATCAAATCATATAGCTTCGCCTCATCCCCACCGAGTC
Organism: Caryophanales bacterium; assembly: GCA_902362975.1. Lineage (GTDB taxonomy): Bacteria > Bacillota > Bacilli > Exiguobacteriales > Exiguobacteriaceae > Exiguobacterium. The sequence continues at coordinate 15,863 of CABIYO010000002.1, forward strand.
GAGTGACGTCACCACACGCTTCCGTCGGGATAATCGCGTAGTGGTCACTGACTTTCTTGGCATTGACATAGCGTCGATTTTTCGACGGGTCCTCAGTCAATAGATCACGAAGTCCTGCATAGGCGTCGGACTTTAGCAGTCTTGCCTTTGTTTGTGGGAATAGCGTCGCCTCATCGGGTGTGACAAATCCTGAATCGGTCCGCGGATAACTAATCCACCCTTTCGTATATAACTTTTGAGCGATATCAAGTGTCTTTTTCGCCCCGAATCCGAAGCGTTTCCCCGCCTCTGCCTGGAGTCCGGATAAACTGAACCAAAATGGGGGCTGCTCGATTTTTTCTTCTTTGTCGATTGTCTTCACAATCGCAGTTCCAGATGCGCGCTTGACGACCCTGTCTGCTTCCTCACGTGTTTTGAGCTTCGTTGTCTTTCCAAACGTATACTTCGCTTTGAACGTGCCTCGACCTTTTGCAAGTGTCGCCTCGACTTCAAAGTATGGTTCTGGTACGAACTGTTTAATTTCTCGTTCGCGATTGACGATTAAGGCAAGCGTCGGGGTTTGCACACGACCGAGCGAGAATACGTCTTCAATCCCAATCGTCTTCAACAACGTCGTATAGGCACGTGAGGCATTCATCCCAACGAGCCAGTCCGCACAGGCGCGACTCATCGCCTCATGGTAGTATGGAATCGTCTGTTCACCTGGCAACAGTTGCGAAAATCCTCGATCGACTGCTTGCTCCGTCAGACTCGAGATCCATAGTCGAGCAAGCGGTTTTTTGTTACCTGCGAGTCGAAGGATCAGACGAACGATCGCTTCCCCTTCCCGTTCGGCATCCGATGCGATGATGACATCGGTAATCGAGCGATCATGGAGCCATTTTTTGATGGCATAGAACGGTTTCGACTTCCCTTTTGAAATGCGATAATCAAATCGTTCCGGGACGATCGGCAGTGCCTCGTACTTCCACGACTTCCATTCCGGACGATAGTGCGACGGTTCCTGAAGTTCACAAAGGTGACCGACGGCCCATACGACAATCGCCCCCTCAGGGAAACGAGAACAAGGTGAGATTTCAATCTCGTCTTTTCGCTTTTTAGATGGATAGGGAGCAGCCAACTTTTGAGCTTGTGATGGCTTTTCCGCAATGATTAGTCTCATAAGAACTCCTTACTTCGCCTTCTACATAATGACAAGACGTACATGATTGGCTAGCTTCTACTATGTATTTTACTATATCAAGTCGAGGATGGACACATCGAGAGGGGAGCATTTGTTTGCTCTTTTTGAATCATGTCTTGCCTCGTGGCTGTTTTCCGATATCATTAACAGAGAAGTACAACTGTGAAGGAGTGTCGCCATGTCTTATCTTATCTTATTCGCCGCTGTCTTTTTCTTATCGACGAGTGTCCTCTTCGTCAAATGGACGTCAGCACCTGCCGAGACTGCCGCATTTTACCGAATGCTTTTCACGTGTCTCATGTTGCTACCGTTTGTCGATTTCAAATCACTGATCACCACGCGCCTTATGACACGTTATGCTCTACTCCTTAGCGGAACGTTACTGGCGTTTCACTTTTGGCTGTGGTTCTTGTCACTCGATTACACGACGGTCGCCAGCTCCACACTGTTTGTCACATCGAGTCCAATTTTTGTGTTGATTGGGAATGCACTCATCTTTAAAAAGAATCCGACTCGAAAGGGACTGGCCTTCGCGCTCGTTGCTGTCCTCGGGGGCATGCTCGTCGCCGCGGGGGATATTCAACTCGGCCGTGAAGCCCTCTTCGGAGACCTACTCGCCTTGATTGCCGCCCTATTGATTGCAGGATATTGGCTCGTCGGACAGCATGTACGAGCCTCGATGAACACGAATACATATTCTTTTAGCGTGTATCTCGTTGCGACGGTTGTGCTTTGCTTCATGTTGCTCGCTCGTGGCACCACGTTCACTGCCTTTGAATCCATCAACTGGTGGTACTTCCTTGCGCTCGCTTTCTTCCCGACAATCCTCGGGCACAACCTGTTCAACTATGCGCTTGCCCGTGTCAGTGCGACCGTCGTCAGTATCACGATTCTTGGAGAAGCATTGTGGGGAATGCTGTTTGGATACGCCTTCTTCGGAGAGCGACTTGGACCGTTCCAATGGGTCGGTGCGGTTGTCCTCCTCGGCGGGATATACTTGTTCCTAAAAGAAGACGCCCGCTCGACACGAGCGGACGTTTGATTATAAGTTTGTCGCTTTCGGATTTACATCATGTGCTTCTTTATCTTCTTCTGAAGGACGGAACAATAATTTACGGTCCCAGAATGCTAGAGCGACTGCCGTCAAAAATGTCATCGCATCAGCGATGGGGAATGCCAACCAGACGCCGAACACCCCGAGGAACGATGGGAGAATGAAGACGAGCGGTATCGTGTAAAGCGTCTGACGTGACAGGGACAAGAACATGGCGACTCGCGCTTTCCCGAGGGACTGATAGATTCCATTGACGAGCATCTGCACACTCGGAAGGAAAGAAACGGCGAACAGAATGTGAATCGCCGTCACACCTCCAGCAATGAGCGCCTCATCCGTCGAGAACCAGCCCATGAGCGTTTGCGGGAAAAGCTGTAGAATCAACCAAATGATGACAGCAATCGCAATCCCGGCACGCATCGCCGTCCAAATGGTTTCACGCATTCGGTCGAATCGCTCTGCGCCGTAGTTATATCCTACGATTGGTTGCATCCCTTGGACGATTCCCATGATCGGCATACCGACGAGCGCCATGAACTTGTTGATAATGGCGAAAATGGCCAATTCTTCGGTCCCGCCGTACGTACCGAGCATCACGTTTACACCAACGAATAAAATGGATTGGGACACCATCATGATGAACGAAGACGAACCGATTGCCATGATTTCTTTCATCTCATCGAATCGAATCCGGAACTGACGCCACTTGAAGCGCAGTTCCGTTTTTGGTTTTCGGGCGAAGAAGAATCGCAGCATCAATACGGAACCGATGACTTGGGCGAGTGCCGTCGAAGACGCTGCCCCATACATGCCCCAGTCGAACGTGAAGATGAAGAGCGGGGTCGTCACGAGGTTGACGAGGACGGTCGTCAGCATGACCTTCATTTGATAAGGTGCCTGCCCTTCAGCACGAACCATCGCACTCGAAGCGAGTGTGAACATGAAGAATGGTGAGCTGATCAATACAACTGATAAGTACTGTCGGCTGAGATCCATGATCTCGGTCGTCGCACCGAACACTTTTAAAATGTCATCTAACATAAAGAGAGCGGAACTGACCGCAAGTGCCGCAAACAGACCGACGAGGACAAGTACGTTCAAGAATGTAACGGCAGCACCGGCATCATCACCGCGTCCGAGCTTCCTCGAACTGATGGACGCTCCACCCAGTCCCACGGCACTTGACACAGCCATTAAAATCATCTGAATCGGGAATGCGATCCCGATGGCCGCAACTGCCGACGCACCAATCCCCCGGGCGACAAAAATCGTATCAATGATATTATAGAGCGCCGTCACGAGCATCCCAATCATCGCCGGAAGCGATAACTTGAAGAGGAGTCTGCCGATGGGCTCAGTCCGTAATTGCTCCGTATTTTGGTTCATTCTTCCATCCCTCCGTCTCTACTTCTTAGGGTAGCAGGATTGGACGGAACGGGCGACTATGTTGGCTCGGTGGATGTGTCAAACGAGCGTACGAGCACGCACGCCTTTTCGCTTACGCATAATGTAATCGGTCGCGACCGGCCGATCCACTTTGACACGAATCGTCATCATCGCTTGGTTAGCAGACTCGAGGAGGTGACCGTCCACATCTTCCATCGTCTCAATGACTTGTGAAAAACGAACAAATCCGGGTCCGAAAAATTCAACTTCTTCACCGATTGAAAAGTGATTCCGCTGCTCGAGCGTTGCCATACTCGTCACAGGGTCATAAGAGATGACACGAGCGGCAAACGCAAATTGCGGAATCGAACGAGGTTTCCCGAACAACTGCTCTTTCTCAGTCGGGATTCCGTAATAGAACCCGGTCGCGAGTTCACGTTGGGCCGCTTTCCAAATTTCCTCTTCCCATGCCGGGTCGAAGACGAAATGCTCTGGGTCTTCACAGTACGCATCAATCACTTGACGATAGACGTTACACACGGTCGCGACGTAATGAATCGATTTCATTCGTCCTTCAATCTTCAAACTATCCACTCCCGCCTCCACCAAGTCAGGAATGTGGCGGACCATTGATAAATCAACTGAACTCATCGAGAACGGCTCTTCGTCACGCGCTTCCATCTCTTCTGTCAAAAGATCTCCCTCTTCAAAGAAACCATATTTCCAGCGACATGATTGGGCACATCCCCCACGGTTGGCATCCCGTAATGTCATGTGATTCGATAACGTGCATCGACCGGAATAGGAGATACACATCGCCCCATGGACAAACGTCTCAATTTCGACATCGACTTCCTGTTTCATTTTGACGATTTCATCCATCGATACCTCACGTGCCAAGACGATTCGTTCGAGCCCTTCTTCCTTCCAGAAACGAAGCGTCTCATAGTTTGTCGCCGAAGCTTGGGTCGATAAATGAACGGGCAACCCATCTGCTTCCGTAAGACACGTTTCAATCATTGCTGGATCCGAGACGATGACCGCGTCGATCCCAATATCTCGAAGTGTTCGGAAGAAGTCACCTGCCCCCTCGATATCGCCTTCATGCGTCACCATGTTCGCAGCGACGTATACTTTCGCACCGTTTGCATGTGCGAAGGCTACCCCTTCACGCATCTCGTCATAACTGAAATTACCGGCACGTGAACGTAACCCGAATTGCTGTCCGCCGATATAGACCGCATCGGCACCATAATGGATGGCCATCTTTAATTTTTCTAAGTTTCCTGCTGGCGCTAATAATTCTGGACGTCGTTTCATCTTGATCCCTCACTTAATCTCTTCTGGCTTGCGTAACCATAATCCCGTACCGAGACGGAACGCTTCCGGTTGTAGCTCATGAAGACGTTGTTCCATCTCCATGCGATCAAATCGACCGTTCAACAAATTCGTCCGGGCATAAGTAAACAACTGAACGATTTCAACAAACTGGGCCCCGGCGTGCCATCCATCTAGCTTCCACGTGTGAAGTCCATTTTTGACTAACGTCGGAAGTTGTCCCATGAGCGTCAAATCCTCAGAGAAAATATGGGTGCCGTTCTCGTCCTCATAGATGGGATAACGACTCGTCGTATCTGCCGGTTCGCTTATATAAAATTCGCGTTGTTTTGCTTCTTCAACCGGTCTTCCGAGTTCGTTAAAGTAATTCGTCACGAGTGGGCGTTTAGAGTGATGGATGCATGTCGGACCATACACTTGTACTTCAACAGGAAGTCCGATTTGTTGTTGGATCAAAACGAGTTCTTCGATGGTCACTTCGCGCGCGACGACCGCTCCAATCGCTTCGCGTTTCCCCCAAAATTGAATCTGTTTGGCGGACGTGACGAGCGTTTGGGCATCATACCAATACGGAATCTTTGCCTGTCGGATCAAGCGAATGGCACCAGGGTCTCCGGCGGTGACATCATCGACTCCAATCGTTTTCAGCGTTTGCAAATAATCCGTCAACTCTTCAATGTGGTCATTGTGCATCAGGTTGTTGACGGCTACTGTCACTTCTTTCCCATACCGATGGGCAAGTTGTGTGACTTCCCTCACAGCATCGATTGTCCAGTTACCTTTTTGTCTCAACCCAAACCTTGAATTTCCGATATACAGTCGGTCTGCACCGGCTTTGATTAACGCTTCTGCCTGATCGACGCTCTGCGCCGTAGTGACGATTTGAATCATCATATTTATTCTACTCCCTACTTTGTGAGTCTAATCACATTTTCTTGCTATACTTTAGCATATGTTTCAATGTGTGAACGAAGCAGGATTTTAACAACTCGTGAAGAATTCAGTAACAATGTATGACTTTTCATCAAAGGAGTGGATCATGTTGTCAAAGACAGCTTTAATCACCGGCGCCTCGATGGGCATCGGTCTAGACTTGGCCGTACTCGCCGCTCGCGACGGCTATGACTGTATTTTAGTATCTCGGAACGAATCACGACTGCATGAACTAAAAAAAGTACTTGAGACGCGTTATCGCATCAACGTCCATATCTTTGCACTAGATTTAGCAAAACATGACGCAGCAGTCCGATTGACGACGATGATCGCCGAAGCCGGCCTCACTGTCGACTTTTTAATCAACAATGCCGGGTTCGGCACGTCCGGCGCATTCGCCGACCTCGATGCCGAGACGGAGGCCGACGAGGTCCGATTAAATGTCAATACGTTGACCGAACTGACGAAAGCCTATTTGCCTGGCATGCTCGAACGTGCCCACGGATATGTGTTGAACGTCGCCTCCGTCGCTGCGTTCCAACCTGGTCCATATATGGCCGTCTACTCTGCGACGAAAGCCTATGTCCTTTCATTCACTGAAGCGATTCATGCCGAAGTGAAAGGTAGCGGTGTGCATGTGAGTGTGCTATGCCCTGGCCCGACGGATACAAATTTCTTTAACCGTGCCGGGAGTGAATTCTCATTCTCGAAAATGCCATCTCATCTCGTCGCCTTCTTCGGATACAAAGGGGTGATGAATAATAAGCGTGTGATCATCCCTGGACTCTCGAATCAGCTGTTGGTCGGGGTCGCCAAATTGATGCCGAGAGCTCTCAGTTTAGAACTATTACGCCGCGTCCAGAATCCAGCTGATGGAACACCTGCTGAATCGACCACATGAAAAGGAGCGACCGCATCGAGTCGCTCCTTTTATGATTCAGAGTGTAAGCGAGAGACGTTCACAAGCCGATATAGAAACATACCTGCCGGAATCATGGTCATCAGCGCTGTGGCGATGACGACTCCACACGCCATGATGGCACCGAGCGTCAGGTCTCCCGATGTGAGCTGATCCATGATACCCAATTGTTCTACTGAAAGCACAATCATAAGCGCTGGCCACACGCTCGCCGCAAAGATACTGATTATAGCAAAACGGGCTCTCGTGTAACGTTTTGCCAATAGAATCAGATTTAACAAGATAAACAATAAACCTACGAGTAAAAACATGCCGACTTCAGTGAGATTGATATATGCACCCATCCGTCGTTCACCTCACTCAAAATGATATGACTATTGTATATTTACCCGAATTGATGAATGAATATGCGTTCAAACAAGGGACGGATTAAAATGAGGAAGACGACGTTCGATAGCCCGTGTGCCAAGTCGAACGGGATGCTGAGTAGAAGCAGCTTCCAAAAGTCAGCTCCAATCACTTCTATAAACGCCAGATTTGTCGTCCATCCATAGAAAAATCCAGAGAAAAAACCGAGGGTAAGGAAAAGGATACTCGACTTCATCCATATCGGTCGAAAACTGCTCACGAGCGTCACGACAAGGAGCCACCCCAAAAATTGATAGAAGACGAACGGTCCGATCCCGAGCAACAGACCCGACAAGACGGGTACGAAGAGTGCCAAGACCGCTGCAGCATTCAACCCAATGCATAATGCGGTCAACATCAAAATGGCTGTCGTCGGCTGTACGTTCGGAATCGTCATAAAGAGCCAACGCCCGATGACTGCGAGTGCCAAGAGCTGCACGAGCGGTTGAATCGGGAGGTCGGATTTCTCAAATCGATACAGCACCAGGATGGCAATCAGAATGGCGAGGGCGTATGTGACCATAGCGTACTCCGTTCTTGGAAGATTGAGCGTTCACCTTGAAAGACCACGCGACCACTTGCAAGGTAAATCACGTCCGTCGCTTGATCGACTAGCGCCAAATCATGGGTCGCACAAAGCACACGTGCTGATTCTGACTTTTTCAAGACTGCTTCAAGGAACGCCGTTCGCTCCCCATTCGTTAAATCCACCGTCGGTTCATCGAGCAAAAGGACGCTTGCCGGGTCGTTCAAGACGGCTTGTAGTTGAGCGATCCTCCGATTCGATTCGTTCGGAAACGGACCGTATTCCGTTTCGGCAGGAAGATAGGCAGCTCGCTCCCCCCGCTTCACCCGTCCACGAAGAGGGCGTCTGCTTCTTGCTAAAAGTTCGAGCAAGGTCGATTTTCCACTTCCGTTCGTCCCGATACAGACAGTGAGACCCGGTTCAGTCATTTGGACGGTCACTTCTTCAATGGCATAAGTCGCCTGAAGCGGATGTCGATAGGATACATCGGTCGCATCAATCCTCGGTATCGTCTCCGATTGTCGGAAAGTGATTTGTGTGTCTTCAGACGACTCTTGCGCCCGTTCCGTATAACCGATTTGAACACCGAGATCGGTTATACGACGGAATAGCATCTCTAGATGTTCTCGACGGAATTGATCGAGGTGGCGAAACGGTTCGATGAGCACAAGTGATTCGGGTTGATTTAACAGTGCATGAGCGACTTGTACGATCTGTTGTTCTCCGCTTGAACAGGCGTCAAATGCTTTTGGATATAGTCCATCGATTTGTAAGAGTGAGGCAAGTTCCGCTCCCCGAAGCGGATCAACACCAGATAATAAATGACCAACTTTTCCTGAGAATGGTTGATTCATTCTGATGACTTGAGGACGGTACCTTTCGATATATGCCTCGAACGAACCGTCAACGGTAGAAAGCCATTGCATCACGAACACCTCCTTTTGTGATGTATGGATAGACGAGCCATGGAATGATGGTCCATTCGATTGATACATAACCAATCAAGCCAATCGCAAGGAGTTGTAGAACATCCTCGACTCGGAAGCGACGCATCGGCTCGACTGCAAATCTTGGCTCATGCCTTTGGCTCTCAATGCCATTCTCGATCGCTTCTTGCCAGGCTCCTTTCGGGTGACTTCTGAGCGACTGACGTACCGCCCGTTCCATCGAAGGAATAAGTGCCCACGCCCCGTACAAGAGGGAAGTTGAACGAGGCCATTTGGAGAGGAGTGGCAGCAATCGTTCCAATCGAACAATACGAGAAATCCACAGCATGCCAAGTAAGAAAGTAGCCAACCTTAACAGCTGACGCCATATGTAAGATAGCGATAACTCCCACCCGAACAATGCAGGGAAGACCGAGACGACAGCAAACGCAATCAATACGATGAGCATCGTCCACGGAAACCGTCGTTCAAGCATGAGCAATAGGACAAGACCGATGACCAATACCGTGACATCTTGGATATACGTCAGGATGAATAGATGGCTGAATAGAAAGAAAAGGAGCGTGACAGGATGTCGCCGCTCCCAATCTGCCTCATTCGAAGAAAGCAATCGCATCTTCTTCAAACCGCCACTGAATGACGTCCGTCGATTCTACTTCTTTAGCACCGGCCCCTTCATCTCCGGGCGCACCGTTATAAGCAAATACCCAGCCTGACGATTGTCCTTCTGATTTTTCTTCGATGCCTTCGATTGCCGTCACGTACGACATGTCTCCGCTTCCTGTCACTTCGAGGTCAAGCCCTGTCGCTTTCAATGCGTCGAGCACGGTCGCATTCTCTTCCAAACAGACGCTCTTCTCTTGATAGAGCGTCTCCTCCGTCGCCGCATTGTATACGGAAATGGTCGGACTTACATCGCACGCCTCTTGTTGGGCTTCTTCACCGCCACATCCGACAAGAAGTGCGGTCGTTAATAGGGAAATACTCAAATACGGTTTGATCATTCTGTCAAATCCTCTCGTTGATGTATCGAATAATTATATAGTATCGCAAAACGTTCGCCTGAACTTCGTCCTTCCCGTGTCAGTCCGACGAGTTGGATGCTGTTTGCGAGGACTGGTTCGCGCTGGAGCCAGAATTTGACCAGTTCATTGTCCCGATTGATCATGAGCATCGATTCGTTTTCAAACGTGTACATGTCATACAGCCCGTCATAGGAAAGTTCTAACACTGGGGCAGAAACGACGTCAGTATACTCATCCCATGAAGGACCTCGTAACGTCGACAGCATGTGGTCAAATTCGACGAGCTTTTCAAAAAAGGCCTGTCCAGATTCTTTACGCAGTTCATCGACTTGTTCATACGACAGTTGTCCTGAGCCATATGTCACACGAATCTGTTGGAACGACTCGGCTCGCTCCACTATGAGTAAATACTCAATGGATTGAACGTTCCCTTCCCGGTCAATCTGTAATTTCCCGCGATCTAATTTAATCGATTCACTATTGATTCGTTGTAACAATTTTTCGGTCATGTCATCAAACGATTCATCCGTGACCGAGACGGCACCGATTTGTTGCGACTCGGAACGAAAGCCGGATTGGTCGAACAACGGGACAAAAAGCAAGACGAGAAAAAAGAAGAACCCTAACAGTGCCCCATACCATTTATACCGGCTGTTCTGTTTCGGAAAGAACAAAAATGACAACAGAAAGCCAATCGGAATGTGAAACCCGCCGATAGGAAAAGACACGATTCCAAGTAGGGAATAAAATAAGAACTTTGGAAAGAAGTTCGCTTCCGGATCTTTCAATTGATTTAATCGAATCCCTAACAGAACGCTAATTACTAAAAAGGCTGCCCATACATAGAGTTGAATGGTCACATCAATCCCCCACTGTATATTCTAAAAAGTCCGTCGCAACGAGACTCGATGGAAAATCCGACACGACTTCTTGAACAAATTCTTCCTCACGTCCGACATAGCGCGCTGAGATGTGTGTCACAATCAGCTTACCGACGGCGCACGCATTCGCTAGCGCGGTCGCTTCACGTGTCGTCGAATGACCATACTTCCGAGCGAGCGCTTGTTCCGCCTCCATAAACGTCGCCTCGTGAACGAGGAGGTCCGCTCCATCCGCCAACTTTCGCGCGTTCTCACAAGGGATTGTATCTCCTAAAATCGCTACGATTTTTCCCGGAATCGGTTCAGTGACGTATTCTTTAGAGTCGTACCATTTTCCTTCAAATTCAAATCGGTCTGATTCTTTGATGGTTCGATAAATCGGTCCACTTGGAATGCCGAGTTCTCTTACAAGATCGACGCGTAACATGCCCGGTTTTTCTGGACCCTCGATTCGGAAACCGAATGAAGGGAAGCGATGCTCTAATTTTCGCACAGTGACGAGATGGTCGTCTTGTATGAATGTGTCCCCGTCCGAGTACTCGATCACGGTCAGCTCGTATCCTAGATGTGATCCTGTGACACGCAAAGTAGCTTCAAGCCATTTTTTCAATCCTTTTGGTCCATAGACAGTCAAGGGGGCGGTTCCATCAAGTGCCGAACGAGTCGATAAGAATCCGGGCAATCCGAAGACATGGTCACCATGAAGATGCGTCACCCATACCGCTGTCACTTTTCTCGGTTTGATTTTCGTATAGAGCATTTGGTGTTGCGTGCCCTCGCCACAATCAATCAGCCAGGTCACGTTCGATAAATCGAGTGCAAGCCCCGATACGTTGCGCTGTTTCGAAGGCATTCCCGACCCAGTTCCTAAAAACTGTAACTTCATAAATATTTAAGTCCTTTCTTCAAGCCGTTCCATGCTATACTTGACATAATCGCTGAAAAGGATGTGATTTGTGATGACCAAGGCAGAACAACCCGAATCGATTTATGAGACGATTCGAGAACGCGCAGCTTTGATGAATCGCTTGCAAAAACAGGAACAAGGCACCTCTATCCGCATTCACGACATAGCGATCGAACTTCATTGCACGGACGAGTTGATTTTAGAATCACTGGAGTTCGCAGCCTAACGAGTACGAACACATACGAAGAGCCGACGAATGGTCGGCTCTTTTTTTATTGCTTAGGCGATGCGACTTCTTCGACGATTGTCACGACATATTCGACGAGTTTATACAACTCTTCAAGTGGCATCCGTTCATTCGTCGTATGAATCTCTTCATAGCCTACAGCCAAGTTGACTGTCGGGATTCCCCCACCGGCGATGATGTTCGCATCCGAACCGCCTCCTGAGTGTAAGATTCGAGTCGGACGTCCGATTGTCTGAGCCGCACGTTTCGCCACCTCAACGACTTCGTCGCCTTCTTCAAACTTGAATCCAGGATACATGATGTCGATGTCCACTTCGGCACGACCACCGAACGACTCAGCGACCTCGATGTACGCTCGTTTCATCGTTTCTGCCTGCTTCTCCATCTTCTCATGGATGAGCGAACGGGCCTCAGCAAGAACTTCGACATAGTCACACACGATGTTTGTCGCGCGGCCCCCTTCAAAGCGTCCAATGTTGGCCGTCGTTTCTTCATCGATACGACCGAGCGGCATCTTCGCAATCGCTTTCGCTGCGATTTGAATCGCCGAGATTCCTTTTTCCGGTGCGACACCAGCATGAGCCGTCTTCCCGTAAATCTTCGCGTTCACTTTTGCTTGTGTCGGAGCGGCGACAATGATGTCTCCAACTGGTCCATCCGAATCAAGGGCAAAACCGAACTTCGCATCGATTTTCGATAAATCCAATACTTTCGCACCGACGAGACCTGATTCTTCCCCGACCGTGATCACGAACTGGATTTGACCGTGTGGAATTTGCTTTTCTTTCAATACACGCACGAGTTCGATCATCGCCGTGAGACCCGTCTTATCGTCTGCCCCGAGAATCGTCGTACCATCCGTGACGACATATCCGTCTTTGATGCTCGTCTTGATTCCTTTACCTGGAGTGACCGTATCCATGTGAGCCGTAAAGTAAATCGGATCAACATTTTCTTTCGTTGCAGGCAACGTGATGATCAAGTTGTTACCAGAGTGTGCCGTCTTCGTTGATGCATCGTCCTCATAGACGTCGCAGCCAAGCTCTGTGAATACACCTTTCAAATGTTCACAGATGACCGCTTCTTCCTTCGTTTCTGAATCGATGCCGACCAATCCTAAAAATGTGTCGAGCACGCGTTTCTCGTTTACCATAAACAACATCCCTCCATCCAAACATTTCTTGACCATTATATCAAACTCCCCTGGATTGCACGAATCTTTTCCATTCTGTACAATGATGGCAAACACGTATATGGAGGCAGACCATGAAGAAAAAACAGAAAAGACGACAACGCATCATTCAAATCGGCGTCGTCGTCATCGTCTCAATCTTTTTAATCAGCACGTTTCTCTCGAGCATGACCATGTTCTTTTAAGAGCAAGATGTATCGCTCCTTCAAGATCAAGTAACGTTTAACATCAGATAAAATATTTAATAAGGATGAGCGTACCTCGAATTCCTCACGCGTCGTGGGGAGGGGTACGTTTTTTCGATAATGCTCAATCATCTCTTCAAGCTCCTGTAGAAAGACGGAGGCATCGGCCTGCTCGTTCACATGGTCCCCGACTCGACGTAAGAACGTCGCGACCGGTTTCGCTTCATTGACGACCATCGTGATTTCTCTGGCGTTATCCGCGATTCGTTTGAGAATATCATACTGCCGTTCACGCATCCGGAAGTATAGATAGTCCATGTCTTCATTCCGCTTTCCGATTGAGTTTCCCATACGGCGAAGGGCTAAATCTTTCCCCTCTTTTAGATAGTCCCGTGTCTTGATGAGCATCATCGAGTGGTTGTTATAGACGCCCGTCTCGACACAGGCCGCCACGTCATAAAACAGCACTGCGAGCGAGCGGTCGATATTCTCTTTAATCCGTTCAATCTCACGGTCAAGCGTCGGCATGTACATATTGACGACGAGCCCGACACCGACACCAATCGCAATGAGCAATAGTTCATTGATAAATAACTCCAGTGTAAACTGTGCCTCGGTGTAAAGATGGGTCAAGATGACGACACTCGTAATGAACCCGTCTTGCAGTTTCAATTGTTGTACAAGTGGGATGAAGATGACAAAATAAAGTGTGAGCGTCACCGGTGAATAGCCGAGTAGCGTGAACATCACAGCACCCATGCCGATGGCGAGAAGACTTGCCATGACTCGTTCATAGGAGGCGCGAATCGATTTTTTGCGCGTCTCCTGAATACTCAAAATGGCAATAATGGCTGCAAACACAAAATAATCGAGATGAATCGTTTCGGAAATGAGCATTGCGATACCTGCTGCGACCGCGGTTTTTAACGTCCGCGTTCCAATTTTCATAATGTTTTCCCCCTTTTCCATCAAATTGTTGACTAAATCAACTCGTTTGGCAATTTAAAAGTTTGGAAGTGATTCGATTGAAGCGAAAGAAAAGACTTAAGGTTTGGCCGATGATTGCGACACTCAGTCTCGCCATCGCAGCCTTTTTATGGATTCAAACTTCCCGTGAAGATACCTATACCGTCGAAACTGTCACGAATGGCGACCGAGTCACAAGGTCGTTCGAATCTCTCGCAGAAGCAAAACGATACATGACGGCCGGTAAGAACCGGACGTTATTCTCCCCATCCGGAGAAGTACTCGATTTTACCGGTACGGGAGTCGTCGTCACTCCGAGTAATGCCATCACAAACTTATATAAAGATGCATCATTCAAAACGCGACAATCCTATGTCGCTGGCGGCACGAGACTTCAACTACTTGAACGTGGAGACGACCATCTCAAAGTACGAATCTCCGGGGCAGATGTATATGTCAAACCGGATCAAATGGTGTTATTCCCTGAAGCGGTTGTGAAGAGACGTGGATATTACGAGATTCGGGATGGTGACGTCTACCATACGGTGGAAGCGAACGCGAACCTCGCTGGTACGTTCCTTGTAGGCCCGACCGAGAAACGCTCGGATGACCGTTTTTACACAGAACGTGTCCAAGACGTCTTTGATTCTCCTTATCAATTTGCATCGATTCGGACGTCGTCTCCATATTCAGCTGAAGAATTCGATCAATATTTAACGTCGATCGATTCACCGCTCGCTGGGGAAGGAAATTCCTTCAAACGGGCAGAAAAAACGTATAACATCAATGCCTTATTCCTGCTGGCGGTCGCCGGGCATGAGTCCCGATTTGGAACGTCCGATATCGCTCGAGACAAGCGGAACCTATTTGGGTTCCGCGCGACAGATGACGACCCGAGCGGGAATGCGACATCCTTTAAAACAATTGACGACAGTGTACAAGCTGCTGCTGAATTGTTTGCGACTAAATATGTCACAGGGCCATACGCTCGTGGCGATTATCCCGGGAACAAGCAGGAAGGCATCAATATCTTCTATGCCTCCGACCCATACTGGGGCGAGAAAGTTGCTGGTACAATGTACACGATTGACCGTGAACTCGGTTTGAAGTACTTGAAAAAAATTCAATGAAAAGCAGCCCGGCTCATACGAGTCGGGCTGCTTGACGTCTGTATACGTTTCAGGACAAAGGAATGATTCAATATGAATCAACATCTTATTGAAGGATTTTCACATCACAAGACGAATAGTATAAATGAACGACCATTCATTTTTGAGGGGGAATTAAGATGAAAACGATTTGGATTACCGGGGGATCGTCCGGCATGGGGAAAGCGATGGCATTAAAATTTAAACAGGAAGGATGGAACGTCGCTATCAGCGGTCGAAACGAGGAACGGCTACTTGAAGCGATGAACGAATTGAATTCAATCGACGCAGGTCAGGCGATGAGTGTGCAACATGACGTTCGTGACTATGAAGGATGCGCGAAAGCACTGGCTGACATCGTATCCGCTTATGGACCTGTACACGCACTCGTCAACAATGCTGCCGGAAATTTTGTGTGTCCGACCCTTGATTTATCTCCTAATGGTTGGGCAAGTGTCATCGACATCGTCTTGAACGGGACATTCAACTGCACCCATGTTCTCGGAAAACATTGGGAAGCAGATGAAATCCGTGGCGGCTCAATCATTAATATGGTCGCCTCATATGCATGGCAGGCAGGACCTGGTGTTGCACCGAGTGCGGCAGCGAAAGCCGGTGTACTCAATTTAACGAGAACGCTCGCAGTTGAATGGGGCTATCAATTCGGCGCGCGGGTCAATGCCATCAGTCCTGGACCGATTGAACGGACAGGTGGCGCTGATAAGCTCGTATCCCATGTGAAGGAAGTAGAGCGCATTCGCCGTAATGTCCCGCTCGGACGTTTTGGGACACCTGAAGAAATCGCGGACCTCGCTTACTGGATGGCATCAGACGAGATGCGCTATTTGAACGGAGATTGTATTTCATTAGACGGCGGACATTGGCTCAACAAACATCCATTCTAATCAAAAGACGACCGAATGTACTCGGTCGTCCTTTTATATGTCCACCCCATCCCATTCTTCATGAAACTGTTCTAGGAACTGCTGCATGAAAGCATGACGTGACATCGCTAGTTGTTTTGCTTTTGCGGTATGCATCATCGACGCTAACATCAATAACTTATCTTGAAAATGTTGAATCGCACTATCCTCTGACAAATCAAGAGGTGTACCGCGAGAACCCGCGAACTGGAACGTTCGTGCAATCCCGATGGCCCCCATCGCATCAAGACGGTCGGCATCTTGCAAGATTTCACTTTCCCGGGTCGTCGGCATCTTGCCTTTTGAGAAGGAAACCTCATCAATCACCGTCATCACCAAATCCACTTGCTCTTCAGTGATGTCAATTGAGGACAGATGTTGTTTGACGAGACCGTTCGGACGACCGAGCTTATGATCTTCCACGTCGTGTAAATATGCCGATAGGAGGAGAACCGTCCGATTGACCGGTTCATCCTCCATTAAACGTTCCACTAGTCGGACGACACGCGTAATGTGGGCGACGTCATGACCCGACGCATCATCTGCATGAATTGTTCCGATGAACTCTCGCGTCGCTTGAATCACGTCCATGCTTAAATCTCGATCGTCGTATTCGGTTCAATCAAGAGACCCCGACGGTGCAATTGGTCACAAAACGCCTGAGCATCTTGTTTAATCGGCGGGAACGTATCAAAGTGAATCGGAACGACACGTTTCGCTTGAAGCCACTGCGCCGCATCTACAGCGTCTGTTGGGCCCATCGTGAAATTGTCTCCGATTGGAAGGAACGCGACATCGATTTCAAACCGTTCACCGTACATCTTCATATCGGAGAAGAGACTCGTGTCTCCAGCGTGATAGAGCGTCAGTTCGTTCGTCTCAATGATGAATCCGGCAGGCATCCCCATATAGACCGGTGTATCCCCCATGTCAAAGCTCGAACTGTGGAACGCTTGCGTCATCGTGACGCGTCCGAACGGAAAGGCATGACCTCCCCCGATGTTCATCCCGTGAACAGAGAAGCCTTTTTTCTCGTAATACGTTGCGAGTTCATGTGTCGCCACAATCGTCGCACCCGACGATTTCGCAATCAATTCGACATCCTCGATATGATCGAAATGAGCATGTGTGAGCAACAAATAGTCCGGACGTAGTGTAGAAGGGTCTATTTCCGTATGAGGGTTACTCGTCAAAAATGGATCGATTAACACGTTTACGCCATCAATCTCAAATCCTACAGTCGCATGTCCATAGTACGTGATGTTCATTTGCTTTCATCCTTCCCATGTGAGATCAGATTATAACACTTTCTCCAAGAAACGTTTCGCCCGGTCTGTTTGCGGATTCAACAACAGGTCAGCCGGTTTTCCTTCTTCCATGAGAATCCCTTCATCCAGGAAGAGGACGCGGTCTGCCACTTCACGGGCGAAGCCCATTTCGTGTGTGACGACGACCATCGTCATTCCCGTTTCGGCCAACCCTTTCATAACGTCGAGTACTTCATTGACCATCTCAGGGTCAAGTGCCGATGTCGGTTCATCGAACAACATGACGTTCGGTTCCATCGCTAAGGCACGCGCGATGGCGACACGCTGTTTTTGTCCACCCGAGAGTTGGCTCGGATAGGCATCGATTTTTTCAGAAAGGCCGACACGTTCGAGTAATTTCTTCGCACGTTCCAGTGCTTCCGCCTTGCTGACTTTTAAGACGTTGATTGGTGCATACGTCAAATTCTCCAATACGCTCATATGAGGGAACAAGTTGAACTGTTGGAATACCATCCCGATGTTTTGACGCGCCTTCGCGACGTTCGCCCCTTTTTTCGTGAGCTCGAATCCGTCGACACTGACCGTCCCGCTCGTCGGAATCTCAAGCATGTTCAAACAGCGTAGAAATGTCGATTTACCAGACCCGGACGGTCCGATGACAGCAACCACTTCACCACGCTCGATCGTCGTCGTGATTCCTTTTAACACTTCTAAGTCACCAAATTGTTTGTGTAGGTCTTTTACTTCGATCATCTTCCATCACTCTTTCTTAACCGTTTTTCTAGACGTTGTCCAAGATACGTCAAGATCATCACTATCGTAAAGTATATCACACCAGCGAATAGAAGCGGTTCGAAGTAGATTGCCTTCTGCCCACCGACGATTTGCGCACGACGCATGATATCGAGCACCCCGACCGTCGAGACGAGGGCAGACTCTTTCGTTAACGTGATCATCTCGTTCACAAGAGCAGGCAAGATGTTCTTGAACGCCTGTGGCAAGATGATGGAACGTAACTGTTTGACATACGGGACACCAAGAGCATCCGAAGCCTCCCACTGTCCTTTATCTACTGCTTGGATACCCGCTCGAATAATCTCTGAAATATACGCCCCCGAATTGAGCGAGAAGGCGATGACCGCTGACTGGTACGGTGTCGTGATATATCCCGTCAGTTGCGGCAATCCGAAGTGGATGATGGCGAGTTGCAAAATGAGTGGCGTCCCACGGAACACCGCCGTATAAGCATGCCCGATAAAGTTAATCAGGCGATTCGGGACAATTTTTAATGTAGCGACAACAATCCCAAGTGAGATCCCAATCAATGCCGAGACGATTACCACTTGGAACATGACTGGAATCCCTTCAAGTATATAAGGGATCGAATCATAAATCCGGCTAAAATCCATAGTGAGTTCCTCCTAAAAAAAGGCTGACCGATTCATCTTCAGTCAGCCTCGCACGATTCATTATTCGGCTGGCACAGCCTCTTCTTCAAACCATTTCTGTGCTAACTTTTCGATTTCTCCACTGTCAATCATCTTCTTCAACTCTTCGTTGAATTGATCGCGGAGTTCATCATCTTTACGAAAGGCAGCAGCAGAACCTGCTTCTTCTTCGTCCACAATTTCAAATGTCGTCAATTCACTATCTTGCTCGAGGTATTTTTTCGCTACAGTATCTTCGATGACCATCGCGTCAATACGTCCTGTCTTGATTTCTTGAATGATCTCAGGAATCTTGTTCAACGAGACGATCTCAGCATCTGTGATTTGATCTTGTGCAATCCCTTCTTGAATCGAACCGAGCTGGACTCCGACCTTTTTCCCCTTCAAGTCTTCAAGTGATTGAAGCGAATCATCTTTTGACAAGATCAAGTTCACCGCTGTGAAATAAATATCTGAGAAATCGGCATTTTCTTTACGCTCTTCTGTCGGAGTCATCCCCGCCATGACGAAGTCGACTCGACCTGCATTGAGGGCCCCAAGTAAGCTTCCGAAATCCATATCTTCAATTTTCAATTCATATCCCATGTTCTCTGCCACTTTTTTGGCGATATCGATATCAAATCCGACAATCTCGTCACCATTCGCTGTATCGACGAACTCATATGGGAAGTAATCGGCACTTGTACCCATGACGATGACTTTGTCATCCTCACCATCGGTCGATGTCGATCCTCCTTCGTTCACGTCTGCCCCACACGCGACTGAGAACGCGGCCAGTCCTGCTAAACATAATGCTAGAAAACCTTTTTTCATCTTCATCTCCCTTTCGTAGTTGAATGATAATTATCAGAACTTTAACAAAATTATGACATATGTGTGAACGTAGCTCAACTGTTCTATGACACATCAGTTGTCCGACAGGTGTCTTCAACCACTATATACACATAATTATTACTTGTAAAGTATATTCATGCAATTCGTGCAAAAAAAGAAGGTCACATTCGCTCGAAAGCGAAATATGTGACCGTTCCATTGTCGCGCGACCCGTACGGTTGTACCTGTTTGACAGAAGTCATGGGGATAGCACTGTATACATGCGGGTAACGTTCCCCATCCTCATCCAGCTCATAATGTAACAGCTGTCCGAGACGATTGACGTGCAACGAAACGAGAACGACCGCTTCTCCCGGATACGATTTTTTGACGACCTTTCCAATCTGTTGCGGCGTACAACATTTAATCGTCCCTTCCGATTGAAGTGACGGTTCATTGATTTCACCGCGTGACAGGGCAATCATATATTCTGCCTCCGTCATGATTTTGATGACTGGTTCCATATACCCTGCCCCTTTTCACAAAAGCGCAAAGGCAGTGCCTTTGCGCCGATGCTTGATTATGCGAAGTAGATGTCGAACAATGTTTTCAATTGGTCAACGAGTTCTTCAGCAGTCGATGACTCGATTTCACTACGCTCTACCATCGTCACGATGTTGCCATCCTCAAGAAGCGCAATTGACGGTGAAGACGGTGCATATCCTTCAAAATACTCACGTGCGCGATCTGTCGCTTCACGGTCTTGACCAGCAAATACGGTCACGAAATGATCAGGCTTCACACCTTCCATTTTGCTCACATATGCAGCAGCTGGACGAGCAATCCCGCCTGCACACCCACAAACCGAGTTGACGAGGACGAGTGTCTTCCCTTCTTTTTTCAGCGCACCGTCTACTTCTTCCGGTGTCGTGAGCTCTGTGTATCCTGCAGCACGTACTTCGTTACGTGCTTGTTCGACTACATCTTGAAAATATAATTGAAAATCCATGTTGTTTCCCCTTTCGACATTTCGTCTGTACTCCCTTATTTTACGTCTTGTTCTACCTCGAGGACAAGTCTATCGCTCAATTCACGTTCTAAGAACGGGTCTGCCCCTAACATCTGTTTGAAAGCAAGGTAACGTGCCTTCGTCTCTGCGCTCGCCTGACGGTTCGTCAAGTAGGCACGAATCATGATATTTTTCGGGGTATGCTCGAGGTCGATGAATTCGAGCAGCTGGGCATCATACCCGACAAGTCCAAGCAGTTCAGCCCGAATGGAATCGGTCGCGAGTGAGGCGAACCGTTCTTTGATCAATCCATGCTGAAGCATCACATCCAGATTCGGTGCTTGAATTTGACGATTCAATTCCTTTTGACAACATGGGACGCTTAAGATGACCTTAGCCCCCCAACGGACAGCACGTGCCAATGCCATATCGGTCGCCACGTCACATGCATGAAGAGTCACGACCATGTCAACAGCTGTTTCCCCTTCATATTCATTAATGTCTCCGACTAAGAATTCGAGTCGTTCATATCCAAGATCTTTCGCAATCGATGCACACTCTTCGATGACCTCTTTCTTCAAATCGAGCCCTGTGATATGCACGTCATATCCTTTCATCTCATGAAGGAAATGATAGAGCGCAAACGTCAAATACGACTTCCCTGACCCGAAATCCAAGATTCGAACGGTACGGTCTACCGGCAAGTATTTCAGTGAATCCTCAATGAACTCGAGGAAACGATTGATCTGTTTGAACTTGTCGTACTTTTGACGCTTCACTTTCCCGTCCGCTGACTGAATGCCGAGTCGAATGAGAAACGGAACTGGCTCGTCGAGCGGGAGTACATACTGCTTTTCACGATTGTGGCTCAGTTGAACTTCTTTTTGAGCCGTCTGCTTTTCTTTCAATGTCACTTTGAACTTTTTCGATAATTGGAACTGGAGGTCAGAATCTTTTAACTGAAACTGTCCTTGTCGGAACGTTTCGAGAAGCTCATTCACTTCCGTGACGGCCTCATCAGGTGTCAAGTTTTTATGTTTCATCACCCGCTCATACTGATACTCGAACTGGATATGATACGCATTTCGTAACATGACCGGTTTCAATTTGACCCGTCTGAGATCGCTCGATTTTTGACGGGGTTGACTGATAGTCGCTGACACGAGATGATTTGATTGTAAGACGTCTGCGAGACGCTCTTGTAACGCTTTATATTCCAATGGATTCAATCCTTTTTTAGAAATTTTGAAACATATCGTTTCACCTATCCGTACATACTATTACACGAAGACGACGTTACGTCAAAGGAGGATACACATATGTTTAAAAAGATTTTATCATCAATCGGAATCGGTGCCGCAAAAGTCGACACACGCTTGAATGAAAGCCACTGTACACCCGGTGGAGAACTCACTGGAGTCGTCCATATCGAAGGCGGTTCGGTCGAACAATCCGTCGATAGCATCTATCTCTTCTTCAACACGTTGTATAAACATGAGGTGAACGATAAATCGACATACTCGACGTTCACGATCGAAAAAATTTTATTGAATGAGGCACCGTTTATGATTGGTCCTGGAGAAGTGAAAGAAATCCCGTTCACAGTCAACGTCCCGTTCAATACGCCACTCTCTGTGAGCCAATCGAAATCATGGATTGAAACAGGTCTTGATATCGCTCAAGCCGTCGATCCGAAAGATGAGGATGCGATCACCGTACAACCGAATGCAGCTCAACAAGTCATATTAGATGCGATGGACGAGCTCGGATTCCGTTTGAAGAAAGCCGACACGGAAATGCTCCCGGCACGTCATCGTTCGGGACGTCTTCCGATTGCCCAAGAACTCGAGTATTCAGCGAGCGGTTCGCGATTCGGTCGACAATTGGACGAAGTAGAGGTCGTCATCTTACAAGACGAGGGATCGATTGAACTTCTCATTCAAGTCGACCGCAGTGTCCACGACCTCGGAAGCCTTTTCGCCGATTTGACGGGTTCAGACGAATCAACGCACCGTGTGCGATATGACGTCGCACGTTTATCAGTAGCCGAAGTCCGTCGCGACATCGAATCGATCATTGAACAATCGATTTGAGGAACTCACTGACACGCCATTTCTATGAATGGCGTGTTTTTCTGAGGTATCGAATTTGATAATCCATTATTTTACAATCAACATGTGGAATCAACCCTTTTTTGGAGGTAACTACATCTTGTTTGCTTTAAAAATGATCGGGAGTTTCGGTCTTGCACCGCTTACCTTACCGATTCTAGAGACTAGTCTTTCTGATTCACTCGCTTTCTTCACGCTTGGTGGGATTGAAGTGCTGATTGGTTTGATTGCCATGTCTCTCATGCGCAATCCGTCGACAAACGCCTTATCCTTCATGAAGTTCATGCCCTATCTTGTACTATTGATTCATTTCCCTACCTCACTCCTATTGCTTTGGATTTCTTCGGTCAGACATGATGGGGTCTCTGCATTTTCAATAAATTATATTTTTATATACTGGATGTTCCTGCTCCTGTTCGCCGTAGTCAGCAGATTTACGTATTTTGCCTATCAACGACGATTTCAGAAGGCGCTTGATTAGAAAGGATGATTCAACATTGGATCTACTTCAATTTCTTTACGACCGAGCAATCCCGCTCACACTATTCGCGACGCTCGGCCTATTCAGTCTCGTGTTTGCATTTTCTCTCTATAAATCCAAACAACGACTCTCCAAAGGACTCGTCACAATAGGCATGTCCTTGTCGTTCCTTCTTTTACTGATCTCAGCCGCAAGCTTCGTCTTCACGGTATTCATTGGCTATAACTCATGAAAAATGGAGACGCTCCCAGTGGAGCGCCTCCATTTTTTAATCAATATACGGTATATGTGTTCGGGTCAATCGACTCGAGCGATTGTTTGATTGATTGCAAGAACTGACCTGCGACGAGACCGTCGAGGACACGGTGGTCGACCGACATACAAAGGTTAACCATATCGCGTGCCGCGAACATTCCATTCATCCATACCGGACGCTTCACAATCGACTCGACTGATAGGATTGCCGCTTGTGGGTGGTTCAAAATCGGTGCTGATTGAATCGAACCAAATGCACCTGTGTTGTTGATGGTGAACGTCCCACCACGCATCTCTTCTGCCTTCAAACGGTTCTCACGCGCTCGCGTCGCAACGTCTTGAAGGGCCACTGCGAGGCCTTTGATGTTCTTCTCATCCGCTTGGCGAATGACAGGAACGTATAGGGCGTCGTTTGCCGCGACGGCTACCGAGAGATGGATGTCTTGGTAAACTTTGATGTGATCTCCTGCCCACTCTGAGTTCATCATCGGATACTTCTTCAATGCTTCGATGGCTGCCTTCATGAAGAACGGCATGAACGTCAATTTGACGCCTTCCCGTTTCATGAACTCATCTTTTAACTTTGCACGGGCTTCGACAAGGTTCGTCACATCCACTTCAATCATGAGCCATGCGTGTGGCGCCTCGTGTTTCGAGCGGACCATATTGTTCGCAATCGCTTGGCGTACCCCGGCTGTCGGAATCGATTCATAACGTCCAGATGACGTCGATGATGATGCGACCGGTTGTGACGGTTCAACGACAGGACGTGGCGCTTCAGTCGGAACGTCCAACTTCCTCTGTACCATCGTCTCTTGGACAGGCGCTTGTGTCGCTTTCTCAGGAGCTGATGCCGGACGTCCTTCTGATAAGTAACGAAGAATATCTTTCCGCGTGATTCGACCGCCTAGACCGCTTCCGCTCAATTCATTCAAATCGATATCATTCTCATTGGCGAGTCGGATGACAGCAGGTGAGTATCGACCGTTTCCACTTTGTTTTTTCGGTGCAGTGGCGACAGCTTGCTTAGAGACGGATTCTGCAGGTGCCGTTTCTGCAATCGGTTCGGTCTTCATCTCAACTGCATCTTCCTCCGCGCTCTCGACTTCCATCGTCAATACCGGTGTCCCGACGCTGACGGTCTCCCCTTCTGGAATGAGAAACTTTTTCACGACACCTGCGCTAGTCGCAGGAATCTCTGCCGTCACTTTGTCCGTCATGACTTCCGCGAGTGGTTCATATTCTTCCACACGGTCGCCCGGTTTGACGAGATAGGTCGTGATTGTTCCTTCTGTCACACTCTCCCCAAGTTGGGGCATGGTAATCGTTTGTTCCATGGAGATGCCTCCTTAAAACGCCGCGAGCTGACGCGCCCGCTCGGCAATTTTTTCTTGGGTTACGATAAAGAATTTTTCCATAGGTGGTGCATATGGCATAGCCGGCACGTCAGGACCCGCTAAGCGTTCAATCGGCGCATCGAGTTCAAAGAGCGCCTTCTCTGCGATAATCGCCGCTACTTCTCCGATGATGCTTCCTTCTTTGTTGTCCTCTGTCACGAGTAGCACTTTACCTGTCTTCTTGACCGATTCGATGATCGCTTCCTGGTCGAGTGGATAGACGGTACGAAGATCAAGAATGTGCGTGCTGATTCCCTCCTCTTCGAGTGTTTTCGCAGCTTCTTGTGCCATGTGGACACAAAGACCGTACGTGATGATCGTGATATCGTCACCTTCCCGTTTGACCGCAGCCTTACCAATTTCAACCGTGTATTCGTCCGTCGGCAATTCCGCCTTCAAAAGACGATAGGCACGCTTATGTTCGAAGAAGAGGACAGGGTCGTTCGAACGGATTGCTGCTTTCAACAAGCCCTTCGCATCGACTGGATCTGATGGAATGACGACTTTAAGACCTGGCGTTGAACTGAACATCGCCTCGACAGATTGCGAGTGATAGAGAGCCCCGTGAATGCCACCACCGAAAGGAGCGCGGATGACCATCGGACACGTCCAGTCGTTGTTTGAGCGGTATCGAATTTTTGCCGCTTCCGATACGATTTGGTTGACTGCTGGCATAATAAAGTCTGCGAATTGCATTTCTGCAATCGGACGCATGCCGTACATGGCAGCTCCGACTCCTACACCGGCAATCGCACTTTCAGCGAGCGGTGCATCGATAACGCGGTCTTCACCATACTTCTCAATCAAGCCTTGTGTAGCACGGAATACACCACCACGTACGCCGACGTCTTCCCCGACGACGAAGACGTTTTCGTCGCGCGCCATTTCCTCATGAATCGCTTCATTGATCGCTTCGATAAACGTTTTCATCATTTTTCCTCCTCATAGACGTAATCCAATGCAGATTCAGGTGATGCGTACGGTGCTTTGTCTGCATATGTCGTCGCTTCATTCACTTCAGCATCGATTTGTGCATCGATTTCGGCAAGTGTATCCGCCGTTGCAATACCGTCGTTCACAAGTCGTTGACGGAACAATTGAATGCCATCCCGCTCTTTTAATCCAGCCAATTCTTCAACTGAACGGTATGCTTTGTCATCATCATCTGATGAGTGTGGCACGAGACGTTCTACTTCCGCTTCGATTAGCGTCGGTCCTTCTCCGCGAAGTGCACGTTCACGCGCTTCCTTCACAACCGCATATACAGCGATCGGGTCTGTCCCGTCGACTGTCACACCTGGCATGCCGTAGCCTTTTGCACGGTCTGATACACGCTCACATGCCAACTGTTTCGTAAGCGGTACCGAAATCGCATACTTGTTGTTCTCACAGAACAAGATGACCGGTAATTTGTGGACGCCAGCAAAGTTTGCGCCTTCATGAAAGTCTCCTTGATTCGAAGACCCTTCTCCGAACGAGACGAATGTAACGAGTTCTTCTTTTTTCATCTTCGCCGCAAGTGCGATCCCGACTGCATGAGGGACTTGTGTCGTGACCGGAGACGAACCCGTTACGATACGATGTGCTTTCGAACCAAAGTGACCAGGCATCTGACGACCACCTGAGTTCGGGTCTTCCGCTTTCGCGAATGCCGATAGCATCAAGTCTCTTGACGTTTGACCGAAGTGAAGGACGACCGCCACGTCACGATAGTAAGGTAGGACATAGTCAATTCCTTTTTCAAGTGCGAACGCCGCACCGACTTGCGCCGCTTCTTGTCCTTGACATGAGACGACGAATGGGATTTTCCCGGCGCGGTTCAACTTCCACATCCGTTCATCGATTTTACGGGCACGTACCATCGTTTCGTACATCGCCAATAAATCTTGTTTCGTTAAACCAAGCTTTTCATATGAGTTTACAGTCATCTGTTCCATCCTTGTTCCTCCTTAGGCGTGAATCGGTAATCCATCGACGGCAAGTGCCGCTTCCTGGAAGGCTTCGCTTAATGCAGGATGTGGGTGCACAAGTTGTCCCATCTCCCAAGCCGTCGCGTTCAAGACGAGCGCAAGTCCACCTTCTGTGATGAGTTCAGTCGCTTTCGGTCCGACGATATGAACACCGAGAAGGTCATCTGTTTCTTTGTCCGAAACGAGTTTGACGAATCCGTCGGCTTGTCCTTCAATCCGCGCTTTCCCGAGTCCGTTGAATCGATACGTCCCCGTCTTCACATCATGTCCGGCATCTTTTGCCGCCTCTTCCGTCAAGCCGACCGAAGCGACTTCAGGGACGCTGTATACACAACGTGGGATGAGCGCGTAATCAAGTGGTGTTGGTTCAAGTCCAAGAATCGTTTCGACCGCCTTCACGCCTTCTGCAGACGCGACGTGAGCGAGTTGTAACTTTCCGATGCAATCCCCGATTGCGAAGATATGACGTTCTTTCGTCCGATACTGACTATCGACTTGAATGATCCCGTTCTCTACGACGATTGACGTGTTTTGAAGACCTAAGTCTTTCGTATTGGCGACACGCCCTACTGAGACGAGGACACAGTCCACGCTCAACATTTCCTCACCTACAGCAAGCTCCACTACATCGTCGTGAATCGATGTACGTTCAGCGTCGACCGTCACGCTCTTCTTCACGCGGACCCCGCGTTTCTTCAAAAGACGCTCCACTTCTCGGGAGACCGCCTTGTCCTCGAGTGGGAGTAATCGATCGCCTACTTCGATTAATGTCACGTTCACATCAAGGTCGACGAGCATGGAAGCCCATTCAACTCCAATGACCCCTCCACCGACAATCGCAATCGATTCAGGTAGCGTTTCAAAATTGAGGAGGTCGTCCGAATTCAAAATCCGTTTGTGATCGAACGGCAATCCAGGAAGTTCACGAGGAATCGACCCTGTCGCGATAATCAGTTGATTTGGCAAAATCAGTTCTGATTCACCGCTTTCATCCTCAACGGATACAGTCCCTGGTTGTGGTGAGAAGATACTTGGTCCAAGAATAGAAGCCTTTCCGCGGAACACTTCGATTTTCCCTTGTTTCATCAAATGTTCGATTCCCTTTTCTAGTCCATCCACAAGATCACGCTTATACGTTTGAGCGCGTTCCATATTGAACGTCACATCTCCCGTCTCAACTCCATATGTCGTACTCTGCTTCGCTGTTTGATAAACGTGTGCAGCTTTTAAAAGCGCCTTTGTCGGGATGCATCCTCTATGTAAGCAGGTGCCGCCTAATTTTCTCGCCTCGACGATTGCGACAGTTTTTCCTGCCTGGGCAGCTTTGATTGCAGCCACATATCCTCCTGGTCCTCCACCGATGACGACAACATCAAATTCTCGTGCCATGTGTATCCCCCTCATAAACTCGTGCGGTCTCTTCGTTCTCGATGACGCGAAGTGCACCTTCAGCCAACGCTTTAAGCTCATCTTCACCCGGATACACGTGTACCGGCGCGAGATAAGTGACACGCTCCTTAATTTTTTCAGTCAGCCACTCGGAATATGCGATTCCACCAGTCAGTAAGATGGCATCCACACGACCACATAATGTCGCGCCGTGTTTTGAAATCTCTTGAGCGACACGATAAGCCATCGTCTCATACAACAGTCTCGCCTCGTCATCACCTGATTCAACCCGTTGCTCGATCTCGACGGCATCGAATGTACCGAGATGAGCAAACAGACCACCTTGACCGACAATCTTCTTTTTCATTTCCGATTCTTTATACCTGGTACTATAACATAGTTCTACTATCTGTCCAACGGGAATCGAGCCTGCACGCTCCGGCGCGAGCGGTCCATCTCCGTCGAGACCATTATTCACGTCGATGACTCGACCTGCCGCATGGGCACCGACCGTGATTCCTCCTCCAAGATGCGCAACAATAAGATTCAACTCATTGTAATCGCTTTCATTTTCAGCCGCGAATCGTTTCGCGACAGCCTTTTGATTGAGGGCATGGAAAATGCTACGACGATTGATTTCCGGCATGCCTGTCTTTCGGGCCAATTCGTCCATCTCATCGACGACGACCGGATCCACTATGAAACTAGGAATCCCTTCCGCTCCCCCGATTTTCGAAGCGATCAGACCACCGAGATTCGATGCATGCATCCCAAAACGTCCGCTCGTCAAATCTTCACGCATGAGTTCATTGACCGTATACGTTCCAGACGTCATCGGTGCAAGCAAGCCACCACGACCGACGATCGCGGTCAAATCATTGACCGCGATGCCCGTCTCTTCTAACAAGGCGCGTACTTCTTGCTCACGATGAGGCAACTGCTCTGGAAGTGTGAGACCCGTCACATCGATTGAATGTCGGACCGTACGTGTCATCACTTCTTCCTTCCCATCAAACAATCCAACTTTCGTCGAGGTCGACCCTGGGTTGATTGCAAGAATTAGCCGTTTTGTCATCTTAGCGTCTCCCTAGAATGCTTTTTTCAACTTTAAGGAACTGGCTGCGTGAACGCGACATCATGTGAATCCGTTCTTCCGCCATCTTATCGGCCGCTACATGCGTTGGTACACCATCACGTTCTGCGATCTCAAAGACGCGCATCATGTTGTCATAAATGAGTTCGACTTTCTTCATTGCCCGTTCACGGTTGTAGCCTTCAAGTTCGTCCGCGACGTTGATGACACCACCTGCATTAATGACGAAGTCTGGTGCGTATAGAATTCCATTTTCGTCGAGCACGTCTCCGTGACGATCTTCTGCCAATTGGTTGTTGGCAGCACCTGCGATGATTTGTGCTTTCAATTGTGGAATTGTTTTGTCGTTGATGACGGCACCAAGAGCACATGGAGCGAAAATGTCACATTCGACCGCGTAAATCTCATCCGGCTTGACGACCGTCGCACCAAAGTCTGCTTCGGCACGTTTGAGTGCTTCCTCGTTAATGTCAGTCACTATTAAATGAGCACCCTCTTCGTGGAGGTGGCGACATAAGTTGTAGGCCACGTTACCAACGCCTTGTACGGCAACCGTCTTCCCTGCGAGCGAGTCTGTTCCGAATTTCCATTTCGCAGCGGCTTTCATCCCGCGGTAGACGCCATATGCTGTTACTGGTGATGGGTTACCACTTGAACCGAATGCAGGACTGACGCCCGTGACGTAATCCGTTTCCATGTGAATGAAGTCCATGTCGGCAACTGTTGTATTCACATCTTCAGCCGTGATGTAACGGCCACTGAGCGATTGAACGTATCGTCCGAACGCACGGAAGAGCGCCTCTGATTTATCTGTCTTTGCATTTCCGATAATGACGGCCTTCCCGCCCCCAAGGTTGAGACCCGCTGCCGCATTCTTGTATGTCATCCCTTTTGCAAGACGCAACACATCGGTGAGTGCCTCTTGTTCAGATTCATAGTTCCACATACGGAGTCCGCCAAGAGCTGGTCCGAGCGTCGTGTCGTGGATGGCGATGATCGCCTTTAATCCAGACGCCTGGTCTTGGCAAAATACGATTTGCTCGTAGTCCTCAGATTGTAAGACATCAAAAATACGGAAGCGTGGCTCTGTGCTTGTTTCCATCATGATTAATTCCTCCTGTTAAGTACGATTAATGTTTGGCATGTAACAAAGCGAATGCGAGCGAATATAGCTTCGCTTCTGCAGTATCAGCACGACTTGTCAATACGACAGGGGCAGATGCGCCGACGACAATCGCCGCTACACTCGCCTCTGCGAAATACATCATTGATTTATAAAGGACGTTGCCGACCTCTATGTAAGGTACGACTAATAAGTCGGCTTGTCCGGCAACTTCACTGTTGATTCCTTTTTGCTTTGCTGCGACCATGTCGACAGCGTTGTCGAGCGCGAGCGGTCCATCTACGACACAGCCCTTGATTTGTCCACGTCGGTTCATTTGGCTAAGTAATGCTGCGTCCAGAGTCGCATTCATTTGTGGATTGACAACCTCGACTGCTCCAATGACGGCGACTTTTGGCGATTCGTAACCAATGTCATGCATCGCTTCTACCGCATTGTGAATGATTTCGACCTTCTCTTCGAGTGTCGGTGCGATATGAATTGCCGCATCCGTCACTCCAATCATTTTTTTACGATTCGGAATTTGGAATAGTGCAATGTGGCTGAGCGTCCGTTTCGTACGGAGGCCAGTTTCTCGATTGAGGACGGCTTTCATAAATGTCGATGTCGAGACCATTCCCTTCATCAGGACGTCCGCCTCATTATTTTTCACTGCTAATGCGGCACGTCGCGCAATCTCAACGTCACCTTTCGCATGTAAAATATCGACGACCGACTCGTCGATTCCATGCTGTTCACATAACTTGCGGATTTCCCGAGCTTCACCGAACAAAATGAAGCGTGACAGTCCATGATCCGTAGCGAGTTTTACGGCGCGAATGACTTCTTCGTCCGCCGCCCCCGCAATGGACACGGTACAGCCTTCTAACTGCTTTGCGTCCGTCAGCATCCGTTCAAAATTCATCATTGTCCCCCCTTGCCCTCTACACTATATCATGAGCAAGTTTGTTTCCTAAATTGTAAGCGCTTTATAACGCGGATGACCATGCAAATTAATGCTTACCATGCAGGAAAGTTCATGCAAATTATTGCGTAGTGTCTAGTTTATTGTATAATGTTCGAATCGAAATCTTTAATCGGCGGGCTGCTTCTGATTTGTTGCCGCCTGCCTCTTCAATTGTTCGTTCAATCAAATGGCGTTCATATTTTGCAACGGCCTCGTGAAACGTTCCAGATTCGATTACTTTTTGACTCGTTGAACGATTGGATAACTGCAGGTGATGTGGGGCAATCCACTGTTCGGAACTTGCCATATAAATCATCGCTCGCCCAATCACATTCTCAAGTTCTCGCACATTCCCTTTCCAATGTTGGCTCTTCAGTAATGATAAGGCATCTTCGTCAACGCCGCGTACACTACGGCCGTACTCTTGATTCAGTTTACGGATTATCCGTTCACATAGTGCCTCGAGTTCATTTAATCGCTCACGTAATGGTGGGATATGAATCGGCATCCGATTGATTCGGTAATACAAATCTTCCCGGAATGTTCCGTCTGCTACCTTTTGTTCAAGATCAGCATTCGTTGCGGCAATGATTCGGACATCGATTGGGAGTGCCGTCGTCCCTCCGACACGGACAATTTCATTTTCCTGAAGGACACGTAAAAGCTTCACTTGGACATCAAGAGGGAGCTCTCCGATTTCGTCTAGAAAGAGTGATCCCCCATCCGCTTCTTCAAAATATCCGGTTTTTCCGCCACGTTTAGCTCCACTGAAGGCTCCATCTTCATAACCGAATAGCTCACTTTCAAGAAGGGTCGGTGAAATCGCCGCACAGTTCACGCGAATGAACTTTTTATATTTCCGAGGAGATTCTCCATGAATGGCATGGGCGAACAGTTCTTTCCCTGTTCCCGATTCTCCGCGAATCAACACCGTCACCGGGGTCACAGCGGCAAGTTTCGCCTGCTCGATGACAAATCGCATGACGTCACTCGTCGCAATGATATCGGCAAACTGATATTTCGCTTCTAGATTCCGAATACGTGTCTTTGCCTCCTGCAATTCATCTCGAAGCGCACGAATCTGAGATACGTCACGGATGACCCCAACCGAGCCTCGCAACTTCCCTTCGACAATGATCGGTTCCGCATTCACAAGAATATCTCGTCTCGTCGCCCCAATTTGCATCCGGATGTCCCGAACGCCTTGCCCGGTCGATAGAACTTTCAAATGGACACTTTCCTGCATCCCAATATCTGCCGTCGCTGGTTTGTCGACCACATCTTCTTTTTTGAATCCGGTCAACCGCGTATAAGACGGATTGATCAAAATCGTGTTCCCGTGATGATCTGCGACCGAGATGGCCTCACTCGTACATTCAATGATGGCCTCGAGCATCTGCTGATTCTGTTTCAATCGTTCGACCACAATCCGAATAAATTCCCCAGGTAAGACGACTGCATCTTTGAAATGATCTTTTAATTGTTCAAACGTTTGATGCTTCCCCGTCGTTTCGATGACAAAATCTAGAGTCGCAGCCGCATACTGTTTCCAATCGTCCGCCACGGATATGCCATAACTTTTAGCAAGGGCTATTCCTTCGGCAGATGCATCAGAATCTACGACCGCAACAATCGTCGCGAGCGGCGAATCCATCAGCATATGAAGGACTTCGGTTCCCCCTTTTCCTGCCCCCACAATCATCAATCGTTTATTCATACATATTCCCCCATCATCTTTCTTCTCTATTTCATGCTACTGAATCCGCACCTGATTCGCAAGCCGCCCAAAATAGACCGTGTCGAACAGATCAATTTCTGTTAAAATAATGTATGGTAAAGGAGGAGATTGCATGCGTTTTATCGCGCTTCTAATCTTAATCGTCCCAGGCTTATTAGGTGTTTACGGAATCAAATTGCTACGCGATAGCTTTTTTTTGAAGACGAACGCACCGTTTTCATGGTTCGATTCACTCGCTGCCGCCTCCATGTTGCAGGGGACCTTTGGGCTTCTGCTCGCCATGGGCGGGATCGGATTTGTAGCCGGTTATATTTTTAACCGCGACAAAAAAACAGGAAAAGTACAACGCCTCGACTCATAAGCACACAAAAAAGGTTCCCTAACTTGACTTCATTTCAAGTGCGGAACCTTTTATTCATATTGAATTGTGATCACTACGGATGATCTCCTTTCAAACTACGTTACTTACTTTGACATGAAATCCAACGTCTTCTTAATGAAGAAGTATGAAAGAACTTTAGTAACTGCCGTCTTGCGTGAACGGAATCTTACCATTCGAGTTACTAACTAATTTACTTATCGGATCATGTCGAACCATCCATCGTGAAGTCGAACGCTTGCCATAACCTGTTCAACGGTTGACAACACTCCTTTTGGTTGACTGAACGATTGTTTTTTCCTATATCAACCCCTAGCTTCGAGTTGATGATAGAATCGCCTCGCAAATGAGCGACTGTCGCGACCTCGCGTCGGGACATTAACGACTTGAGGTGTCGTTCCCACCTCTGAGCTATAATCGGATAGCGAACCGAGATGATTTGGATTCTTCAAACGTTGCTCCGGAACAAGTTTGAAAAGCGTTCATCTGACGCTTGTCCAAGTAACTTGGTACAACTCTATTATAACAAAGGTCCATCATTTTGCAAGCGCTTTCTTTCATAAAGTAAATAAAGACGAAAGTGATTGTTTCATCAAAAAAAGACTAAGTCCCATCACGACCTAGTCTCCATGAAATGATTCAATTTTTTTTAAACGATACATAGGTGACGAAGTACGAGATGAACTCCGAGTTTTTCGGGCTTCGCTCACGCTCCGGTCGACCTTCGAACATCTCATGATCGCGCATACCATTCTCCCATGCCGTCTTGATTGCATGACGCATCGCTCGTTCTACACGAGAAGATGTCGTCTCATGCTCTTTTGCGATCATAGGGTACAATTCTTTCGTGATGAGTCCGAGTAAATCTTGCCGTTCTCGCACATAAATGATGGCTTGACGAATATACTTGAACCCTTTGATTCGCGGAGAGATTCCGAGTTGCTGAAGCAGAAGTGAGATTTCAATTTCTTCTGCCGTCATTCCGTCAAATTCTCGATTTGTCCCTTCTGACAATTCCCGAATTTTCGTTAGTAACTGTTGGATATTGAATGGTTTGACGAGGAAATAAGAGGCACCGAGTTGCACGGCCTGTTTCGTCACTTCATCTTTTCCAAACGCACTCAACATGATCACTTCCGGCTTGTCATCACCTAATTCTTCATTTAGGCGTTGCAATACTCCGATCCCATCTAAATGCGGCATGATAATATCAAGTAAGAGTACATCCGGTTGGTGTGTCTTGACGACATCCAAGCATGTTTCACCATCGTATGCCGTACCTACGACACGAAGATCAGGCTCAGATTCTAGTTGTCGGCTCAACAAATCGACAATTTCTCGATTGTCGTCCGCAATACATAATGTAATCACTTATGACACTCCTTTGATGAACTTCTGTTTTACTTGCTGTGACATCTCAAGTAATTCT
Source organism: Caryophanales bacterium (assembly GCA_902362975.1). GTDB lineage: Bacteria > Bacillota > Bacilli > Exiguobacteriales > Exiguobacteriaceae > Exiguobacterium. The sequence goes on from CABIYO010000002.1 coordinate 50,880, forward strand.
TCGACGTGTTGCTTCGTCAAGTCTGTCATTTGAGCACCAGCAATCATGCGACCCAATTCGTCGATTCGGCTTTCGCGGTCGAGAGACGTCACATTCGTTTTCGTCCGCTCGTTCGTTTCGGTTTTCGTAATGTAAAGATGTTGGTCTGCCATCGCAGCAACTTGTGCCAAGTGCGTGATACAGAGGACTTGAGAGCCAACAGAAAGTCGGAAGATTTTTTCACCCATCGCCTGTGCGACACGTCCGGAGACCCCTGTGTCGACCTCGTCAAAAATAATGGAGGCCACGCCGACCGTTCTTGAAAAGATGGATTTTAGTGCGAGCATGACACGGGAAAGCTCTCCTCCGGAAGCGACTTTTGCGAGCGGTTTGAACGGCTCTCCAACGTTCGTCATCATGTAAAATTCTACGTCATCTAAACCATCTTGTTTAAGCGATGTATTTTTGAAACGGACCTCAAACACTGTTTTTTCCATATATAGTTCTTTCAACTCTCGATGAATCGCATGCTGAAGCGATTCCGCAGCTAGCTTACGCGCTGAAGAGAGTCTCATGCCAGCTTCTCTTGCAATCTGCTCTAATCGAATGAGCTCATCTGAGAGCGTCTGTAAATGCTCTTCCCGGTTCGTCATCGACTTCAATTCATCCGACACTTGTTCGCCATAGGTGATAACTTCTTCAATCGTCGTCCCATACTTTCGTTTCAATTGCTGGAAAAGAGCCAATCGTGACTCGATCTCATCCAATCGGATCGGGTCGAACTCGAGCGAATCCAACTGGTCCCGCAGTTGGAACTTGGCATCTTCCAACAAATAATACGCGTTAGAGATGGTTTCTGATACAGATGACAAAGAGGATGAAAGTTGTGATGCCTCTTCCATCTCACGCATCGCCACTCCAATTTGATCGAGTCCATTTGACTCCTCGGCAACCGCCTCATAGGAGAGACGAATGTGTTGATGAATACGTTCAAAGTTGGCCAATTCATCTCGCTCTTCTATCAACGCCTGTTCTTCACCAACTTTTAATTCAGCCGCCTCGATTTCTTTCGTTTGAAACGACAAAAGATCCATTCGTTGAGCAAGCTCCTGCTCACTTTGACTGAGACGCTTCAATTCATCTGCGACTTGTTTCCAGGCAGCATATGCTGTTTGATATTCCTCTACTAACGGACTGATCTCTTTTTCGGCGAAATGGTCTAATATACCAAGGTGAAATTCCGCATCCATTAAATGTTGGTGTTCATGTTGACCGTGAATATCGACAAGAAGCCGCCCGAACTCCCGTAATGTCGAGAGCGGCATCATTTTTCCGTTCACACGGCAGACGCTCTTCCCACTACTATGTAGGTCTCGACGTAAGATGACTGTCCCATCTTCGACATCGATGCCATATTGTTCGGCTGCTTCGATGACCGGGTGATCCGGTTCAATCATGAACAGACCTTCGATTTCAGCTTTATCTTGACCATATCGCACGAACTCACTTGAGCCACGTCCCCCAACAAGCAATCCAATCGCATCCAACAAGATCGATTTACCGGCACCTGTCTCACCCGTGAGCACAGTCATACCTCGATTAAACGGAATGTTTAATTCGTCAATAATCGCAAACTGTTTGATTGATAGTTCTGCTAACATACGTACGTTCACCTCATAACATTCCGAGTAGTCGATCGATAATTTGCTTCGCTTTCTCTTCGTCGCGTGCAATCATTAAAATCGTATCATCCCCACACACCGTCCCAATCAATTCATCCCATGAAAGATGATCAATCAAGACGCCGATTGCATCAGCATTTCCCGGGAGCACTTTCATGACGACCAAATTTTGTGCAGAATCGACCGAAACGAAGCTGTCACTAAGGATTCGCTTCATTTTCCCGTATGGATTAAAGCGTTGATCAGCAGGCAGACTATACTTATATCGTCCATCGTTCAACGGGACTTTGACCAGATGTAACTCTTTAATATCCCGAGACACGGTTGCCTGTGTGACCGGATACCCCGAGCGACGTAGCTCATCCACCAACTCATCTTGCGTCTCGATTTCTCGATTCGTCACGATGTCTCGAATTTTAATCAATCGCTGTCCTTTGTTCATAAGCGCTGACACCTCATTTTTCGTTTCACATACACATTATCATTCTAAAGTATTGTCGAAAAAAGGTCTAGCATTCCAGGTGGGATTTCCACCATTCCCCATCTAGTAGACGAGTATAGGAAAAAGCTACAGACAACGAGGTCTGTAGCTTCATTTTATCCCTTCAGTTTGGCATGGGCCGCATTTACGACCTCTTCGACTTGTAGCGATGGCGAGACACCACCTACTCCCGTATATCGAGCGAAGAGAAGAAACTCGATATTCCCATCCCCTCCAGTGATTGGAGAGTAATCCAGCGCTTCGACAAAGAAGCCTTCCGATGCGAAGTATCGGACCATATCGCTCGCGACTCGTTCATGGACGTTACGGTCCCGAACAATTCCTTTTTTCCCGACATCGGCCTTCCCTGCTTCAAATTGAGGTTTGACGAGCGCCATGACGACACCGTCTTGCTTCAAGATTTGTTTCAGCGGCGGCACCATCAGACGAAGCGAGATAAAGGATACGTCAATCGTTGCGAAATCTGGTTGAATCGGGAACTGATCGGGGGTCGCGTGGCGGAAGTTCATCCGCTCCATGACGACGACGCGATCATCGCTCCGTAGTTTCCAGGCAAGTTGATTATAGCCGACATCGACCGCGTACATTTGAGTCGCGCCGTTTTGAAGCGCACAGTCCGTGAACCCACCCGTCGATGAGCCGATGTCGATTCCGACTCGTCCAAAGACATCGAGCGGGAACACGTCGAGCGCTTTCTCGAGTTTCAAACCGCCACGTCCAACATAAGGAAGAACTTGACCCTTCACTTCGAGAGGGATATCATCAAACACTTTGTCGCCCGCCTTGTCTAAACGTTCCGTCCCACTATAGACGAGACCGGCCATGACCGACCGTTTCGCCTTTTCTCGTGTTTCAGCAAGTCCGCGTTCGACGAGCAATACATCTAATCTAGTTTTCTTTCTTTTTTCCATAATCCCTCACACATTCTGTCGATTTGTCTCCATGACGAATCGTTCAATCGATTCCGCCATTTGGGCTGGTCGAAGTCCAATCTCTTCTAGGAGCTGGTTGACACCGCCATGCTCGATATAACGATCCGGAATACCGAGACGTTGAATCCGCGGGAACGCTCCGGCTTCATTCGCGTGCTCGAGCACGCTACTTCCAAAGCCACCGGCGAGAGCAGCCTCTTCTAATGTGACGAGCGGAATCCCCTCTGCGTAAAGTGAAGTCAGCATCGCATCGTCGAGCGGCTTGATGGTTCGACAGTTGATGACGCGCACACTGAGCCTACCTTCTAATAGTGCTCGGACTTCGAGGGCGTCTTGCACTTGAGGACCGAACGTCAAGATGGCAACATCCGTCCCTTCTGCCTCAACTTCCCAATCATCTAGTGAAATTTCTTGAAGCGTCTCACTCATCGGCACACCGATTCCTTCACCGCGCGGGAAGCGAATCGCAATCGGTCCACCATCGTAACGAAGCGCAGAATAGACGAGTTGTTGTAATTCTTCTTCATCTTTCGCCATCAAGATTCGAATGTTTGGCACGTGACGCATGAAGGCGATATCGAACACACCTTGGTGCGTCTCTCCATCCGCTCCGACAAGTCCAGATCGGTCAATTGTGAACACGACGTTCAAGTTTTGACGACAAATATCATGGACCAGTTGATCGTACGCGCGTTGGAAAAACGTCGAGTAAATCGAGACGACCGGTTTCAATCCTTGTGTCGCCTGACCACCAGCGAGGGTGACCGCATGTTGCTCGGCAATTCCGACATCAAACATACGCTCTGGAAATTTTTTCGTAAAGCAATCGAGTTTCGAACCGACACTCATCGCTGGTGTGATGAGCGTCACCCGTTCGTCTGACTCCGCTACTTTCGTAATCGTCTCTGCGACGACTTTCGAATAGCTCGGCCCTTTCGGTTTCCCTTTGATGACTTCACCGGATTCAATCTTATAAGGTCCAAGACCGTGCCACGTTCCGACACCGTCCAATTCAGCCGGGCGATATCCTTTTCCTTTTTTCGTGATGACGTGGACGAGAACCGGACCATCGATTTTCTTCGCGTACTCGAGCGTTTCGAGCAAATCTTTCAAATCATGACCATCTGTCGGACCAAAATAAGTGAAGCCAAGTTCTTCAAAGAACGTTCCCGGGATAAGAGCAGATTTTAAGATGTCCTTCATCCGTTCCCCGCTCCGTTCAAGTGAACTCCCGACGAGCGGGATGTGTTTGATGAGCGACTCCATTTCTTCACGAGCATGTTTCAGCTTGCGCGATGCCCGAATACGACCAAGCATATTATGCATCGCTCCAACGTTCGGCGCAATTGACATCTCGTTATCATTTAAAATGACAATCACGTTCTGTTTCTCGGCACCAATGTGATTGAGGGCTTCGAGTGCCATTCCCCCAGTCAATGCTCCGTCGCCGATGATCGCGATGGCACGATCGTTCGCGCGCCCTTTCAATTCGTTTGCAATCGCAATCCCCATAGCTGCCGAGAGGGAAGTCGAACTGTGACCTGTTTCCCACACATCATGCTCGCTCTCACAACGTTTCGGGAAACCACATAACCCATTGTATTGTCGGAGAGTATCAAACTGGTTCGTACGTCCTGTCAAAATTTTATGAACGTATGCTTGATGACCGACGTCCCATACGAGTTGGTCTTTCGGACTGTCAAATACACGGTGCAAGGCAAGCGTCAACTCTACAACTCCCAAGTTCGGCGCCAAATGCCCTCCCGTCACAGCCAATTTTTCAATCAAGAATCGTCTAATGTCTGAACCGAGCGATTCGAGCTCTGATACAGACATCCGTTTCAGGAACGACGGGTCTTGAATGGATGTCAAGTCCATAATGACCATCCTTTCTCCTCACATTTAACTGATTCGTACCTTACATTTTACAAGAATGTGACGGCATATGCCACACATTCCCCAAAACAAAGGTGACACGATGTGCTCATCGTGTCACCGAGGTCAATGATTTCGTTTCACTACAAATGATAGCATCTCAAGAAGCAGCGGCGCTGGAACGGAAAGTGATTCGATTGCAACTTGTGCCGCTTCCACTTCTTGGTCAAGAGCTTGCTTCGCTCCCTCTAAGCCGAGAAGCTTCGGATAAGTCGTCTTGTCATTGAACTCATCTGAGCCGACACGTTTTCCGATTGTTTCTTCATCACCGACGACATCGAGAATATCGTCTTGAATCTGAAAAGCGATGCCGAGATGATGTCCGAACTGTTTTAGGTGCATGCGGTCTTCCACGGAAACGCCTGCCAAAATCGCACCGGCTTCAAGTGCATAGACTAGTAGCGCACCTGTCTTCCGTTCATGAATGGATTGAAGCTCTTCAAGTGTGACGTCATTTCGTTTTTCAGCCAGCATATCATCCAACTGCCCACCGACCATGCCTGAGCTACCGGCTGCCATCCCGAAAATACGAATGATCTCGACGATATCTAGTGCAGTGAGTGGCATCTGTGTGAGAATACGGAATGCATCCGTCAACAAAGCGTCCCCTGCTAAAATAGCGGTCGCCTCATCAAACTGACGATGGTTAGTCGGACGCCCACGACGAAGGTCGTCATCATCCATGGCCGGCAAATCATCATGGATGAGTGAGTATGTATGTACCATCTCTAAACTCGCCGCCACTTCTCGTCCACGCTCGAGTGGCATGCCATACGTTTCAAGGACGGCATAGACGAGAGCCGGACGAATGCGTTTCCCGCCAGCCTCTAAAGAATACGCCATTGCGTCTCGTAGACGTTTCGGCATCTCACTTGAATCAATGAGTTCCTGCATCGCCTGTTCGACGACCCGTTTCCACTTGTTCAAGTCATCGGTGCGGTTCATGCGGATCCTCCTTTTTCACGAAGCGTCCCATCAAGCTCTAAAATTTCATCCATTTTCTTCTCGGCGGCAGAGAGTTTTGTCTGGCACAATGCAGACAAGCGGACACCTTCCTCATAAAGGGTCATCGCTTCCTCTAATGGGACATCACCGCTCTCGAGTTGCGCGACGATCTGTTCAAGGCGCTCAAGTGCCGCCTCAAATGTCTGTTCTTTCTTCGTCACCGACAATCCTCTCCTTCACCTCAGCGATCGCATGACCATCCCGAAAACGAATCGAGATATCACCATCACGTAATTGTTTCACGTTTTGCACATAGGTCCCATCTTGTTCGACGAACGTATATCCACGTGACAAGACGGCGAGCGGGCTGACTGCATGCAACCGTCCAACCTGTTGTGCAAATTGTAGCGTTGCTTGTTCTAATGGTCTCGTTCGACGGAGTCGCTCGACCATATGGTTGACTTCTTCTCCTTGCTTGGACAACGTTTTTGAAAATCGCTTTACATCTAGCTGCTGTGACAACTGACGGAGCTGATGAGTGGCTTGGGTCAGATGTCGCCTCATCCCTTGCTCGAGACGGATTTCTGACTGGGCGAATCGTTCCCGCTTTTGAGAAATCGTGTACCTCGGCGATTTTAATCCATAGCTATTGATCATCCGTTCCACGCGGCTCCGTGAATCATCCAACTGACTTCTGACAGCTTTGTGTAGATGGTTGTCTAAACGTTCTACATCTTTTCGCTGCGCATCAATCATCGCGGTAGCGAGTTCAGCCGCCGCTGTCGGAGTCGCAGCTCGAACATCGGCGACGAAATCAGAAAGCGTAAAGTCCGTCTCGTGACCGACTGCAGAAATGATGGGAATCGTGGATGCATAGATTGCCTCCACGACAACATCTTCATTAAATGCCCAAAGCTCTTCGATGGAACCGCCACCGCGACCGACAATGAGTACATCACAATCGGTGCGTTCGTTCATCCAGCGAATAGCCGACGCGACTTGTGAAGCCGCCATTTCGCCCTGTACAGCTACAGGTGCGAACGTGATGGCCACATGTGGCGCACGACGACGAAGTGTGGTCGCGATATCGTGTAGCGCCGCACCTTTTGGAGACGTCACGATTCCAACGCGCTCTGGAAACGTCGGGAGTGGGTGCTTCCGCTCCTCGTCGAACCATCCCATCTCCTCTAATTCACGCTTTCTCGCCTCATATCGCTCAAACAATAGACCGATTCCGTCTTGTCGCATCAATTCGACATATAGTTGGACATCTCCCGTCGCTTCATACATCGTCACCTTCGAGACGGCGATGACTTTCATTCCATCTTTCGGTTCGAATTGAAGTTGTTTGGCATTGCGAGAAAACATGACGGATTTCATCCGTGACGCGTCATCTTTCAACGTGAAATAACAATGACCGGATGAATAACGTTTGAAGTTTGAGATTTCACCGATGACCGCGACTTGTCGAAGCAATACATCATCATCAAGTTGTCGCTTCACATATCGAACAACTTCAGAAACCGGAAGTGGATTAGCCACGTGATGCAACCTCGACCGTATTATGCATGAGCATCGTGATGGTCATCGGACCGACACCACCCGGAACAGGGGTGATGGCACTCGCCTTCTCCTTAACAGCTTCATAGTCCACGTCACCGACTAGACGACCTTCGACCCGATTGACTCCGACATCGATGACAAGCGCGCCCGGTTTGACCATGTCTGCTGTGACTAGACCAGCACGACCGACCGCAACAATCAAAATATCCGCTTGTCGCGTCATCTCACCGAGGTCAGCTGTTTTCGAATGACAATACGTGACCGTTGCTGATTCATTCAAGAACAACATGCCTACCGGTTTACCGACGATTTGACTACGACCGACGACGACAACGTGCTTTCCGGCGATCTCGGTTTGTGTTTTTGCGAGATGTAAGATACCGTGCGGCGTGCATGGAAGTAGCGTATCGAGACCGAGCATCATCTTCCCGACATTCTCAGGATGAAAGCCATCGACGTCCTTTTCAGGGGAGATACGCATGATGACTCGTGATTCGTCGATGTGTTTCGGCAAAGGAAGTTGCACAAGAATCCCATGAACTTCCTCATCCGCATTCATCAAATCAATCAAGTCGAGCAATCCCTTCTCGCTAATCGTCTCATCAAAACGGAGGACTTGTGAATCGATTCCGATTTCTTCTGCCGCCCGTTCCTTCCCGCGTACATAGCTATGACTTGCTGGGTCATCCCCAATCAACACTACTTTTAGTTTCGGTACGATGCCACGTGCGCGAAGTTCCGCCACCCGCTCTTTTAACGTTTCTCGATATGATGCTGCCACTTGTTTCCCGTCGATCACTACTGCCATCTCTCTCATCCCCCGTTGTCTTTAGGTTTTTCTGTAGTTGGTCTGGTGTCTTATCTCTATTTTTAGTCTTCTTTAATGATATTTCCGAGTACGCCATTCACGAGTTTACCGGCCTCTTCGTCTCCGAACGATTTCGCGAGTTCGACCGCCTCGTTAATAGTGACGTTCTCTGGAATCGTCTCGACGTATAACAATTCGAACGTTGCCATTCGAAGAATCGTACGCTCGACGTTTCCGAGGCGATCCAAGCGCCAGTTTTTCAAGTTTTCAACTAGTAATGCGTCGATATCGTCAATATGTTCTAGCGTCCCTGTGACGAGTTGTTCGTAAAACGGATCAGACTCTTCTCCATCCAATGCGAACTCGATTGCTTCGTCCACCTCTAATTTAGATACTTCGATTTGAAAAAGCGTTTGAATCGCTTTCTCTCGTGCTTCATGACGTTTCATTCAGTTACTCTCCTTTTACATGCTTTCATTGTGATAGTTTAGCATAAAGCACTCATAAATTCAGTACAAAAAACCAGGAAACCGAAATAATGTTCGGGCTTCCTGGTTCCTGTTATTTTGCCAATGACATTTCTTTTTCAACGAATTTCGTATCGAACGTTCCGATACGGAACTGCTCATGTGCCATGACTTGTTGGTGGAATGGAATCGTCGTTTTAATCCCCGAAACCGTAAACTCATCTAAAGCACGCAACATTTTCAGAATGGCCTCTTCACGCGTTGGCGCATGTACAATCAATTTCGCAACCATCGAGTCATAGAACGGCGGGATCATTGCACCCGCATAGAGTCCACTATCAACACGGACACCCATGCCTCCTGGAACGATATATTGATCAATTTTCCCAGCCATCGGACGGAAGTCCATAAATGGGTCCTCCGCATTGATTCGACATTCGATGGAATGTCCCGAGAACGTAATGTCCTCTTGTGAGATGGCGAGTGGATGTCCGAGTGCCACTTCGAGCTGTGCTTGAACGAGATCGAACCCTGTGATCATCTCGGTGACGGGATGCTCGACTTGAATCCGGGTATTCATCTCCATGAAGTAGAACTCGTTTGATTCCGGAACGTAAATGAACTCGATGGTCCCTGCTCCCGAGTACTGAATGGCTTTTGCCGCTTTGACGGCCGCATCCCCCATCAATTGACGTGTCGTTTCATCAATGGCAGGTGATGGCGCCTCTTCGACTAGTTTCTGCATCCGTCGTTGGATCGTACAATCACGTTCACCTAAGTGAATAACATTGCCGAATTGATCAGCGAGAACCTGTACTTCGACGTGACGGAACGATTCGATGAACTTCTCAAGATACACGTCACCATTCCCAAACGCCTGCTTCGCTTCTTTACGTGTCGCGACCAACCCTGAAACGAGTTCATCCTCGTCTCGAGCGACGCGAATGCCACGTCCTCCACCACCGGCTGTCGCCTTGATGATGACCGGATAGCCCATCTCACGTGCGAGTTCCATTGCTTCTTCGTCGGTGACGACCCCACTTGAACCCGGAACGACAGGTACACCTGACTCGATCATCGTTCGTTTGGCCTCATCCTTGATTCCCATTTTGCGAATCGCATAGCTGCTCGGTCCGACAAATTGAATTCCACACGCCTCGCACATCTCAGCGAACTCGGCATTTTCAGCCAAAAAGCCGTAACCGGGATGTACCATCGTCGCATCCACGGCGCAGGCGACTGATAAAATATTTGGGATATTCAAATAGGAGTCCTTCGATGGATTCGGACCGATACAATAAGCCTCGTCAGCCAAATGAACATGTAACGCTTCACGATCTGCCTCAGAAAAGACAGCGACCGTCGGAATATTCAATTCTTTTGCTGCACGTATGATTCGAACCGCGATTTCTCCGCGGTTAGCAATTAATAATTTCATAACGACCTCACTTCACGCTGAAGAGCGGTTGACCGAATTCGACGAGATCGCCATCGGCGACTAACACCTCTACGATTTCGCCACTGATTTCCGCCTCGACATCGTTAAACAGTTTCATCGCCTCTAGAATACAAACGATTTGTCCTGACTCGACACGATCGCCGACGTTCACGAACGCTTCTTTATCTGGGGCCGGACGTGAATAGAACGTTCCAACCATCGGCGAGGTGATAGTACGATAGGATGCCTTTTCATGTGTCGGTTCTTCTGTTTGTTCATTTACTTGAGGCGCAGGCGGTGCGAATGCTTGTGTCTGCATGATTGGCGCACTCACTGTTGGTTGCGCTTCTTTCTTTAATGACAGTTTGAAATCAGATGTTTCAAGCTCCATTTCATGGACCGATGATTGGTCCAATAATTGAATAAGCTCTTTAATTTGATCGATTTGCATCTTTCTTACCCCCTGTTTATACCTGGTACTAATCTCTCCTTCACTATAACTGGTCAGACCAATGAATGCAACGAGAAAAAAAGAGCACCCATTCATTCGAATGAGCACTCGTAAGGATTAACCGTTATAACGACCCATGAACTCTCCAGTACGTGTATCGACTATCACTTTTTCACCTGGTTCGATGAAAAGTGGCACTTGAATGACGTGTCCTGTTTCCACTGTGGCGTTTTTCTTCACGTTCGAGGCCGTGTCACCTTTTACGCCTGGATCTGCTTCGACAATCGTCAAGACAACGCTCGTTGGAAGCTCGATTCCAAGAATCTCCCCTTCGTAGTCCGCAATGCTGACTTCCATGTTCTCAAGCAAATATGGAAGTGCTGATTTGACTTGAGCACTTGTCAATTCAAGTTGCTCGTATGATTCATTGTCCATGAAGACATATGTGTCGCCCATTGGATAGAGATATTGCATGCGTTTACGCTCGATGTGTGCACGTTCGATTTTCTCTCCGCCACGGAACGTCGTTTCTTGGATTGCCCCGTTACGCAAGTTACGCATTTTCGTACGAACGAATGCTGCGCCTTTACCCGGTTTTACGTGTTGAAACTCGATGACTTGCCAAATCGAACCGTCAGACGTTTTAACCGTCAATCCTGTTTTTAAATCGTTAACTGATACCATGTTGACTTCCTCCTAAATTCAGATGAGACTTATGCCTCGATCGTAATTAACTCTTTTGGCGACTGTGTCAGAAGGTAGCATCCGTCTTCTGTGATGACGACATCGTCTTCAATTCGGCAACCACCGACGCCATTAATGTAAATACCTGGCTCGATCGTCACGACCATACCAGGCTCGAGCACCGTGTCCGAACGGAACGATAATCCTGGGGCCTCATGCACTTCCATTCCGAGACCATGTCCTGTCGAGTGACCAAAATATTCGCCATACCCAGCTTCTTTAATAATATCGCGTGTCAACGCATCCGCCTCAATGCCAGTAATTCCAGCTCGTATGCCTTCTACGCCAGCAAGTTGAGCACGGAGTACCGTATCGTAGATTTGACGCAACTCATCCGAAATCGGACCGACTGCAAGCGTACGTGTGATATCTGAGCAGTACCCTTTATAGTAAGCCCCGAAATCAAGCGTAACCAATTCTCCAGTTTGGATGACTTTATCGCTTGCCACACCGTGCGGTAGCGCCGAACGGAGACCCGAGGCAACAATCATGTCGAACGATGACGAGTCGGCACCTTTTGAACGCATGAACATTTCGAGTTCGTTCGCGACTTCTCTTTCGGTACGACCAGGACGGATGAACGTCTGGATATGGGTGTACGCCGCATCAGCGATTGCCGCAGCTTCCTTCATAATCTTAATCTCTGATTCATCCTTAATCAAGCGCAGTTTTTCTACGATTCCAGACGTTTCAATAAGTTGAACGTCCACTTCTTTTTCATAGGCACGATATTGCCCCACTGTCATCGCATCCTGCTCAATGCCAAGGCGCTTGATGGATTCACGTGACACGACATCTGCTACCGACTTAATGAGTGACGTATCAAGCTCGATGATGTCATACCCTTTTACTTGATCGTTCGCCTGTTCCGTGTAACGGAAGTCCGTGATAAAACTTGCTGAATCAGACGTGATGACGATGACACCGCTCGATCCTGTGAAACCAGATAAGTAGCGGATATTCTCACGTTTTGTGACGAGCAACGCATCAATTTCGTTTTCTTCTAACTGTGTTTGCAGTTTGTTTACGCGTTCAATCATGTCGATTCCTCCAATGTTCGATTAGTGCATGCATCGCTAGCGTATAGCTCGTGAGTCCAAAACCGGTAATGACACCGATACAGACGGCAGCAAGTTTCGACTCATGCCGAAAGGTCTCGCGTGCATGCACGTTCGAGATATGTACTTCAACGACCGGGGCAGCGATAGCGGATATGGCATCCCGGATCGCGATCGATGTATGCGTATAGGCACCCGCATTCAATATGACACCCTCATAATCAAAAGCGTCATGTAGCGCATCAATTAAATCTCCCTCATGATTCGATTGTTTAAAGGTGAGTTCAACGTCTTCTGGAGCGCGCAGCATCAGTTCTGCCGCCAATCCTTTCAACGACACATCGCCATATACACCCGGTTCACGACGACCCAGTAGATTTAAATTCGGTCCATTTAAAACTAAAATCCGCAACCTTCTTCCCCCTCGTTCGTCAAGTCTTATCTATTGTAACAAATTTATCGAAAGAACGTGAATCGATCCTTCTGCCCTTTCGTTTTTTTTACAAATTACGGTATAATTCAAGTACAACATTTGAAGAATCGAGGAAAGTGAATGAATTCTAAACCAACCATCCCGGTCGGGGGACAGGCGCTCGTGGAAGGTGTCATGTTTCAAGGCCGCTCTGAAAGCGCATCTGCCATCCGGCGAAAAGATGGCTCGATCGAAACATTCGAGCAAGCGCGCATTCTTGTCCCTTGGGTCCAATCGTTAAAAAAAGTACCGTTCTTGAGAGGGATTGTCGCGCTTTACGAATCGTTAAAGAACGGTTCTGCACATATGAACTTTGCGAGCGATCGATATGATGTCGACCCGAGTGAAGATACGAACACGAGCGAAGACCAAAAACAGAGCATATGGATGATTACCTTCATCGCAATCGTCGGTGTCATCTCATACGTGTTTGGTAAATTGATTTTCAATGTGACGCCTGCACTGCTCGCGGCTATGTTTCGAGACGTGCCTTTATTTTCCGGACATGTGATTCAAAACCTCCTTGAAGGGGGAATAAAATTAGTATTGTTACTCAGCTACCTTTACTTGATATCATTGACGCCACTTATCAAGCGCGTCTTCCAATATCACGGTGCTGAGCATAAAGTCATCAATTGCTATGAGTCCGGTCGTCCTGTCACGGTTGAACAAGTACGCCAAAGCTCGAGATTGCATTATCGCTGTGGCTCGAGTTTCATTTTATTCACCGTCTTCGTCGGGATTGGGGTTTATATGATTGTGCCAATCGACCCGCTTTGGTTGCGACTCGTCAGCCGAATCGCCCTATTGCCGGTCGTCATCGGAATCTCATTTGAAGTCCTTCAGTTTACCAATCGTTTCCGTGACCATCGCTTTCTGTCATTCCTCGGCAAACCGGGCCTGTCGCTCCAATTATTGACGACACGAGAGCCAAATGATGAGCAGATTCAAGTCGCGATTGAAGCATTTGAAACATGGGAACGAAAAGAGTTAGGAGAATCGGTCATTCATAGAGAGGGATAAGAGGAGGAAGCACCATGATCAGACAAAGAGTCGGTTCGATCGCTGCAACAATCGTGTTTATCCTTGGCTTCATCGGGGTCGGGCATATGCTTGCCACCGATCCAGGTCGCCTGTTTAGACAATTGTTGTTCATCGGGATATTCGGGTTAGTCTTTTATGTGATCTATCGCGTCTTCATGGCACCACGTATGTCTGCAGAAGATGCACGCTATCGTAAAACCGCGCAAGCCTCAAAAAAACGAATGCAGGGAAGTCGTGGTCCTCAAGTCAAACCCTTCGCTTCCGCTAAAAACCGGAAAGCGAAGAAACCTGGTTCGAACGTCACCAAGTTATCTAAACGTTCAACCGTACATCGTAGCAATCCCCCACACTTAACAGTGATTGAAGGAAAAAAAGGGAAGAAGAAAAAGAAAGCAAACATGTAAAAGGAGCGCTGCGGCGCTCCTTTTTATGTCGTCTCTACATATCCGATATACGGAAGATTCCGATATTGCTCCGCATAATCGATCCCATATCCGATGACAAACTCATCAGGAATTTCGAACCCGACATAGTCTGCGTCCAATTGAACGAGTCGACGCGCCGGCTTGTCGAGAAGCGTACAAATTTTCAACTGTTTCGGTTGATGGAGCTCCATATGTTTACACAAGAATTTCAACGTCTGTCCCGTGTCGATGATGTCCTCAATAATGACGACATACTTTCTTTCCACATCTAAATCCAAGTCCTTCCGAATCTGCACACTCCCACTCGAGACCGTCTTTTTCCCGTAAGAAGACGTCGCGACCGTATCGAGCTGAACGCTGCCTTTCATGTATCGCATCAAATCTGCCGCAAAGACCATCGAACCCTTTAACACGGCGACGATCACGATCGGTGTTCCCTCTGCATCGTTCTCAATTTCTTCAGCCAACTCTTTTACACGTGTTTGGATCTGCTGTTCATCAAACAATTTTCCTTTGATTTGAATCTCCATTTATCCGGCGAATGTTCGCCGTCACCCCCTATCTATTCAATCCACGATTCATCTTAACATAATGACGACTAAAAAATATACATTCTATGATAAATCTGAATGATTCGTTCGTATTTTAGTGATGATGAACCAAATAAAAAGCGACAATCGAGTTCGATTGTCGCTTTTTACATATTATTCCTCTGAAGCTCGCTCTTGTTCCCGAAATTCTCTGAATTGATCCATGAGCTCAGGCTTATCTTCAAAAAATTTCACGAATTGTGTCATACAGTCAAGCGTGTTCGAGCTGAGATGGTGTTCGATTCCCTCGACGTCCTCGTACACATCTGCCTCATCCACTCCGATTAGACGTAAAAAAGACTCGAGCATCGCATGACGCTCGACCAATCGCTTCCCTACTTTTTGACCTTTTTTTGTAAGCATGAGACCACGATATTTTTCATACACCAGATATTCTTCACGGTCCAACTTTTGAACCATTTTGGTGACAGAGGAGGGATGGACTCCTAAATGTTCCGCAATATCAGATACACGCGCATAGCCTTTCTCTGACATCAACAAATAAATACGTTCTAAATAATCTTCCATACTCGGTGTCGGCATGGGCACGACCTCCCCTTATATTCCGGTTTCCATTCTTCATTTTATCTTAACTAGAGTGAAATCGAAAGAGAAAGCCCCGATTGATTGAGTCAATCATTGTCTCATGACCTTAAATTCATTATAATGAGATATGGTAACTTTGAAAGAGAAGGGAAGAACATCTATGGGACTCGAAACAATCCTCGTCATCCTCCTATGGGTTGCCTTGATCGCCTACATCGTATGGCGTTTCATGCCAGCTCGCGGGTTGAAAAAAATGAAACAAGAAGAATTCCGCGCCTCACTCCGTAAAGGTCAGTTGATTGACGTGCGTGAACCGAATGAATACAAAGGTGGACATATCGTTGGTGCTCGGAATATCCCGGTCGGCCAAATGAAACTACGCATGAAAGAACTGCGCAAAGATCAGCCGATTTTGATTTACTGCCAAGGTAGTTCACGTTCAAACCAGGCGGCTAAACTCCTGATGAAGAACGGATACAACAACATCTACATGCTCGAAGGCGGTTTCAAGAACTGGAAGGGTAAGATTAAAAAAGCATAAAAAACGGGCGGGTCGATTCAATTATCGACTCGCCCATTTTTTTATTTCACAGATGACGCCTCACGACGCTCATATTTTAAGACCGGTTTACGGGCAGCGAGTGTCTCGTCCATCCGTTTGACGACCGTCGTATGAGGAGCCGTCTGAACAATCTCCGGATTTTCTTCCGCCTCTTTGGCAATCTGGAGCATCGCATCACAGAACGCATCGAGAGTTTCTTTTGATTCTGTCTCTGTCGGTTCCACCATAATACATTCCTCGACATTTAACGGGAAATAGATTGTCGGTGGGTGGTAACCGAAGTCAAGAAGGCGCTTAGCGATGTCGAGTGTACGAACACCAAGGGCTTTTTGACGTTTCCCTGACAAGACAAATTCGTGTTTGCAATACGTATCATATGGCACGTCGAACGCATCTTTTAGTCGCGCGAACATATAGTTGGCGTTGAGGACCGCTTCACGTGATACCCGCGTCAATCCTTCTGCGCCCATCGTCTTGATATAGCTGTAAGCTCGGACGTTTATGCCGAAGTTTCCATAGAATGGTTTGATGCGACCGATTGAATGTGGTCGGTCATAATCGAGACCATATCCATCATCTGTCTTCGTCACGATTGGAGTCGGTAGGAATGGGATCAAGTCACGTTTTACCCCGACTGGACCCGAGCCTGGACCTCCACCCCCGTGAGGACCCGTGAACGTCTTATGCAGGTTCAAGTGAACGACGTCAAAACCCATGTCCCCCGGACGTGCGATTCCGAGAATCGCGTTTGAGTTCGCACCATCATAATAAAGTTTCCCACCAGCTTCATGAACGACTTTTGAGATTTCAAGAATATCCGCTTCGAATAGTCCAAGCGTATTCGGGTTTGTCAGCATGAGCGCAGCCGTATCCGCTCCAACTTTTGACTTCAAATCATCCAAATCAACGAGCCCGCGCTCATCCGACTTGACGGTCACCGTCTCGAATCCAGCAACGACTGCGGACGCCGGGTTCGTTCCGTGCGCCGAATCTGGTACGAGTACTTTCGTACGAGCCGTATCCCCATTACGCTCATGGAACGCTTTAATCAACATAAGTCCCGTCCATTCCCCATGGGCCCCTGCCGCTGGTTGGAGTGTGACTTCGTCCATCCCCGTGATTTCAGCGAGTTGCTCTTGTAAGTCCACCATGAGTTCGAGCGCACCTTGAATCGTCTCAATCGGTTGCAACGGGTGAATATGTGCAAAGCCAGGAAGACGAGCCATATCTTCGTTCACTTTCGGATTATATTTCATCGTACACGAACCGAGCGGATAGAAGCCTGAATCGACCCCATGGTTTCTTGTAGATAGAGACGTGTAATGACGAACGACATCGAGTTCAGATACTTCCGGAAGTTCCGCCGCCTCTTTTCGAATCATCGTAGCTGGTAACAATGTCTCAAGATCAACCTCTGGGACAGTCGGTGTCGGCAAATTATATCCAGTCCGTCCTTCACGTGATACTTCAAAAATTAGTGTTTGCTCGTGTTGCATTATTTCATCCCCCCAACCACTTCGACAAACTGATCAATCTCTTCTTTCGTGCGCAATTCCGTCGCGCAAACCAACATCTGTGTCTGACGATCCACTTCATACGTACCAAGCGGTAGACCACCGATCATGCCATGCTCGAGTAGATGGCGCGATACTTCTTCTGCGTCACGTCCAAAATCCACCACGAACTCATTAAACATCGGTCCTTCGTCCACGATGTTGAATCCTGCAGCTTTTAACGCTTCTTTCATATAATGAGCGGTTTGAATATTCCTAACGGCCATATCACGAATTCCGTATTTTCCCAAAGCGGACATCGTAATTGAAGCCGCCAATGCGTTAAGCGCTTGGTTCGAACAGATATTGGATGTCGCTTTATCACGCCGAATGTGCTGTTCACGCGCCTGGAGAGTCAACACGAATCCGCGTTTGCCGTCCTCATCGACCGTTTGACCAACAAGTCGTCCCGGTAGTTTACGCATCAAAGATTTTTTGACCGCGAAGTATCCACATGACGGTCCACCAAAACTTTGCGGAATACCGAATGGCTGTGCATCTCCGACCGTGATGTCCGCACCGAGTGCTCCTGGTGACTCAAGAATTCCGAGGGCGAGCGGATTGCTCGAAACGACGAAGAGCGCACCGGCTTCATGAGCCAATTGTGCCAATGTTTCTAAGTCTTCAATACGACCGTAGAAGTTTGGATATTGTACGACAAGACACGACGCATCCGTCAAATCCAGGTCTGACACGTCCGTCACCCCGTTCACCACATCTGTGTAGTCAACGGATAGCCCCGGTCCGTCAGCATACGTACGGATTACGTCCTTCGCTTCAGGATGCACTGCACCAGAGACGACGACACGTTTTTTCTTCGTCTGCGCGCTCGCTAGGTAAGTCGCCTCAGCGAGAGCCGTGATTCCGTCGTACATCGAAGAGTTCGCGACGTCCATCCCTGTCAATTCACAAATCATTGTTTGGAATTCGAACATCGCCTGAAGTTCACCTTGTGAAATCTCAGGTTGATATGGCGTATACGCCGTATAGAATTCAGAACGCAAAAGCATATGGTTCATCACACTTGGCGAAAGATGATCGTACATCCCTGCTCCAAGGAAGCTCGGGTATGATTTCGTATGTTTGTTTTTATCAGCCAACTTCGTCATATGACGAACGAGATCGACTTCCGGAAGCGGAGCCCCAATCGCCGCCAATGATGCTTGTTCGCGAAGTGTTTCTGGAATATCTGAAAGAAGCGCTTCGATTGAATCGACGCCGATTGTCTCTAACATGTCTCGTTCATCTTGTTCGGTCATCGGTAAATAACGAAATTCCATTCTGTTCATTCTGAATCCCCCTGTTTCATTTCGTTCGTTTATAGAAAGGTGTCGGTACGCGTTCGGCTTCAATCTTTTTGCCACGGATGTCGATGACAAAACGTTCTTCATCTTTGTAACGTGCATCGACTCTTGCCCATGCGATTGATTCATTTACAGTCGGAGGGATTGTACCGGTCGTGACAACACCGATTACATTCCCATCCAATTCAACTTGCGCCCCTTGGCGAGCAATCCCACGACCGAGCAATTTCAATCCGATCAATCGGTTCGGAATATTCTCTTTTTGAGTGACGAGTGCTTCCTTACCAACAAAATCAGTATCTAGCTTGACTGCAAAATTGAGATTCGCTTCGAATGGTGTGACCGACTCATCCAACTCATGACCGTAAAGCGGCAAGCACGCCTCGAAACGCAATGTATCGCGTGCGCCCAGCCCACATGGGGTAACACCTTCAGCTTCAAGCGCTTCCCAAATGGCAGAAATCGCTTCGGATCGAGCATAAATCTCGAAGCCATCTTCCCCAGTATACCCACTTCTAGAGATGATTGATGGCACACCCGCCACGTCCCCATTCATGAATTTAAAAAACCCGATTTCGTCGAGTGTCACATTTGTGATGGTCTGAAGCACGGATTGTGCATTCGGTCCTTGAATCGCAATCTGACCATATTCATCAGATTCATTTGTCACAACCACGTCACCTTTGACGTGTCGACGAATGTGCGCTTCATCCTTTTCGATATTTGAAGCATTGACGACGAGCCAATAAGCGTCCTCGTCTAATCGATAGACAAGCAAATCGTCCACCACACCGCCGTCTTCTAGACAGAGAAGGTTATACTGGGCTTGACCGACTTTAATCTTCGAGATATCATTCGTCACCAAGTTTTGAACTTGCTCAAGCGCATCCGGCCCTTCGATTCGAATTTCTCCCATGTGAGATACATCAAACATCCCCACGTTTTGACGTACAGCCAAATGCTCTTCTTTAATCGAAGAGAACATAATCGGCATTTCAAATCCCGCAAAATCAACCATCTTCGCCTTCGGTTCAATCAAATCGAACAAAGGCGTACGTTTCAAAGTAACCTTTTCCATAATATCCCCCAATCCCGAACATAAAATGCTTTTGTTTTTAAAATATTTCGTTTTCCATTCCACTTTAACAATTTTTATTCCTTCTGCATAGGTAAAAACACGAAAAAGAAAAAGGACGAAAAACGAAAACGTTTTCATCCTCATTATTTCATATTTTCGACTCGGTGGAAACGTCAGAACGTTCAATTCCCGCTGCCCGTTTGATTTCATGAGTTAGCTCAACGGCGGCTTGCTTTAATTCAATCGATTCATTCTTCGCATTGACCCCGAACTCTTTTACTTGAGTAACGGATTGATTGACCGCATCCACGTGACCTTTGATTTCATTGACCTGTTGACCAATCACATCCGCTCGAATTTTAAAACGTTCCGTCAGACGATTCAAACGACCAAATTCTGGTTTCATTTTGTTTTTGAACAAGAGATAACCATATATCCCAAGTCCGATTAATGAAAATACGATGATGGAAAAATTAATCCAAATCATACTTTTTCCCCCTTTATACGGATGATTTGCTTGGCGATGTCTTCAGGAGATTGAGATGCATCGATGGATACACACGCTTTTCGATATAATTGATCACGTCGTTGAAACAACGCATGAACATCTTCCCGTCCTCTTTTAACAAGCGGTCGGGCAGAATCTTTGATTCGTTCCCAACACATGTCGAACGGAAGATTTAAATGGATCATCGTACCACGCTCTCGCATCCACCATATATTTTCAGAGCGTTCCACCACTCCGCCACCGGTCAGGATATAGTCAGCAGTGACTTGTTGCAGTACTTTTGATTCAACATCACGAAACGCAGACTCACCATAGTGGTCAAAATATGTAGCGATCTCCATTCCAGTCATGGACTCAATGACTAAATCAAGATCGATGACCTCCCCATATTCTTTCAGAAACGAGAATAAGGTAGATTTACCTGTACCCATAAACCCCACGATATAAAACGGGGTATCATTCATAAACAATCACCTCTTTATGCCGTTCGCCGGATGTTAACACGATGTCCACTTCAGTACGATTCGGTGCAATCGGACGACACGTCAGAGTTCCCGTCGGTTTATGCAACGTTAACGGTCGTTCAGCGCAACGCTCCTTCGCCAGTAACAAATGCGATTCGAAACGAATTGCTAAGATTTCCTCCGACAGTCGCCTCGTCGTTCGTTCCACATCAGTATACCAAAATAACGAGGCTCCGAGTAACCAAACAACAATGGTCAAGGTAATGACGAGAAAGAAGCCTGCTTCATGCACATGACGTGCCGCTCTCTCCTGAACGATGAATCGGTCCATGAGATTCGAAAACCCTTTCCGACCGTTTCGACATGATACTGCTCGATTCCTCTTAAAAAGAGTAAGTTTCCTCCTCCATCTCCGACCATGACCAAATTGCCATTTACTTGTTTGATTGTCCATGACCACCGCTCCTCATCCGACTTGACGAAATCACCTCGTAACCGCCCTTCGTCAACACGACAGTTCTCGCTATCCATCAGACGGCGCACAATCAGTTGAGGTGTCGTATGATGATTCCATTTAGGTTGTTCATAAAGATGTTGGCCGAGCGTGAGCAGTTCAACCAAAAGGAAAAGAAATATGGGAAGGATCAGCAAAACGACCGTCATTTCAATCATCGTAAAGCCCTTTTCATAATGTCGGTAAACAAAATCCTTTCTCACACACTTGCTCACGCCCTGTTGGTTCAGTGGCTTCAAGCAGAACCTCTCCTTGTAATCGTTCGTAGATGAACAGCGTATCACTCAACCGTTGGATTCGTTCGTTCCCTTGCATGACAAAGGAAGCCAGTATGAAAATCCATCCCATGATGACCGCAAGACTGACAGTCAGCTCCCATAACGAGAAACCCGATTCATCCACTTTCACGAATAATCACCTCCGGCTCATACGTCCCGATTCGAAATTTGAGCGTCACCGATGTCTTTCCACTGACGAATTTCCATTGTCCCGCATAAGAGGCTGTCGCTTGTGAAAAGGTCAACGTGTTGTATGTCGGAAGATATACATCCACCCCATCAGGAACATCAACCTCCCTGACGATCTCTCTCCCACACACAATCAGATAAGTTTGTTGTTTCGAAATCCAAATCAATCGCGGCACACAATCTCCCTCTTCTGAAATATAGGGAAATTGCCCAGCTTCTTGAATATTCGCTACCAATGAATCCGTAAAATTGTAGAGTTCGATTCGTTCGAACGGTCTCGTAATCGGTGCACTCATCAATAGTAAGAACGACAATACGAGAAGTACCCATGTCATTTCGACCAAGGTGTAGCCTTTCATTGTTTTTTTAAGGAGCCATCAGTCGGAGAATACCTATAGGTCGATGATTGACAGCTATAAACGAGTGGATCTGCAGCCGATGCGCGCTTAATCACTTCTAACGTTTCAGGATAGGCCTTATGTTCCGCGTAGTGCAAATTGATTTCAGATTCAACGATTCGAACGCTACCTTCGCAACTCACTTGGTCAGCACGAGATTTCCCGTCCGACAAAGAAGGGACAAGTAACAAGAGAAGAACTGATATAATAAGCAGTACTGCCGCCATCTCAACTAATGTGAACCCACGCTCTTCCTTCATTTCATCTTTCTCCTTTCATAATTGAGCCATAATGAGTTTGACCGGTAAATAGAGTGTGTAAAAAAGAACACCGATCATGACACTGAGGATGCCGTATAAAGACGGTTCAATTTTCTCAATCAAACCCCGACTATATTGCTCCATCTCTTCGAATACAAGATCGCGATGAAGAGACATCAATTTACCAAGTTCTCCACTCATCGAACCCACACCTAATAAACTCACGACCTCATGATCGATAAACGGTTCACACCTCGTCGCCGCTTCAATCCCTTCACCTTCAGACATGCGATAATGAATTCGTTTGGCCATCTCTGCCATTTCTCCCTCTTCCTCGGCTAGCCGACTGATAATCTGCCTGATATTCGTTTCAGTATGTTGGAGCAAGGACAACTCACTTACAAACACATAGGTCATATAGAGTGTTTTCCCACGTCTCCATACGTAAAAAGGGAGCTCTACTCCTCGTCGATGGAATCCATATATGAGAACCGCGATTGCCACGAATATAGAAAACAGCACGGGAAAGAACCAATTCGACAATAGAATCGACCCCACGCCGCCATGCGACGAGACATCTACCATCCCCATTAATTTCGGAAAAATGTATAAGGCATAAGTCATGCCTAATGCAAGTAGGATGAAGAAGATAATCAATGGATAGCGAATTAGCCTCCGCAGCTCCTGCTTTAACCGTTGTCGCATCTCGAGTACCATCGCCACTTGCGACAATCCATCCATGAATCGTCCGTTGCGGTCCGCCGTATGTAAAATCTCTTGCATCTGTCGATTCGTAATCAAGATGGAAAATACTTCAGACAAACTCACCCCCGCTTCTAGACGAATCCTCATCTCTCGAATACAGTCTTTCATTCTTCCCTTCTCATGAAGTTCAAGCGTCTCCATGGTCACTTTCAATGACACACCTCGTGATTGCAGACGAAGAAAACGATGAATCAGTCGGATTGATGGGATTATCGGAACGTCGACCATTCGCAAGTCACCTCCTGATTTCGAGTCAGTACACACCAATGTCTTTCCACGGTCGCCTTACCAAGAAGTTGCATCAGCCGCTTTTCCCCATCCTGAATCGATGCGGTATGAAAGGTTGTAATCGTCAAATGACCACTGAGCGCCGCGTCGTATGCGACCATCAATTCTTCATCTGTCCGCACCTCGCCAATCACGATGATATCCGGGTCGGCGCGAAGCGTCTCTTTCAACAAGTGTCGATGGCTGAGTCCAGCCTTAGCATTCACTTCCAGCTGAATGACACCATCGACGATTTGTTCAGGAGGATTTTCAATCGTCACAATCCGCTCATGCTTCAGCTGATTCAACAGGGCATACAGTACCGTCGTCTTGCCTGCTCCGGTAGAACCCCCTACAAAGAAAAGACCATGATGTGATGCCACGACTTTCTGAAATCGTTCCACATCGTGTGATCGTAACAGATGCTGGAGTTCAAACGTGTCATGGGGAATGCGCCAAGACATTGACGTCTGGGCGAACGACGGGAGAAAGGTCACCCGGATGACATCCTGATTCAATTCATAGACACCTGATTGTGGAATACGTTGATTGGATTCAGGTAATGAACACCAATATCGCATATGAAGTGTAAGTCGATCATACAGCTCGACATCCATCGATTGAAGCACAGCAAGTTTACTAGCAGAACGTACTTGAACCTTTACTTGGTTTGCATCGGGTATAAAATGAAGATCACTCGCACCGATTTGACGTGCTGCATCTACTAAATCCTCAATGAGTTCCTTCATATCGTTCACCTCGATACAAGCATAAAAAAAAGCCCACTGTGTTGAAAGTGGACTTGTTTTATGAAACTTGAACTGCTGCAGTGTTGTGGCGACGTGCATATGTTTCGATTGAAACCTTGTCATATCCGACAATCACTTCTTTTCCATCAGTTAAGATCGGACGCTTCAAAAGCTTTGGGTTTTCGCTCATCAGCTTAAGAAGCTCGCTTAATTTCAAATCCTCCACGTCAACATCAAGTTGCTTGAAGGACTGGCTTCGCGTCGCAAGGAGAGAGTCGACTCCTTGCTCACTGATTGCAAGGAGTTGCAACAATTCATCGACTGTTGGTGCATCTCTGAAAATGTGACGCTCACTCACTTGAAGTTCTTGTTCCTGCAAAAACGCTTTCGTCTTCCGACAAGAAGTACAGCTTGGATACGTGTAAAACATTAGTTTTGATGCCATTTTTATGTTCCTCCCTCATTCAACTTTCACTTCGCTCATTTTGTATAATGTTGAGTATACATCTCTATACCCCCAATTGTATATGTTTTGTATAACTTTTTTATAATTTTTGTGCAACTTTATTTACCGTTATGATTTCACATATTTTTCACGATTATTTTGCTCAATTATCACGTTTCCATAGCATTTTTTCGAATGTGTTGGTAAAATAGTGAATGAGAATGGAATAATGCACGTATGGGGGGATTAACATGGCAAGAATGTTTCGTGTCCTAGGCTTTTGGACTGGACTAGTAGCGGCACTTGCTTTCGTAGGCGCACTAGGCGGCGACCAAAGTAGTAGTGAACATACTGGCGACTTTATCGTTATGGGACTTGTCTTCTTAGCACAAACGATTTTCTTCGTCGCTCTTGGTTACTTAAAACTAACTGAAAAAACGTATGTATATGTCTTCGGCGCGTATTTGACAATTTTCTTCGTTGTCTTTACGTATTGGAGCAACTTCCAAATGTAAAAAAGATTGTCTCGCCGGAGACAATCTTTTTTTATGTGAAGAACGGATTTGTCCGCTTTTCTTCTTCTAGTGTCGTCTGAGGACCGTGCCCCGAGTACAGCGTCGTCTCATCAGGAAGGAGCTGCTTCATCCGATCGATGGATCCCATTAATGTCGACTGGTCTCCACCAAACAGATCTGTTCGTCCGACGGATTGCTTAAAGATCAAATCGCCACAAAAGGCGATTCTTTCATCATCCATATATAAT
The DNA here is from genome assembly GCA_902362975.1 of Caryophanales bacterium. GTDB lineage: Bacteria > Bacillota > Bacilli > Exiguobacteriales > Exiguobacteriaceae > Exiguobacterium. Next base: position 76,558 of record CABIYO010000002.1, read on the forward strand.
ACGACACTCCCTGGGGAATGACCTGGTGTATGATAGATTCGAAATACGATGTTCCCAGTTTCCAATACATCGCCTTCGTATGTTTTTTCTGCCGGTTTCATTGAAGGCATCGGCAAGTTGAACGCAGAAGCGCCATTCTTTTCGCCATCTGTCAGCCAATCTGCTTCTAAGCGGTGTACATAGACTGGCACCTTGTAACGTTCACGGAGCGCATCAATTCCTCCGATATGATCGAAGTGCGCATGAGTTAACAGGACGGCGGATAGTGTACCGAAACGTTCGATTGTGTCGAAGAACCTCGGGTCATCCGTTCCGGGATCAATGACGACGACTGTGCCGTCTTTTTCAATCACATAGCCGTTCTCTTGCGCCAAGCCAGACGTAATCTTTTTGATTTGCATAGGATTCATCCCCTTCTTATTCAAAACAATATTGTGGCAAAATTGTTTCGATGTCAACCTTTGCTCGACAGCGACTCTATAATCGGATAAAATAATAATGATATTTCAGTGAAATTTTTATGAATTTCATGACGTATAATTAAAGGGGGAACTCGTCATGCATTTGTATGAACCGTTCGGATGGATTTCCGTCATCGTCGCGATTGTGGCTATTTGGGGAATGCTTCGTTCATTCCAAAAGCGCCAATTCTTTCCGCTCGTATTTGCAGGTTTAACTGTACTCGTGTTCGGATTCTTTGGTGTCGCCACGTTGATCTACGGCGGAATTCCAGGTTAATGATTCGCATACGTAATCATCAAGCGACTTCGGTCGCTTTTTTTATGCCTTTCTATACGTTCCTTCCCTCTACATAAAACGGACCAAATCACTATGTGACTTGGTCCGTACTTATTATTCTTCAGTTTGTTCTTTGAAACGGAGTAAGTCGGAGTAAATCAAATCATCGTTCATTTGCAAGATTTTTTCCGCTTCTTCCGTCATCGGACCGCATAACGATGTGTCTTCGACCACTTCACCAGAAGTCGCGTTATAACATGTCGACTGTGTCCAAACATATTCATCCGTCACGACCGTTCCGTCACGGAAAATCGCACGACTGTTTCGATTTTCAGAGAATAAGTCGTTTCCGAATCCAATCGTATCTGACGTGTCGATTCCAAGTAAGTGCAAGATGGTCGGTTTCATGTCGACATGACTACCGATCGTCTCATGCACTTCTCCTTCTTTCTGGTCAGGTAAGTGAATGAGAAACGGAACTTGTTGCAACTTTGCCACGTCGAATGGTGTCAACTCATCTTTACCGAGTAGCTCTGCCATCGCACTGTTGTGGTTCGTCGAAATACCGTAATGGTCACCGTAGACGACAAAGATTGTATCTTCCCACATCCCATTCTCTTTCAACTGGTCGATGAAGAGACCGAGTGCGTAATCTTGATAAGCTAGTGCTTGCGGGAAGTTGTTCAACGTAGTTGAGCTCGTTTCAAATTTTGGTACAAGCTCATAGTCTTCACTTGGCATCGTGTACGGGAAGTGGTTCGTCAATGTGATGAACTTTGCGTAGTACGGTTCAGGCAATTCTTGAAGCATTGGAATGGATTGTTCGAAGAAGCTATCATCTAAAAGACCCCATTCTGTCATGTCTTCAGGATTCCCGAGGTCATAACTCTTTTCATCAAAGAATTGATCGACGCCAATGTTCTTGTACATTTGATCGCGGTTCCAGAACGATTTGTTATTCGCATGGAACACGGCTGAGTAATAATTTTCTTCCTTGACCAACTCAGGGAGCGCTTGATATTCATTATCGGCGTTCGTAAAGTATACAGCACCACGCGGGAGTCCATATAGTGAGTTATCGAGTGCGAACTCAGCATCAGAAGTCTTCCCTTGACCGACTGTATGATAGTAGTTCGGCCAGTAGTGAGACTCTTCAATCAGTTTGTTCAAGTTCGGCGTGATGTACTCTCCATTCGGCGCCTTCATGTTGTGAGTAAAATTCTGCGCAGATTCGAATGAAACCACGATGACATTTTTCCCTTTATATTTTCCGAATAAATCCGGATTCGGCGCCGCATAGTTTTGACGGGTGAATTGTTCAATCGTTGCGAGTTCTGATTCATCCGCCATCGCTTTTTGAGCCGATGTTTTCGTTTGGAGCATGGCATCATACACATGGAAGTTAAATGTTCCGATGTTTTTCACCAACAGCTCACGGTCAAATGAACGAGTCAACAATTCAGGTCGTTCCGTTTCTGCTAACAAAAGGTTGAACAAGAAGACAGAGACCGCTACGACGAATGTGACGAGCGCACGTCGATGTGAAGCTGCATTTTCTTTCAAGTTCATTCGCCATAAGATAAACGGAAGGACAAACACGTCACCAAGAATGATTAAATCTTTCCATTCAAGAAGCGAAGTGAATGATGTCGATAACGTCTCCATGTTCGATGGTTGCATGATGACAGGCATTGTCAAATAATCCGTGAATTCCCGATAATACACGGCGTCCGCAAACAAGATAAACGATGCAATCGCATAGAGCGTGTAGAGCACCCATTTTTGTTTGTTTCCTTTAAAGAAGAAATGGAAGGCAAACAAGAATAGTGTCGAACTGATCGGGTTAATCAGTAAGATAAAAGCTTGTGCGGTGTTTTCAATCGGAATGTTGAAGAAAAATTGATAGACGATATACGTCTTCGTCCAAAGCAATAACGTAAAAATCCAAAATAGACGATATTCTTGAAACGAAGCGCGGACCGTGTCGTTCAGTCTCGTCGATAGCTTCGAAAAGCGTTGAGATGAATTCATCTGACGGTCTCCTCCTCTTTTCAGTTTGCGGCATGTTTTAGTTGCCATTCTTTATTTGTTCATTCATTGTACAATTCGGATTGAATAGTACACGTCCAGTATCAAGTCCAAATCTTACCCCTTTTTTAATAAAAAATCAACTGTGACGTTACAAATTTTACAATATCCCATACCCTTTCCCACATAAAAACACGCCTGCAATGTGCAGACGCGTCCACTTCATAATCGTGTCGGAAGGAAGTGTTTCCGTGCCAGCCAAGCACATCCAATCACACCGGCATCATTCTCGAGTTCAGCGATTTTGAATGTTGTTGACTCGTAAACGCGCTCGAGCGCAAACCGTTTGAACTGTGCATCAAGCGGCTCCAATAACGCGTCACCAGCTTTCGAGACACCTCCACCGATGACAATCATTTTCGGATTGAGCGTGTTCGCCATGTTTGAAATGGTCAAGCCGAGGTATTCCGTCATTTCTTCAATGACTTCTGACGCGATCGAGTCACCGGCCTTATATGCTTCAAACACATCACGTGCAGTCACTTCTTTTAACTCATTTAATGAAGTATCTTGATTCTTACGCTTCTGTAACGCCAGACGCGAGATGCCGGTCGCTGAAGCAATCGTCTCAATACACCCGAGGCGACCACAACCGCACTTCACAGCTTTCGTTTCGTCTCGTTCAACGGTAATATGCCCAATTTCTCCGGCCATTCCTGCCGTCCCATGAACGATATTCCCGTTTGTAATCACGCCACCACCAACACCTGTACCGAGCGTGATTGCCAATAATTCTGATGCCCCTTCGCCGGCACCCTTCCACATCTCGCCAAGGGCCGCAGCATTCGCATCATTTTCGAGAACGGCCGGAAGACCGACTGCTTTTTCGAACTCACTCACGAGTGCAAAATTTTTCCACCCGATGTTCGGAGAATATTCGACAACCCCTTCTGAGAAGTTGATGAAACCTGGTGCCCCGATTCCCGCACCCACAAAGTCTTCTTTCTTCTTACCTGATGTCTGTAAGTACGTATAAAAAGAAGCTGCGATGTCTTTTGGAATATGTACACCATTCTCTCGAATATCCGTTTTGACTTCCCACTTATCCGAAATGATGCCGTTCATGTCTAAAACGGCCATCTTCACCGTCGTACCTCCGATGTCGATACCTAATAACCATTTCATACCGTTCACTCCTCATCTCAACTAAATCGCTTTCATTGAATAGTGTACACTATTATCCCTTTAGTGCAACCCTTTGCACTAAGGGGATTTCTGTCAATCTGTTGACTTTTTTAATTCGTGGGTCAAAATGATTTTGGCCGTATCGTATACACGTTGTTCGATGATGCCCCCTTCATACAATTCGTCGAGTTCCATCATCATGAGTGAGATTTCAGCATCCCGTTCTCCAATGTAAATAATGGTACCGAACGATTTTAAAAACTGTTGGACATCATAAAAATTTTTCATGCTTCTTCCTCCATCGTCGATTGTACATAACGATTTAACAATTCTCGCGTTGCTTCCATTGATGACAGATGCGTTCGTTCATAACTATGGCTCGATTCGATTCCTGGTCCTATCAAGGCATGTCGCACATCATACCCTGCTCGAATCGCCGCCGACGCATCTGACCCATAGTACGGATAAATATCTACCTTATATGGGATCTCATGAGTTTTGCACAACGCCGTGAACTTCCGTCGTAACTCGATATCATACGGTCCAGACGAATCTTTGGCACAAATCGAGACTGTATACTCATCGGAATGCTGTCCATCCCCGAGCGCGCCCATATCAATGGCAATGTATTCCACGACGTCTTCCGGAATACCCGCGTTCCCTCCAAATCCGACCTCTTCATAATTCGAAATCAAGAAGTAAACGGTATGCGGTAAGTCATAACGGATTAAGTCTTTCGCAAGGTCCAATAGAATGACGACCGACGCCTTATCATCCAAGTGGCGTGATTTCACGTATCCTGAAGAGGTCACTTGAAAGCGTGGATCGAATGAAACGAAGTCCCCGACTTCAATCCCAAGCGCCGTCACATCTTCACGAGAATGCACTTTTTCATCCAATCGGACTTCGATGTTTGATGCAGATCGCTCGGCAGAGTTCGTGTCCCTATAAACGTGAACACTTGACTGATGGATCAAGATTGTCCCTTCAATCGCCTCCCCTCCTTCACGGTGGACAAGGCAGTTCTCCCCTTCAATCGCCGTCCATGCGTATCCTCCCACTTGAGTCAAACGAAGACGCCCGCTCGGCAAGATGTCTTTGACCATCGCACCAAGTGTGTCCACGTGTGCCGTCAACAGACGCGCCTTGCCAGATCGACCTGAAAATGTGGCCAGCAGTGCCCCTTTATGTAGACGTGACGTCTTGACACCTAGTGCATTCAATTCTTTCTCCGCGAAGCGGATGGCCTCTTCTGTCATCCCGGAAGGACTCGGGATGTTAACGAGTGTTTTTAATGTTTCAATCATTGAATTCTCCCCTTACCAAAATCCGTACCCGACGAATAGTCCAAACATCGAGATGGTGAGTACGGAAAATAAGATTCGTTGTATACGGTTCTTCTCATCTGGGAGCCCGACGACCCCAGAAACGACAAAACCACTAATCAGACCCCCCGCATGCGCGAAATGATCAAGACCTGCACCTAATACAAACGCAAGTCCTACGTTTAATCCTAACATAATAAAGAGCGGAGGTCCGAGCGTCTTCATGAAGAGAGAACGATCGCGTAACCCAAAGTACAAGAGCGCACCGACCAATCCAAATAGCGCTCCTGAAGCGCCTGCTGATATCGATTCGCTGAATGCAAACGATGCGGATGTCGCTAATATTCCACTGAGCAGATAGATGATTAAAAATCGTATGGAGCCGTACATCCGTTCGACGAGTGGACCGAGCGACCAAAGTGCAAACATATTAATCGCAAAGTGGAACCAACCGATATGCAGGAACATCGGTGTAATCAAACGCCACCATTCCCCTTGTTCAATCAACGGGTTCACTTTGGCCCCGAATGCGACCAGCGTGTTTGGATCAAGCGTCGAACCGACCGATTCGGCTAACCACATGACTAAAAAAGTGACGAACAATAACCCATACACCACTTGTGGTTTTCCGAAAGAAAATCGTTTCTTCAGCTCCGCTTTCTTTTTCCGGTCGAGGGAGACCGCTAGCAGTCGGAACCGGTCTTCTTCCATAGTCGGTGTGCAAATCGAACGGGACAAAGTCACTTTCGCAGGGATTTGGAACGTCAACGAGTCTACACGCTCTTCATCCACGAGACGCTCACCATAGATATGAATGGTCAATCGTTTCCGCCCGATACGAGATAAACGAAATGCGTTCAAAATCGCCTGTATCTCCATCCCAACGTGATTCACCCATGCTTTTTCAGTCTGAATGAACAAATCATACCGATCACCTGCTTTCGTATCGAACACGAGGACCGCACGGGAGGGTTCAAGTATGCCTTCAATTCGCCCACCGTTCTCGACTCTTCGATAAACATCTTCCCAAAAACAAGTTGTCGCCAACGAAACCCCTCCTCTCTCTAAATTCTATTGTAAATCACGCGACGACAGACGACCAAACAATGATTCGTTCTATATGTATAAAACCCGTAACCATTTGGCTACGGGTTTCCAAAGGATGGAGATTACAAGACAGATTCCATCGTTTTCATGAGTACGTTTGCAGAATGTTGCATTTTCTCATGCTCTTCTTGTGACAACTCAATCTCAATGACTTCACGCACACCTTGACGGTTGATGATTGCTGGCACACCGATATGGATATCATGCAATCCATACTCCCCATCAAGATGGGCACCGACTGTCAACAACGTGTTCTCGTTACGAAGGACAGCCTTGACCAACCGAAGGAGCCCGAGTCCAATCGCATAGTACGTCGCACCTTTACGTTCGATGATATGATATGCTGCGTCACGAACGTTGACATAAATATCTTCAAGGTCTTCCCAACTATACTCATCATGCTCTTCAAGTAGTTGCTCGACCGATTTTCCATATATACGAGCGTTGCTCCAGGCAGCAAACTCCGTATCGCCATGCTCACCCATAATGTAGGCGTGACAGTTACGCGGGTCGACGTTGAAATATTCTCCGAGCATGTAACGCAAGCGAGACGTATCAAGCACTGTTCCTGAACCAAAGACACGATGTTTCGGAAGACCAGAATATTTCCATGCGAGATGAGTCATGATGTCGACCGGGTTTGAGGCAATGATGATAATTCCGTCAAAACCAGAGTCCATAATGTCTGAAATCATGGATTTCATGATCTTCGCATTCTTTTCAACGAGGTCAAGACGCGTTTCACCTGGACGCTGTGGTGCGCCAGCCGTGATGACCACGATGTCAGCGACGCCGCAATCCGAATAATCCCCTGCCCAGACGCGCATCGGTGATGGAGCGAATGAAACCCCATGGTTCAAGTCCATCGCTTCTCCTTCTGCCTTCGCTTTATTAATATCAATGATGACAAGTTCTTCACATAGACTAGCTGTCGTCAATTGGTAAGCGAAACTCGCACCTACTGCCCCTGCCCCTACAAGTGCGACTCGTGTTACTTTAGCATGATTTACTGTTTCCATAATGATTCTCCACCCTTCAAACAATCTGTTTCATGTTTTTGTTATCTCTGTTACAAATAGATTGTAACATCATTCACAAACTTCAACTACAACGGAAACCGTTTTCACTTTGGCGATATTGTGACAATATTCACATTAATTTGGAACACCTTCATTTTCTGTACTACCCTCATCCAAACATTAAAAAACAAATCAACGTCGCTCCACAAACTGAAAGAAAATTAACCGTATCGTTTCCGAGAAAACGCCACCCTGACACATAAGTCGTCGGCACGTCGTGATGTAATTTTTGCTCCGTCAATTTTCCGCAGACAGTACAACGAAACGTTCGTTGGACGGTCGCGCCGAGAAGCGTGTCTATGATGCTACCAGTTAATCCAATCACCCATAATAAAAGAAGATGCGTGACCTTTAAGTCGATGAACACAAGAGAGGATGTGACAATCAACAGTGCACCGAACATCGACATGACGGTACCGAATGTCGAGACGGCCCCACTTGTTCCCGGTTCGACTCGCTTAAATGTAAACATGAACCGAGGTTTCCGCTTCGAGAGGACACCAAACTCAGATCCCCACGTATCGCTCGTCGCCGCCGCGATGGACACGACATACATGTAGAGGTAGACCGGGTCATCCGTCAATTGATAACCGAGTGCACATAAAATCCCGACCCCACCGTTAGCCAACACTTGCATGGCATCACGAGCCCCCGTCTTCTCGACGATTTCATCGACTCCTTTTTTATCGTGAGATCGATATTTCGAAGCAAAAGAAGAAGTCGAAAAAAACACGCCAAGCAAGTATAGACCGAACCACCCGAACGAGAATCCGATCACCGTACCGGTCACGACTGTCAACAGCGCCCCAGATCGAGTCAACGACCGTAACCGATAACCGAGATAGGCGACGAAACATGTTACAGCGAATATGGCGAACACTGAATCATCTCCTTTTCTGTTACGATCCATTGAACGGGTAGGTCGTGTGGCTCCGTTGGTACATGATCGACAAGCTGAACGGTATATGCCAAAGCAAGTGTTGTACCGTTATAGGTTTTTAAAAAGCGATCATAATAGCCCCCACCCCAACCGATGCGATACCCGGTTCGATCGAAAACACGCCCCGGGACAAGACAAAGGTCAATCAGTTGCGTCGTCGATGGAGTGGTCGGTTCTAAAATATTCATGACGCCCGTTTCTAAATCATCAAATGAATGTATGATGTGAAACGTAAGTCCCTGCTCCGTTACTTTCGGGACGCAGACCGTTTTTCCTTCTTTAAAGGCCATATGAATAATCGGAGACGTATCGATTTCTAGCGGGAGTGACAACGTCAGCGCGATCGTTTGACTTTCAATCCATAAATCCGAGGCAAACAATGTTTGGTGAATGGCTTCGTCCGCATGATGTCGCTCCGACATTTGTTTGATGTATTGATGAATCGTGCGCCGTAGCGCTGCTTTTTCTTCCACAACACATTCCTCCTTACAAAAAAAGCCGCCACATATGTGACGGCCGGTCCCTTATTACTTCACTTCGCGGTAAAGCGTGTGACGACGGAGACGTGGGTTGTATTTGCGCAACTCAAGGCGCTCAGGGTTGTTACGTTTGTTTTTCTTCGTGATGTACGTGCGATCGCCTGTTTCTGTGCAAGCTAATGTAATTTTAACGCGCATTTCTTTCACTCCCATCTTAATGATGTTGTATCAAGTGCTTTTGCTTTACAGTCTAAGCATACTCAATTATCCTACCAAGTTTCTTATGAAAAAGCAAGGTTATTTCACGTTCTTTTTCATTGATTCCTGTCCATATGGAGAAGTCTCTATAGGTAGGCATGTGTTGACGTTCTCACTCACGTTATACCATTGTTTCAGGTCGTGAATCGAGATTTCTTCACCGACATATACGCGTTCTGATGCAGGAAACACGCTGTTTTCGATTCGATGGATTGCATCGAATAAACCACCGTGACCATGCGGATTGCGAGTCGCTTCAAAGGACAACATAGTTGAGTATAACGGAATCGCAAGGGATTTCGCAAGTTCTCTTGCAGCAGGAATCGTCATCCAATCGAAGTGATGAATCACTTTGAAGGAAACACGTTTCGAAAGTTCATGGACCAGTTTTACATAGGCGATATTTTGTGTAGCCACCTGGTTCATGACATGCTCTAAAAATGGGCTAGTTGGACGAACACGATACACATGTATGTTTCCTTGTCGCTCATACTCAGGCAACTCGTCATGATATGGCGTTAACACGTAGACAACTTCCCCATCGTCCGCTCTCGCCTCAATCTCGTCGACGACCCGTCTTCCGAGTCCTCCGACGATATGACCATGATACTCAGGCGTGAGCACCAAAATGGCTGGTTTTTCCTCTTCCCGCTCGGTTGTCACATAGTAATCGTGAGGAGATAGGAACGAATCAATATCGATGTCTTCATCCTGAAGAAATGGATATGCAGCGTAATGATCATGTAGCAACTGTTCCGATACTCCATCCTGATAGAGTACCGTTTCAAGTTCTGCAAAGAGTCTTGTGTGTTCACGGAACCGTTCGGCGGCATATTGCGCCGTCGTTTGTCCATCCAAGATGAAGGCCCAGTCACTCGACACAGCCAGTACATAATGACGAATCAATTGTTTCAAGGCACGATTTGTCAATTCCGATTGATTCCGATAGTCCGCCACATCTTTCACAAGTTGCATCTCCATCATGTGCAAGTGACGAAGCATCCACTCATTTCTCTCGTTGATCCAAACTTCACCATAACCTTTACGTCCCCATGTATTCATCGACACGTGGACCGTCTGTAAATCTTTAAAATGACGTTCAAGGAAGAGCGCTGGCGTGATGGTTTCAATCCCAAATTCAGCAAGTCGTTCTGCTACTTTCCCAAGGAACTCCGGTCCCTCGAACCACCAGTGACCGAACAATTCCGCATCGAACGGGGCTGTGACTAAAAATGGCGGGAATGTTTGAGCACCATGCGCTTCAAGGTGTGATTCTAACGTTTTGGCGAAATCGGTCGCATGGTTCTCAATTTGATGTTCCGCCCATTCACGCACATAGAAGTCTTTTTGATCCGTGTCACCCGTAATCCGATGCATTTTTAGACCCGTATCAAAACGAATCCCTTCCGGATGCATGAAGGATTGGATATAATCCCAATCACGGTCGTAAGCCAAATCACGGTAAAATTCACGATAATCCGGATGACCTGGATATCCGATCATCGAACTCCAAATTTTACCTGAGATGATTTGATCCCGTGGGAATAACGCGACCCCATGTGGTGAATACACAGGTGCTCCAATCCCTTTCTCAGGTGTCGGATCTGCGTCGAGAAGAGCATGTTCATCGACAAATGTGTAGCGAATTCCCTCCTCGTAAAGAATCCGGTCGACCCCTGGTGTATACGCACACTCTGGTAACCATATGCCTGTTGGACGAAACCCATAGTGACGTTCGAAACAGTTCAAGCCCGTCCGAATCTCAGCACGCGCCGCCTGTTCCGTGAAGAGGTGTGGATTAAAGCCATGGGTCGCCGTACATGTCACCATGTCAATATAACCTGCCTCACGATATGTACGGAACGCCTCGTTTAAATTTTTATTCCAATGAAGGAACGTATTTTTTAGATCGTGGTAACGCTGACGATAAAAATGTAACGTCGCTTTTTCTTCGTCTGTTCGGTCCTCAGATAGTTCGAGGGCAATCAATTCGAGCATGTCATCCAAGTGTTCTACGTAGCGATCCTGAATGAGTGGATCGGCAAGCATTTCAACGACAGGCGGGGAAATACTAACCGTCCAATGTAAGGGACGCTTCAAGCGATCGACTTGCCAAAGAATCGGGATATATGTCTCAGAGATGGCCTCGTAAACCCATCTTTCTTCTAATCGGTGTTTCTCTTCATGCCTAACATACGGTAAATGAGCATGAAGGACGAGTGAAAAGTACCCAGGTTTCATAATAAAAAGTCCTCCTTAACGCACGAGTCGGTATGCTGCATATTTTGGTAACGTATCGAGTAATTCTGGAGAATCAACTTCCCCGTATTGCCAACGTCGGACCGGTTCTGCGAATCGTCCGACTCCTACTGGTTCTGCCCGCGGCGTATCAAGCGGATTTGAGGCGACAATTGGGAGAAACTCCCCTTCCATCGTCCGAATCCCAAATTCAAACACATATGTCGTATTCGGGTCGAGAGGGCGAACGAACCAGCTGTTCGTCATCTCGGGAAGATCGAACGTATACGATCGGTTTGCGTGACCGCTATTGTAATCAAGTAATGTAACATCAAGGATGCGGAACGCCTTCGGCAGATCTTCCCAGCGTCGCATGAATTGAAGCGCTAACGTCTCTTTTACGAGATCAGATACTTCCCAACATACATACACGGCGTTTGGAGACTGTACGACCGCATGCATGAAGTCCACGTTGTACCGATCGGGTAGCTTCCAATATCCCTCCGGACCCTTTTCAAGAAGTGGAGAAGTTGACACGTCGGCCGTCTCTTTCGCCGATGCCACTTGTTTGCGTGAGGTCGTCACCGACGTCTTTGCTTTCTTCGTTTCACGCTTTTGTTTCACAGGGGCAACAGCCTCCAATTCCTGTTGCTGATTTCTCCATTTCCGCCATGCGTATTGGACTTTGCCAATCGGGACGTCTAATTCTGCCGCAATCTGTTTTAACGTAAGACCTTGTTGTTTCAAGGATACGATTTTCTCTTCCATCTCTATATGGCCCCCTTCATGTAAAAATCCATGTAGACTATTATTCGCTCCTTCAGTTTGGATTCCTGCCCAAAAAAATAAAGAACAACAGCACTGTTGTTCTTTACCACTAATCTTATTGATTCAAATCATAATGTTTCCCTTTTTCGAGGAAAATTAAATGTTCTCCGAAGTTCGTCACATGATCACCCATCCGTTCGAGGTATCGAGCAATGTTCGAGAATTCGTATACATCGTTCGTCCCAACCGTCATGGCCGGGAGAGAACCGATATACTGTTTAATCACCGTTAGGTTGATGTCATCAATCACACGGTCCATCTCATTGAGTTCACGAACACGACTCACTTCACCTTTGCGATAGGCACGTGTCGCCAGTTCAAGCATGTCAATCAACTGCTCGGCCATCTTCTTGAGCGGTTGAATGTCGAGCACATAGGGAACATGCTCGATTCGTGTCACTGCTTTTGCGATATTTGTCGCATAGTCCGCAATGCGTTCAAGGTCTGTCGCTGATTTCATCGTCACAATCAGACGTCGCAAGTCAGTCGCGACTGGCTGTTGTTTTGCGATCAACAGGATCGCTTCGTCGTTGATTGTCAACTCCAACTCATCTAACTCGTTGTCGTTCTCAATCACCGTTTTAGCCAATTCAAGATCGTGTTTTTCTAACACTTCGATTGCCGTCGCCGTTTGACGCATGGTCAAGTTTGCCAATCGAACAACTTTATCTTCTAATTCAGTTAGCTTCGTATCAAAAAATGTGCGGTTTTGTGCCATCAATCCAGTCTCCTCCTTAACCGAAACGGCCAGAAATATAGTCTTCCGTCCGTTTGTCAGATGGATTCGAGAAAATCTTATCTGTAACATCGAACTCGACAACTTCTCCATTTAAGAAGAATGCTGTTCTATCCGAAACACGGGCAGCTTGTTGCATATTATGTGTCACGATGATGATTGAATACTGTTCTTTCAACTCTTGTACCAATTCTTCCACTTTTAGTGTAGAGATCGGGTCAAGGGCTGACGTCGGTTCGTCCATTAAGATGACATTCGGTTCAATCGCTAACGTACGCGCGATACAGAGACGTTGTTGTTGTCCACCTGAAAGTCCGTACGCATTCTCATTCAATCGATCTTTCACTTCATCCCAGATTGCCGCACCACGTAATGAACGCTCGACAATTTCATCGAGTACTTTCTTATTTTTGATCCCGTGCGTCCGCGGTCCATACGCCACGTTGTCATAGACCGATTTTGGGAACGGGTTCGGTTGTTGGAATACCATCCCGACCGAGGTACGCAAATCTTCCACCTTGTATCCGCGATCGAAGATATTACGACCGTGGTATAGGATTTCGCCATTCGTCCGAACCGATGGAACGAGTTCGACCATACGATTTAACGTCTTGATGAACGTCGATTTTCCGCACCCAGATGGTCCGATGATTGCCGTGACTTCATTCTTTTTAATATCGAGGTTGACATCAATCAAAGCCTGGTCTTCTCCGTACCACAAGTTCAAATTGTTGACGACATAGGCGCTATCTTTTTTCATCTCAGTCGTTGTCGGTTCTGTCGTAGTTGTGTTCACGTTTTGATCTCCTTTGTTGAGCTCTTGTTGTTTCATCATCTCGAGCTTCCTCCTCATTCATCTGCAAACAAGACTTAGTGTCGATTTGTATATTTGTTTCGAATATAGATGGCAACCGAGTTCATCGCGATGAGCATCGTCATGAGTACGATGATCCCTGCTGCTGCTAAGTTTTGGAACTCTGCTTGTGGTCGGCTCGTCCAGTTATAAATCTGGATTGGGAGGGCCGTGAAGTCAGAGAAAATGTTACTTGGTGTCGTTGAAATAAATGTAGCCGCTCCGACCATGATGAGTGGAGCCGTTTCACCAATTGCACGAGAAACCGCTAGGATAATCCCCGTGATGATTCCTGGTAACGCCGAAGGTAACACGACGTTAAATGTCGTCTGCCACTTCGACGCCCCGAGCGCTAGCGAAGCGTGTCGTAATTCCATTTTGACTGCTCGTAGCGCTTCCTGTGAGGCCACGATGACAATCGGCAAACTCATGAGACCGAGCGTCAAGGCGCCGGCCATAATCGAGTTCCCTAATTCCATAACACGTACGAAAATCGTCAATCCAAGCAATCCGAACACGATTGATGGGACGCCAGCCAAGTTTGAAATGTTGACCTCGATAAATGATGTCAAGCGATTTTTTGGTGCATATTCTTCTAGGTAAATCGCTGCACCAACACCGATGATAAACACCATCGGCACGATCAATAGCATGAGCCATAACGACCCAATCAACGCAGGATATAATCCAGCCTGTTCAGGACGGCGCGACGGGAAGTTGCGCAAGAAATCGAGGTCGACCCATCCTGCGCCCTTTGACACGATGTCATAAATCAACGTCGATAAAACGACGAGTGCAAAGACGAGTCCCGCCAAAAAGATGTACTTAAATATTTCATTCAATTGTAAACGTCGTTTAATTCGTTGAGACACGGTCTCACGATTCATCAAGTTCTTCGTATTCTCGAACTCACTGTTCGGTAAAGCCATATTAGTACTCCTCTCTGAAGCGGCGCGTCACCCAGTTTGCGAATAAGTTCATCAATAGGGTAAAGACGAACAACAACGCACCGACCGCATAGATACTGTAATATTCGATTGTGCCGTAACCTGCATCACCTTTGGCGATTTGAACGATATACGCTGTCATCGTCTGAATCGCATTGAGCGGGTTGAACTCGAAGTTCGGCTGTGAACCACCAGCAATGGTTACAATCATCGTCTCCCCAATCGCACGGCTCATTCCGAGAACGATGGAGGCAATGATCCCAGACGTCGCAGCAGGCATGACAACTTTCGTTGCCACCTCAAGACGCGTCGCACCTAAACCGAGTGCACCGTCCCGAATTTTCTTCGGAACAGCACTCATTGCATCCTCAGAAATCGAGGCAATCATCGGAATAATCATAATCCCGACGACAATCCCTGGGCTGAGTGCATTGTAAATTTGAAGTCCTGGGATGAGTGCTTGCAGAATCGGTGTAATGAATGACAAGGCGAAGAAACCGAATACGATGGTCGGCACACCGGCCAACACTTCTAGAATTGGTTTCAATACACGTCGTGCCCGTTCAGAGGCGTATTCACTTAAATAAATCGCAGACGCCAAACCGAGTGGGACGGCTACAATCATCGCAATCACAGTAATTTGGAGTGTTCCCATCACAAGGGCCCATACCCCGAAGCGCTGATCTGCACTAAGCGGGTACCATTCTGTCGATCCTAAAAATTCTGCGACAGGGACTCGTTCAAAGAACTTGAATAGCTCATAGCCTAATGTGAACGCAATACCAATGGTCGTGACGACCGATACGAATGCGCTCAAGAATAATAAGAACGGCATGATTTTATCAAACACGTTCGTTGTACTATATTTCTTTTGTTTATTTTGTTGAATCATCTCTCGAATCGAAAGCTTATTGTTCGGTTCATTCATCTCGTGTATCGCTCCCTACCTCTTCATACTAGAAAGCATGGCGAGAAGGCGAGACCGTGTCTCACCTTCTGCCACCTATCATCTTATTCTCCAGCGATTTCGTCGATCATCTTCATGTTTTCGTCGTAACGCGCTTGTTCCATTTTCACGTAACCGACTTCTTCAGAAAGATCGGCAGCGTTTTCGTTCATGAAGCGTGCGAAGTCCGCAACCTGCTCTTTGTCTTTCAACGAAGCGTTGTTGACGTACGTGTAGATTTCACGTGAGAGCGGGTAAGATAAATCGTTAATCGTGTCATGTGTCGGCTCAACGCCTTCAACATTTAATGCACGAAGTGTGTCTTTGTTCTCAAGGTAATATGCGAATCCAAAGAATCCGATTGCTCCTTCTGTTCCGCCTACACCTGTGACGAGGACGTTGTCATCCTCAGACAATTGCGCATCTTGACGAATATCTGTTTCATTTAATACTTTTTCGTCGAAGAAATCGTAAGTTCCTGAGTCTTTACCTGGTGCGAAGAATGAAATCTCCTCGTCTGGCCAGTCTGAACGAACGTCTTTCCACGTTTTAATGCTCGTGTCCGTCCACATCTTATTCAATTCTTCAATCGTGATATCTTGTGCCCAATCATTCGCTGGGTTTACAACGAGCGAAAGTCCATCAAGTGCAACTGAGAGTTGCGTGAATTCCACACCGTTTTTCTCAGCTTCGGCTGCTTCTTCTTCTTTGATTTCACGTGATGCGTTTGAGAAGTCTGTCTCTCCCGTCACGAAACGTTTGAAGCCACCACCCGTACCAGAGACACCGACTGTCACTTCAACTTCTGGTTGTTCAGCTGAATATTCTTCTGCGACTGCTTCCATGATTGGGAATACAGTTGATGATCCGTCCATGACGACTTTTCCTGAGAGCGCATCGCCGCCTTCAGCAGCACCACCTTCTTCATTATTCCCACAAGCAGCACCTACGAGTGCGACTGAAGTGATCGAAGCGAGTAAAGCTGATTTTTTCATCCAAGACATTTGTGACGTCCTCCTTGAGTTTGCTTTGATTTTTGTTGTGGATTTGTTGTTCTGTCCTACAATTAATATCCTAATGAACTTCTATTAACGAGAAATAAACGGAACGTAAAAGAATTGTAAAGACAAAAAAAGAAGTCACCGAAGTGACCTCTTTTACTGAAGCATTGCATTGACATCTTCTAGATTAAAGTAAGCTTTCATGATGTCGTGTGCGACCCTCGTGTTGATTCCTTCCGCCTCAAGACCAGGCATGATAATCGCCCAGGCGATTTCCGGGTCATCGAACGGTGCCCAACCGACATGGTTTGAGTTAAATGTCTTAATCGGTTCTCCGTTCGCATTTCGTTTCGCCTGACCGTCTGCGCCTTCCGCAATCGCTTGAGCAGTTCCGGTTTTACCTGCAGCCGTCATACCGGTCTCCTGTAAAATGCGAGACGAACCGGACGAAGACTCAACCCCTTGACGAAATCCTTCACGGACACGTTGAATGTACTCATCCTGAATATCGACTTTATTCAACGCATTCGGTTGGAACGTGCTCACGACTTGCTTATTGTTCTCATCAAGCGAACCCGGCTCAATGATTTCTTTAAGTAAGTGTGGTTGTACACGATAGCCACCGTTCGCCAATGTTGACGTATATTGCGCCAATTGAATCGGAGTATAAGAAATATACTGTCCGATTGACATATCCATCAGAAGCGTGACACGGTCCGGGATACTCCGGAATCCGGTCGACTCAAACGGCAAGTCGATTCCTGTTTCGATTCCGAGACCGAATTGTTTATAGTAGTGTTCCATCGTTTCAAACGCCTGCGTGACATTTTCCCCGACAATTTGACCTGTTGAGTAATAATCAGCCAGACGCAACGCAATTTGGAACATATAGATGTTTGATGACATCGCGAGCGCATCTAAGTCGTTGATGTTCCCCATATTTCGGTAGGAAGCTTTCACTGACGAACCGATTCGAATCGGTGCATCATAAATATATTCTCCCGGTTTGACGACGCCTTCTTCAAATCCATAGGCGACCGTCGCCCCTTTGATGGTTGATCCGATTTGGCTGGCACGGAGCACCGTACCGGTCGACACATCCTTGAATTCGTTCGTTTCCAAATCGAGTTCTTGTCCAGACAAAGCGAGCAATTCACCCGTTTGCGGATTCATGACGACCGCAAACGCTCGGTCGAAATGAGGACTTCCAGAGCGTCCTACGCGAATCGCCTTTTTCAAGATCTCATCGACTTCTTTTTGGAACTCGATGTCGGTCGATAAGACGATATCTTTCCCTGGATTCCCACTCACTCGTGTCGGTTCACCCACCGGTTCCCCTTTGTATGTGGTGAACACATCATAGGCCGGCGTTCCACGAAGGACGTCTTCATACTGTTGTTCCAAGTATGAGGTACCGACCCGGTCATTCAACCCGTAACCCTTCGCCTGATAAGACGCACGTTGTTCCGCCGGAATTTGACGATAACTTCCTAGGAAACTTTTGAACGTCTCCTCATACGGATAGTCCCGTTGATAGTACGGTTCGACACTCACCCCAGGCAACTGCTCTAAGTTTTCTTCGATGACCGCCATCTCTTTCGGGCTCGCACCGATTTTGATGACCTGTGGGTCGAGTGCATAGCCGCTCTCCATGTTGTGTTTAATGGCGATGATTTCTTCTGTCGCGTCATCAAACGTAATCTCTTCTTCTGTGATTGAGTCAAGCAAGAGTCGGTCCACGTCTTGGTTAGACAATGCGGCCCGCTCCTCTTCCGATAATTCTTCCAATAGCGCTTGAGTCCGTTCTTGCGCCAATTCCGGATTCGTTGCAATCCAGTAATCCTTCCGGTCTCGCTCCGTCATTTTACGGTCTTCTTTTGGAATGTCGACGATTTCCGCCAACTTTTTCGCGACATCCAACCGTTCCTCCGTCTTTGTCACTTCAGAGCGACGATACATGACCGAGTAGTTTGAAATCGTATCCGCCAGTACTTGACCGTTCCGGTCGTAGATTTTCCCTCGCGGCACTTCATATTTGATTTTACTCGACTCTGTTCTCTGTACTTCCCGAGCAATCAATTCACCATTCACGATTTGGACGACACCTAACCTAAAAATGAGGGTCGCAAATAGAATGAAGACGATGAAAAATAGTAAATTCAAGCGTAACGGTAAGTGGTTTCGCCGTTTTTTCGGCACTTTTACCCGATTTTTAGCCAAGTCCGTTTACTCCCTTCACGTTCATTTCCTTCTATATTATAGAGGACAGGAGTCCCTGTCGTTTTGTCCGATTTTCACTATATCATAATTTGTTTACAAATTAATGAAAACCACAAAAAAACCGAGATTCGTATCAGAACCTCGGGTAAGACAAACTTATTTTGCGTCAGCGTACAATTTCGCCACATAATCCCAATCGATGACATGGAAGAATGCGTTGATATAGTCAGGACGACGGTTTTGGTAGTTCAAGTAGTAGGCATGTTCCCACACATCAAGACCGAGGATTGGTGTAACACCTTCCATGATTGGTGAGTCTTGGTTTGGAGTAGACGTGACTTCGAGTTTACCATTCTTCACCACGAGCCAAGCCCAACCTGAACCGAAGCGAGTTGTTGCAGCTTTCGTGAATTCGTCTTTAAACGCATCGAAGCTACCGAACGACTCATCGATTGCAGCAGCGAGGTCGCCAGACGGTGTACCGTTCTCATTTTTCTTCAAGAGCTTCCAGAAGAACGAGTGGTTCCAATGCCCGCCACCGTTGTTGCGGACAGCTGTTTGAATGTCAGCAGGAAGCGAATCGATTTTTTGAAGCAAGTCTTCGAGTGAAGAGTACTCTACATCTTTTCCTTCGAGTGCATTGTTTAGATTCGTGACGTAAGTGTTGTGGTGTTTCGTGTGGTGAATTTCCATCGTGCGTGCATCAATGTGTGGTTCGAGTGCATCATATGCGTAATCAAGTTGTGGTAATTCAAATTTAGCCATTACTAAAATCCCCCTTAAAAGTGTTTTGAACAACGTTCGTCTTAAATGTAACAGATATGCGACGGTTGACTCAATTGTAATGCTTTAGTCGACATCTTCTTCTGGCAATGCCCATACTGAAATCGACCCCGCCGACACTTTAAATACCCCAAATCCTTCTTCATCAATCTCAATTCGATCATCCAACGTATTCGTTAAATCGACCCATGTTTGACCGGCACGTTCTTCCCCGACAAACATTCTCTTTTCAGCCTCATCAGAAGTTGAAATGAGAACGGCACATCCGGAACGTTCGATTTCCTCCACACCTTTTCGTACCCACCCGATGACGTTTGCATCATCAAAGTAATCATCCTGCTCCCCATACGCCTTCTCTCGGCGCGCATATAGAAGCGTATCAATGGCGAGCTTCATCCCATCCGTCGGGTGAGGACCGTCTATACCGTAGTAATCGCCATAGAAGACACATGGATAACCATCTTTACGAAGTAAGACAAGCCCATAGGCGATTTGCTTGAACCAATCTTTCACCCATGACTCTAGCGCCTCTTCGGGTTGTGAGTCGTGATTATCTACGAACGTCACGGAATGGAGCGGGTGTGACTGAACGAGCGTATCATCAAAAATGGTCCGCATGTCAAACGCGGCCCCTTCCTCCGAGGCTTGATGCAATTTGTAGTGGAGCGGGACATCGAATAAATCGACATGGTAATCGATGTTATCGAGAAATTTACGACAGGCATCAAGATCAGGTTTCCAAAACTCGCCGACAAAATAGAATTGGTCACCTTTCTCTTCCCGCATCGTCTGACTGAACTCTTTTATAAAGTCATAGTTGATGTGTTTAATGGCATCAAGACGGAATCCATCACATTTCGTCTCTTCGATGAACCATTTCCCCCAATTTAACACTTCTTCGCGCACATCGGGATGGTGGTAGTCGATGTTCGCAAACATTAAATAGTCATAGACACCGAATTCATCGTCGACGTTATCGTTCCATCTTTTGTTTTCTCCAACAATAAAGAAAATACCGGATCGATCAGTCGCCGCATCATAATCCGTTCCGTTAAAATGCGTGAAGTTCCATTTAAATGAAGAGTATTTTCCATCACGAGCTTCATAATCAAATTTTGTCCACCCTTCGATCTCGAACGCTTCATCTGAGAGGACTTTCGTACGGTCATCGGGATCGACTTCTAACACCTTAAACTTCTCGGTCGCATCCGCCCCGGCTTTATGATTCATGACGACATCCATATAAATCTGCATTCCGAGTTCTTGCTGACAATAGGTCGTTGCTTCAAGTAGTTCTTTTTTCGTTCCATATTTTGTAGCAATCGACCCTTTTTGATCGAACTCGCCTAAATCATATAAGTCATAGATTCCATATCCAGTATCTTGATCGCTTTGCCCTTTTGTGACTGGTGGTAGCCAAAGCGCAGTGATTCCTGCTTTATTTAACTCGGCTGCTCTCTCTTTTAGTCGCTTCCAATGCTTTTGATCTGCCTCGACATGCCATTCAAAAAATTGCATCATGGTGTGGTTTCGTTCCATTTTGTCCGCCTCATTTCATATTTTTCAAAAAAACAAAATGCTAACGAGTATTTACCCAGCAATTTTAGATTGAAAACAAAAAGCGACGTTCACATTGTGACGTCGCTTACGAATGGACCCTGTAGGACTTGAACCTACGACCGGACGGTTATGAGCCGTCTGCTCTAACCAGCTGAGCTAAGGGTCCTTATAAATGGCGGCGGAGGGAGTCGAACCCACGACCTTACGGGTATGAACCGTACGCTCTAGCCAGCTGAGCTACACCGCCATGTTGTTATACAGTAATAATATACTGAATATGTCCTGGAGTGTCAAGGAGTATTCCTTGCTAATTAAGAAAAAGCACCCCAAATTTCATTTGGAGTGCTTCTGACTTATACAGTTACTTCGTTTGCATCTTCAAGTGTGATTTCCGTGATGTTCATAGCATGGTCACCGATTCGCTCCAAGTTCGAGAGCATATCGACGAAGAACATACCCGCTTGTCCATCACAAGCACCTGTGTTCAAACGAACGACGTGGTTCTTACGGAATTGACGCTCGAGCATGTCGAGTTTCGCTTCCATTTCAATGACTTTACGTGCTTCAATCATGTCGCCGCTCGCCAACGTTTGAAGAGATTTCTCTAACGTCTCACGTGTGAGGTCGTACATTTCAGTCAATTCTTTTTGTGCATCTGCCGAAAGCGTCACTTTCGTAGCTGTCTTATAATCAATCAACTCAATGATGTTCTCAACGTGATCTCCGATTCGCTCGATATCGTTGATGGCATGCATGAGCGTTTTGTGCTCCTGTGATTCTTGTTCTGTCAAATCAACGGCAGCCAACTTCACGAGGTAATCTGTGATTTTTGCATTCAACGAGTTCAATGCTTCTTCGATATGTGCCGACTTTTCAGCGTGCTTCTTGTCGCCAGTCGTCAAATAGTTGCGTGCTTCTTCTAATCCTAATTTTGCGAAATCTCCCATGCGGATGACTTCATATTTCGCTTGTTCAACAGCGATTGAAGGAGATTGTTGAATGAAAATCGGATCAAGATGTTGCGCTTTCGTGTCGACGATTGAGTCTTCGCCTGGGACCAATTTCGTCACAATCCAAGCAATCGTTCCGATGAACCAGAACTGGATCAATGTGTTGACGACGTTAAACGTACCGTGTGCAAATGCAATTTGCATTTTATTTTCTAAATTAAGAATACCGGATAACCACATCACATAGTTTGTAAACGGTACAAGTAGAATCATAAAAATAACTGTACCGATGATGTTAAAGATGACGTGTGCCGCTGCTGCACGACGTGCGGCAACTGAGGCACCAATCGATGCCAAAATCGCCGTGATCGTTGTTCCGATGTTATCACCGAACAATACCGGTAAAGCAGCACCTAACTCGATGGAACCACCAGCATATAGTTCTTGCAAGATTCCGATCGTCGCAGACGATGATTGAACAATCACGGTAAATACTGTACCAACGATGACACCGAGGAACGGGTTGTCACTCATTGATTGCGTCAAGTCGATGAAATATTCACTTGAACGAAGTGGTTTCATCCCACTTCCCATGAGTTCAAGTCCATAGAACAACATCCCGAAGCCAAAGAAGATTTGACCAAGGTGTTGTAATTTTTCTTTTTTAAAGAAGAACAACAATACTGCACCGATTGCAATGATTGGAAGCGCATATGCACCAACATCGAATCCGATGATGAACGCCGTCACCGTCGTACCGATGTTCGCCCCCATGATGACTCCAATTGCTTGACGGAGTGTCATGAACCCGGCGCTAACAAGTCCAACCGTAATAACGGTTGTACCTGAAGATGATTGAATCAATACAGTAACGATAATCCCGGCGAGTACACCAAGGAATGGATTCGTTGTATACTTATCAAGGATGTCTCGCAGGCGATTTCCTGCAGACTTTTGGAGTCCGTCTCCCATCGATTTGATTCCGAAGAGGAAGATCCCTAAACCTCCAAAAAACATGAATAACATTTCTTGCAAATTGTATTCCACGATTTTTGTACTCCTTTTAATTAAGAATTGGTTGGATTTGCTTGGTTTTTAATGCCCTACTCATTATGCCTTCATCGGTAGTATCATGTAAACACGTTTAATGTAAAAGTTTTATTAAAACACTGTACCACCCTTCGATATTATCGTCTTACTGTAATATAACAGATTGGAGTTTTTAGTATGCTCTCTACCATTTTGACGTTTCTTCAAGCAAGCCTAGTCCCATCGAAACGTGCACTTCGACTTCGTCTAGCTCCGCTCCATGCCTACATGGGAGCCACTCTCGTGTTGACGCTTCTGATCACTGTCTTGGACTTTATTGTGATTCGTCCTGATTTTTTCGTTCCGATGTGGTTATTCTTACACGGATTCGCCATTTTCTTTTTCTATTTACTTTGGGTCGCCATCATGGCTTTATACGTTCAGTTGGTTACAAAAGTCTACTCGAAAAACACGTGGCCCTACCGTCAAGCTTGGCCATATGCCGTGGCGATGACATTCGTCCCTACCGTTATATTAGTGGTGTTGTACCACATGAACCCGTCTCTTATATGGATTGGTTTCATCATTGGACTCGGATATATCACCTACCCTTTAACGAAAGTTCCACAAAAAAAATAACGACAAGCGTCTTCGTAAACGCTTGTCGTTATTTTTATGCCGGAGAAAGTTCCTCGAGCATCTGATTCAATGCTTCACTTTGCTCACTCAAGTCAGTACCTGCAGACTGTAAGGCAGACTGCACATTGGACCATCGTTCGACTCCGTCGTTCAGCTCGAATAACTTTCGTTCGAGTAAGGAACTGATTTCTCGCAACCGCTCATTCGATTCGATTAATTGTAAGAGCTGTCTCCCTGTATGTGACGTTTGATTCGAGATGGACTGAAACTCATCTAACTGTACTTTGATTTCATGGTCGATTGTTCCGATTCCAATTTCTGCTCGATAAACAGCATCTTTTAATAGATGCACTTCTTTGATAAAGTCATTGACTTCAAACAACAGGTCCTTTCGTTCTTCGTTCAATGCTTCGATGGCATCTACCGCGAGGAGTGTCGCATCATTCGTCATTTTTGCTAACTTCCCAACTTCATTGGCAACAACAGCAAATCCTTTACCATGTTCTCCTGCGCGGGCTGCCTCAATCGATGCGTTAAGCGACAACATCTTCGTAGCTGTCGACACCGATAGGATACTCTTTAGCGCCTCATCCGCTTTTGAAGAGTTCGACTCACTCTCTTCAAGCTTTTGTTGAATACTCTCCACTTGTTGCTCAACATAATCACTCGCCTCTTTCACAGAATAGAACGTTTCAAGTTCTTCATGTAATATGGATTTCAGTCGATTGCCACGGTCATCCACACTCGAAATTTGATGTTCCAGCATCTCTATTTGTTGTGTCACTTCTCTCATTTTGAATGTAGAATCGCTTGTCACCGACTGATATGAATGACTCGTATGTTCTACCGTAACCGCAACTTCACGGAATTGTTCAACCTGATGATGGCTGTTCATCAGTTCTTGTTGGAAGATTGGAAGACTTTGATGAAATGCACTCGCTGTCTTCCCCATCATATCCATGGACTGATTCCATAATTGAATGAACGTGTTGAACTCGGTTTCGAGTATATGGATTTCTTTGGATTTCGCTCCTAGTGCCACGTCATCGAAACGACGCGTCTCAACGGCACGGCGCAATGAATGGGCCAATACACTCAACGGTTTGACTTCACGATGAATCAATCGCGAAAAGAGGATGGCCATCCCAATCATCGCAATGAATAAAATGAACGTGATATATTTTCGCAGTTCAGTCATTGGACCAAGCGCAGATTCTTTCGTGACAACGAGAACGTAATCTGCTTTTAGCTCAGGGATCGAGACCGATGCCATTAGTAAACCATCTGTCTCTTCTACTTCAGATGTTGTCGTTTGTGAAACTTTCCCTACAATCTGCTCTGTTTTCATTCCTTTTGACCCACTCAATTGCTCAACAGACTCTCCACGTACTAAAAATTGCGCTGCTTCAAAATCATCTCCCGATAGAATAGAAGCTTGTTGCATATAAGTAGATTTTAATGACCGGTTGAGTTGCTTCTCGTTTGCTACATATGCACTGTACGACGTCTTCACCGATTCTCGCATGACCGTAACTTCTCGCATAAGGCGCTGCTCGATTTCTGCGAACAATAGTTGTTCAGACTTTAGGGCGAACCAGCTAAACGTCACGATAAAGACAAGTAATATGATTGGCATGAGCGTCCATTGGAGGCGGTGCCCTATTTTAAAATGACGATTTAGTCGAGCATTTCGTCCCGTACTCTTCATTTGATTGCGCTTGAAATTCATCTTCACGTTAAGCCACCTCTTTTTCTAATCTCGCCTATATATCGGTCTTGAGACGGTGGAAAATTATGAAGTAGATGTTAAGATAGCGTTAGAGTTTGTAAAGAGCACACATCCGTCACGCATCCTAGATGCTTTTTCACATTCTTTTCGTTATGATAATGAAGAAACCTTATCGTCTTAAATCGATTTGATTCTTTCCAAAAGAAGGAGATTACGTATATGTCAGAAATTTTGCATCGTTCATTAACACGTCCGGTCCGCGTCGGTAACTTGATTATCGGAGGATCGAACGAAGTCATTATTCAATCTATGACCACTACGAAAACGCATGACGTCGAGGCGACAGTCGCCGAGATTAAACGTCTTGAAGAAGCTGGTTGTCAAGTCGTTCGCGTGGCTTGTCCAGACGAACGTGCAGCTGACGCACTTGCAGAAATTAAGAGCCGCATCAACATCCCGCTCGTCGTCGACATTCACTTCGACTACAAGCTTGCTTTAAAAGCCATCGAAAGTGGCGTCGATAAAATCCGAATCAACCCGGGTAACATCGGCCGCCGTGAGAAAGTAGAGGCCGTCGTCAACGCGGCGAAAGCAAAAGGGATTCCAATTCGAATCGGAGTCAACGCCGGTTCATTAGAAAAACAATTCCTCGAAAAGTATGGATATCCGACCGCACAAGGTATGGTCGAGAGTGCGATGCACCACGTGAAGATTCTTGAGGACCTCGGTTTCTATAACACGATCATCTCGCTCAAAGCTTCAGACGTAAACCTTGCTCTTGAAGCCTACACGCTTGCTGCGAAGACGTTCGATTACCCCCTTCACGTTGGAATCACAGAGTCAGGCCCACTCTTCTCCGGTTCACTCAAATCGGCTGCGGGACTCGGTGCGATTCTCTCTCTCGGAATCGGTTCAACGGTTCGGGTCTCACTTTCAGACGACCCAGTTGAAGAAGTAAAAGTTGCGAAAGAAGTGCTCAAGTCATTCGGACTTGCAGCAAATGCCGCGACTTTGATCTCTTGTCCGACATGCGGACGAATTGAAATCGATTTGATTTCAATTGCAAAAGAGGTAGAAGAATACATCCAAAACATCAACGTCAACATTAAAGTTGCTGTTCTCGGATGTGCGGTAAACGGTCCTGGTGAGGCTCGTGAAGCGGACATCGGAATCGCAGGCGCACGTAACGAAGGACTTCTCTTCCGTCACGGAAAAATCATCCGTAAAGTGCCTGAGGCGACGATGGTCGAAGAACTGAAAAAAGAAATCGATGCGATTGCTGCTGAAAAAATGGCTGAACGTGAGCGCGAAGAACAAGAGCTCGCAAACCAATCAAATTAATGAATCTCATGCCCGTACGGTTGCAACCGTACGGGTTTTTGTTAGAATAGAAGGCATGTGAGGAGGAGTGATAAGATGCGAATCGGTATTGATTTGGACGGAACCGTTACAGATCCTAAAAGTTGTTTTCTATATATGAATGAATCACTCGGCTATTCGATTGACTATCATCGTGCGACCGAGTACGAGTTGCACACGTATACGACGATGGAGCAACATGAATTTTGGAAGTTTATGATTGAAGAGGGGCATGAAGAAGCGATTTACCGTCGTTCTCTTCCGCACTCTGATGTGTTGGATGTGTTATGGGAATTAAAGCAGCAACATCACCTACACTACGTCACGGCCAGAAGTGAGGCGGTTCGACCGGTTACGGAAGAATGGATCACACAGCATCGCTTGCCGCTCGATTCGTTGGTCATGACCGGTTCTCACGATAAAATCAATGTCGTCAAAGACTTGTCACTCGAACTATTTATGGAAGACCGGTATGAGAATGCCATCTCGATTCATGAAGAAACGTCAATTCCCGTACTCCTATTCGATGCACCCTATAACCGTAAGACGTTACCAGAGGGCGTAACTCGCATTTCGACATGGTGTGAGGCGCATCACCATGTCGAGCAATTAGAGAAAAAAATCGTTCTACAACAACGTTAAAAGGCAAGCCTGAAACAATCGGGCTTGCCTTTTACATTCGTCCGAGCTCTTCGATTAGATCGCTTGCGAGTACACTTGCGGGGTGGATCGTCTGGCTAATCGACTTAGCAGCGAGCGCATGCCATAGCACCGCTTGCTCGTTCGGTGACGAAGGTTTTTCTTTTCTAGCCCATAGTGCCAAAAGGATTCCAGTCAACACGTCCCCACTTCCACCTTTCGCTAACGCCGACGCTTCAACAGTATTGACGGCACCTGTTCCTTCAGGTGTGACGATGAGCGTATACGTGCCTTTCAAAATCAAATGGACCCGATGTCGTTTCGCGAACTCACAAGCGATAGTGAAGCGGTCTGCCTCAATCTCTTCGACCGATTTACCGGTCAATCTTGAAAATTCACCTGGATGCGGTGTGAGCGTGAGCGGCCCCCGGGTTTCCAGTCGTTTCGTCGACAATGCCCCAGCGTCCAAAATAACAGGACAGGGCTGCTGTTTCGCGTATTGCCAGATAAGATTCAACGCCTCCCCTTCGACCATTCCGGGACCGATGGCCAGAGCATCGTACGATTGTTCTACCACATCGGTGTGTTGCTGATACATCGCTTCAGGTAATGTTGAGATGAGCGGGCTCGCTTCGCGTGGAATGGATAGACGCAATAAGCCAATGCCAGAACGAATTGCAGCACGACCACCTAAGAATGGTGCACCGAGAAAATGACGACTCCCTCCGATGAGCATCCCATGTCCATATGTCGTCTTATGGCTGAATTGATTGCGTTGCAACAGAGATCGGTCAAAGTCATCGTTGGTCAACACCTTCCAATCGGATGTATTCGGGAGTCCGATATCAACCCGTTCCACTTTGCCATAGTACGGAGCCGTCCGGTTTAAGAATGTCGAACGCTTGAAACCGTGTAACGCATACGTATATGTCGCCCAAATCGCCATGCCATCAAAGTTTCGAGTGTGATCACTCGGTATGCCTGACGGTATGTCAATCGAGATGACCGGCGTCGATTGACGATTCACCCATTCAATCACTTCCCGCGCGTGACCAGTCACGGGACTGGACAATCCGACACCGAACAAGGCATCAATGATGACATCTGTCTCAATCGGCCGCTCCACAAGGTGAAGAAATACGGAGGCGTAGGAAGCGTGTATTGCAGCCGCCTCATACTTACTTTTTCCTAACGGTGACCATACGCTGACCTCATGCCCTCTCATAGCAAGTTCTCGAGCGACGACCCAACCGTTCCCACCGTTGTTGCCCGTCCCACAAATCACCAAAATGGTAGACTGCGATTCGATTCGAATGTGAGGCACAATCGCCGAGGCCGCTCGCTCCATCAACACCTCTTCGGGCATCCCATTTTGGATTGCTGTGCGATCAATCAGCTTGATTTCAGCAGCTGTATAGATCATCTGATTTCCCCCCTTCGATACAAAAAAGGGATTGAATCAAATCAATCCCTTTTGCTTACATTCTTTACAATACCCATATATCTCAAATTTATGATCGACCACTTCAAATTCAGGGTCGAGCGCCTCTACGAAGCGCATCGGACATAAATCGAGAAGTTTCGTCTTCCCGCAGCTCCGACAGATCAAATGATGATGGTGATGCGCCGCACTACAGGTGACTCGAAAGGATTTCTCACCATCGAGTTCCGTCGCTTCAAGTAACCCTTCCTCCGCGAACGACTTCAAGTTGCGATATACCGTGTCAAAACTCATCGTCGGATGTTTGTCTCGCATGTATTCGAGTACTTCCTTCGCACTGATATATCGATCTTCTTCAGAGAGATATGCATACATTTCAAGACGTTTCGGCGTCACTTTTAAAGAAGATGCACGAAGACGGTTCAATTGTTCAGTCTCATTCATGTTGTACCCCCTTTTTCTTGAAACTCATGACTTTCTCAAGTACCATGACAGCTGCTAAAATACCGACCGCAATCAATACGATGACACCGCCTGGAGCGACATCGAGATCATACGCAAGGACGAGCCCACCGATTGTCGCGACCTCTCCGAAGATGATGGACCAGAGAATGGTCTGTTTGAAGCTCGATGTAAAGCGTAGCGCCGCTGCGACGGGTAACGTAATCAAGCTTGATACGAGAAGCGTTCCGACAATTCGCATGCTGACGGCAATCACAAGCGCTACGATGAACATGAATAGCAGATGAAGCATCGTACTCGGTAATCCCGACACTTTTGCCTGCTCCTCATCAAACGATAAGAACAACAACTGCTTATAGAAGATAAAGATCACAAGAAACGTCAAGACGGCCACACTGACAATCAATGTGATGTCCGATTGACTCACAGCAGAGATCGATCCAAACAAGAGTGTGGACAAGTCGACCGAGAATCCTCGCGATAACGAGATAAAAATGGCACTGAGTCCCATTCCTGCGGACATCATGATCGGAATGGATAGTTCCTGGAAGTGCACATATTTCCCTCGAAGCCAGTTGAGCCCTAACGCCGCCAATACAGAGATGAGCGTTCCCATATATAAGGGATTGAGATCAGCGAATAGAGCGATATATTGTCCGAGAAATAAACTGAACGAAATTCCGGCAAGCGTCATGTGTGACAATGCATCGGCAATCAAGCTCATCCGTCTCACCACGATGAATGAACCGATGAGCGGTGCGGTAAATCCAATCACAAGTGCTGCAATGAACGCATAACGTAAAAAACTATATGTCCAAAGATCTGTTATCATGTCGTTCCCTCGTGAACAAGTACTTTAACAGGATAAGGTTTGATGGACGATGCGAATTCTCCGAGCTCACTGTATTCTCTCAGTCCACAATTACATGCCAATCGCCCGCGGTCGAGATGGACGACTTTTGTGACGAGGTCGGTCACCACGTTTAAATCGTGGGTGACGAGGACGAACGTACAAGTCGTATGTTCACGAAGCATATGCAAGACTTCATAAAAATCTTGTAAGTGCTTTTGGTCCACACCGACAGTCGGCTCATCGAGAATCAATAGATCAGGCTGGTTGACCATCGCTCGGGCGATAAAGACACGCTGTTGTTGTCCTCCGGATAAATCTCCAATTTTCCGATGACGATACTGCCACATGTTGACCGTTTGTAACGCATTTTGAATCGCTGCCCGGTCTTCCATCTTCAAACGTTTGAATAAACCGAGACGTCCATATCTACCCATCGCGACTACTTCTTCGACGGTAACCGGGAATCCCGAGTTAAAGGAAGCCGCTTTTTGGGAAACGTAACTGATACGAGACTTATCTTTAAACTGCGAAATGGGCTTGCCGAACAACTCGACCGACCCTTGCTGTGGGTTCAGTAATCCAAGAATGGTTCGAATCAAAGTCGACTTCCCAGAACCGTTTTCTCCGACGATTGCGACAAAATCGCCTTGTCGAATATCAATCGATACGTTTTGTAAGGCCGGTGTCCCATCATAGAAATAAGACACCTCGTTTAATTTGACGACAGATGTAGTCATCTAATCCCTTCTCTCATATGTTAAATCGTAATCATTTCTACTTTCTAGGCGTTTGTATTATACAGAATATCAAGCACACCTTCAAGCAAGACCGGTTTCATCTAGCCAAATATTAAAATTAACGTAAATCGTATGTTCGTTCAAAACCTTGTCGATTACACTAGTACTATGAAGGGGATGGTTTTATGGAAAAGAAACTGACAGTTATTGATATCGGATCCAACTCGATTCGAAACGTTATCTTCGAAGTGAATGAGGAAGGACAATACTTTGAACGGTTAAATGTGAAAGAAGTCGCGCGATTGTCCAGCCATATTAGTGATGCGAATGAGATGACTGAAGAAGGAATCGCTTCCCTCATTGATACGTTGCGTCACTTAAAAGAGTTGAACGACCATCATCACGTTACCGATGTGCTCCCAGTAGCGACGGCCGCCATTCGAAACGCAAATAACTCAGATGAGATTTTGCAGAACGTCAAACAATCTACGGGGATGACCATCCGTCTGTTGAGCGATTACGAAGAGGCCTTTTACGGATATTTGGCCATCGTCAACTCCACCTATGTGGAAGATGGATATTCCGTCGATATTGGTGGGGGATCAATGGAAGTCACATACTTTCAGAACCGAGAGCTCGTCTTTTATCACAGTTTTCCGTTCGGTGCCGTGACGTTAACGAAAGAATTTATGAAAGATGAGACGATGACGAAAGACGAGCGGAAAGCGTTGATCGCATACTTAAAGAAGGCATTCAAAGAAATTGAATGGCTCGAACCCCATGGTGTCCCACTTGTTGGTGTCGGTGGGACGGCTCGTAACTTAGTCCGGGTCGAACAGACCATATCGAACTTCCCGCTTGAAGGAATCCATCAGTATACGATTTCTGCAGAACAGTTGGAGGACGTCATAGATGAACTCGTCGGAATGTCGAGCAAACAACTCGGACGTTTGGACGGGCTGTCAAAAGACCGGGTCGACATCATCGCGCCTGCCGTAACAGCAATCGGCGAGCTCGCTAAATATTTGAAAGTGCCCGAGTTCACGATGAGTAACAATGGACTCCGCGAAGGAATCTTCTATGAAAACTACTTACGTGAGCATGATAAAGTTCGTTTTGAAGATGTGAAAGAAGAAAGTTTTCGTCATTTTGAAAAACAATACGACGTGAACCCGACTCGTCATCAACATCTCATCCGTTTGGCTAGACAGTTGTATAGCGGATTAATTGAAGTGAAAGCGATTAAACCGAAACCATTTGAGCCTGGTCTCCTCGAAGGTGCCTGCCGCCTTGCCTATATCGGTGAATATATCGACCATAACAATAAGAGTGACCACACGTTCCATCTGATCACCACTAACGATTTCAAAGGACTAAACAACGAGGATCGACTCGCTCTTGCCCTCGTCGCATCTTTCAAATCAAAACGAGTATTGGAACAACATATCGAGGCTTTCCCGAAATGGTTTGATCAAAAGTTATTGAAGAGTTTGGAACTACTCGGGTCGATTGTGAAACTCGTCGATGCCCTCGACTTGACAGAGCGTCAGATTGTGACGGACATCCATGTTGCTAGTACAAAAGACGGTCTCACACTTACGCTAGATACGAATGGTTCCGCACGTTTTGAGTTGCAGCGAAGCACTCGCCATAAAAAGCATTTAGAGCGCGCAATTGATCAATCGATTGAGATTGTCTTGAGCGAGGAGGAGTAACCATGTCCAAATATACGAATGAACATTTTAACAACCGTGAACTCAGCTGGCTTGACTTTAACAAGCGTGTCCTCGAGGAGGCGATGGATGAACGAAATCCATTGATGGAACGATTGAAATTTTTAGCGATTTTCAGTTCTAACCTTGATGAATTTTATATGGTACGAGTCGGTGGATTGAAAGATGAGGTCCTAGCTGGTTTCAATCGTCCGGAAGACAAGACGGGCCTCACTCCAAAACAGCAGATCAAGTCCATTTCGATGCGAGCGCAAGAACTCGTCGAGACGCAATATGCGACATATAAAAAAATCACGAAACAGTTATCGAATCAGCACGTCCGCTTCTTACGGACGAAACATTTGAACAAGACCCAACAAGACTTCGTGAAAGAGTATTTTCGAACGCATGTATTCCCTGTCCTGACGCCAATTGCAGTCGATGCCTATCGTCCGTTCCCAATGCTCTTATCCAAATCACTGAACATTGCTGTCGAGATCGCCTCGAATGGCGAAGGAAAAAAGCGACTCGCCCTCGTTCAAGTGCCGTCCGTTCTTCCACGGTATCTAGAACTACCTACGGATGATGAAGAACATACCGATTTGATTTTACTTGAGGATTTGATCATTCAATTCATCGACTCACTCTTCAAAGGATTTGTCGTCGAGTCCACGATGCCATTCCGAATTACGAGGAACGCGGACATGCCGTTTCACGAAGAGGGCAGTCGTGACGTCTTGAAACAAATCGAAAAAGAGTTGAAGAAGAGAAGATATGGGATTGCCATCCGACTCGAGGTACAGCAACGATCGTTACGAAAAGAACTGTTGTTCATGCTACAAGACGTCCTTGATTTACATGACCGGGATATCTTTATTGTCGACGGTCCGATTGACTTGACCTTCCTGTTTGGTATCTACAATCAGATCGGGATGGAATATGATGATATGATCAATGAAACGTTGATCCCATTTATCCCAGAAGGTCTTGAATCGGGCAAAGATTTATTCCAAAGTATCGCTAAACAGGATTATCTGCTACATCACCCGTATCATTCATTCGATCCAATCGTCCGTTTTATCGTGCAAGCCGCCAAAGACCCGAACGTCTTGGCAATCAAGCAGACACTCTATCGCGTCTCCGGGGATTCTCCCATCATCAAAGCCTTGACTGATGCAGCCGAGAGCGGAAAACAAGTCACTGTCCTCGTCGAACTAAAAGCACGTTTTGATGAAGAAAAAAATATTCAATGGGCGAAGCAACTTGAGAAAGCCGGAGCTCACGTCATCTATGGCTATAAAGAACTGAAGACACATTCAAAAATCACCCTCGTCGTTCGCATTCTAGAAGGTGGTGTGTTGCAACGGTTCATTCATCTCGGGACCGGTAACTATAACGATTCGACCGCCAAGCTATACACAGACATTGGGCTCCTCACCACAAATGAAGAACTCGCTGAAGATGCAACGAACTTTTTCAACTGGTTATCCGGTTATGGGGCACGACCATCTTGGCATCAGTTTGAGACGTCGCCTGACGACATGAAAGACTTCTTCTTGAACAAAATCGATGACGAGATCAAACTGCATGAAAAGTACGGAAACGGTCGCATCGTCGCAAAGATGAACTCAATCACGGACCGGGCCATCATCACAAAATTGTATGATGCTTCGTCTGCGGGAGTGAAAATCGATTTGATTGTCCGAGGCATTTGTTGCTTACGACCGGGAATAAAAGGGGTCTCTGAAAACATCAAAGTCATCTCAATCATCGACCGCTATCTCGAACACTCGCGAATCTTTTATTTTTACCAAAATGGAAAAGAAGACTTGTACTGCTCCTCAGCGGACTGGATGACACGAAATATGAAAAAACGGATTGAGATACTCTTCCCCATCTTGAACGCATCACATAAAACATACATCAAAGATATGATGGCCCTTCAACTCGTCGATAATGTGAAAGCAAGAATACAACGTTCTGATGGCCGCTATGTATACGTGAAACGTGAGTCCAACGAGGAAGAGATTCAATCTCAAGTTATCATCCATCAATATACAGGTGGTCGATGGAACAACATACCTAGCGTATTCGAACGAGAACCGTCAAATTGGGCGGAACGAGAAGTGCTCCGCCTTCGGGCTGAGAACGAGAAAATGACAGATGACTGATGTTAGACTTCTCAAATAAGGAAAATCGTTGTATAATAAATTCGATTCAGTTATTATGAAGCGCTTTCATTTAGAGACGGAGGAATGATTTATGCAGGAAATCTTACTATCATTACTCGCCGGCTTGATTTGTGGTGCCATCTTCACTGCACTCAAACTGCCACTCCCTGCCCCACCGGTATTGCCAGGAGTTGTTGGGATTTTCGGGGTATTCCTCGGAATGAAGGTTTATCAATTCGCTGTGGCGAATTGGCCATTCTAATAAAAGATGCCCTCGAAAAAGGGCATCTTTTATTAGTTAGTCTAGCGTATGAATGGCTTTATGACAGGTCGGACAAACCCAGATGCCACGTTCCTCTGTCAAGTGATACTCAATCAAGTGATAGGCCATTTTCCCAAACCGTTTAGCTAGGTCTACATGACAGCTCGCACAAGTCGTCACATTCGACTTTGGTGCCAAGAGTTTTTCTCGAAACAAGTGCGCATCATATGACGCTTTTGTCCATCTAGACGACGGTACATGATAGCCGTCATTCCATTTTTTTCGAATCGATTCGTACGGTTCATCTACCTGATACATCCCTACATGCAATAACGGATGATGAAAATGTAGTTGCAACAGGTCGACTAAAGAATACAGTTGTACCCCTCCCTGTTTCTCTCCGATCCAATACGGATCGTCTGGTCGCCCAATCGTCTCTTCAAGTAACACCTCTGCTTCCGCCACGATGCCATGCCCGATCACTTCGATAAATGCTGTCGGTGTCGTCACAGACCCGTTTACATAAACTGGACTTTGTTCAAGAAAATAAGTCGGGAATGCGTTCCAGACATCATATCGTTTTGAATCGACTTGTAGGACGTTCATCGTTTATTGATGAGCGAGCATGAATCGTTCACGCCATTCAGCATCAAATTGATTGAAACGGAACATTTCAATCTCTTGTTTATATGGAGCGACTTTTGTTTTTTCGCTAATCGGGATATATGGTGTTTCTAGAATTTTCGGTAGATGCGCAAATGCCTCGTGATGAATGATACGATCTAGCGTATCAAATCCAATCTCTCCGTAGCCAATGTTTTCATGACGGTCTTTTCTTGCGCCGCGCACGTTCTTCGAATCATTTACGTGAATGACTCCGAGACGGTCAAGTCCGACGATGCGATCGAATTGTTCAATGACGCCGTCTAAGTCACCGACTAAGTCATATCCTGCATCATGTACGTGACACGTATCAAAGCAAACTGAGAGTCGATCATTGTGTGTCACGCCATCAATGATGGTCGCAAGCTCTTCAAACGTCTTTCCAAGTTCGCTCCCCTTTCCTGCCATCGTCTCCAGTGCAATCTTCACTTTTTCATCACCCGTCAACACTTCATTCAATCCTTCGATGATTCGAGCGAGACCAACTTCTTCTCCGGCTCCGACATGAGCGCCTGGGTGAAGAACAACGTGACGAGCTACTTGGAGTGCTTCTGCTCGTTTTAATTCCTGAGTCAAGAATGAAACAGCCAATTCAAACGTCTCAGGTTTCGTCGTATTCCCGAGATTGATGATATATGGAGCGTGAACAACAATCTCTTCGATGTCATGTGCGGCCATATGTTTGAGTGCTGCCTCAATATTTAAATCTTCAATGGGTTTACGGCGTGTGTTTTGGGGCGCACCTGTATACACCATCATCGTATTCGCCCCGTAAGAGACGGCCTCTTCACTCCCTGCTAACAACATCTTTTTACCTGATACCGACACGTGTGAACCTATTTTTAACATCCTCATCTTCCCTTCATTTGCTTCTCTCTTTAGTTTACACAAAAAGAAGAACCGACTCCAAGAAGTCGATTCTCTCAAAAAATTAACGTTTGTTTTTCTTGCGTGCTGCACGACGATCTGAGCGTTGTTGTTGCATATGCTCACGTGATGCCGTCTCTTTCAACTTATACTTGAATTTCTTCTTATAGCCAGGCTTCACTTTCTTCTTCGCCTTCTTGATTTCACCGGCCATGCGACTGTGTGCCGTATGCGAGACTTTCATCTTCCGCTCTGTTTGACGACGACGACGCGTCTTGATTGGTTGAATCGATCCATTGCGCAAATCGACGTGTGTAAATTCAAACCCACGTTCTTCGAGACGGTTAATCGGTCCATTCTCATGGTCCTCATATAGTGTGTACGCCTCGCCTGATGCGCCCGCACGTCCCGTACGACCGACACGGTGCGTATAGAAATCAAGGTCTTTCGGAATCCCATGGTTGATGACGTGAGAGACTCCTGAAATATCGATTCCGCGTGCCGCCAAGTCAGTGGCAATCAAGTATTGGTATTTCGCGTCGTTAATATCTTTAATCGCTTGTTTGCGGCGACGTGCCTGCATATCTCCGTGCAATGTACCGACGTTTAGTCCAGCCTCGCGGAACGATGTCTCTAACTCATCCGCTTCTTGCTTTGTGTTTGTGAAGACGAGACAAACGAACGGATTGATTGCTTTTGCAATCTCGACAGTCAATTCTTTACGGTCGCGGTGACGTACCGGAATCACGTGGTGCTTGATTTTTGGCGCGACGCGATGCTCTGGGCTCGCCTCAGCAAAGCGTGGGTCATGAAGGTATTTCTTCAAGAACGGTTCAAGATTCTCAGGAATCGTAGCTGAGAAGACCATCGTTTGTAGTTTTTCAGGAAGCGCCTGTGCGATGCGGTCGACCTCGGGCAAGAATCCCATATCGAGCATTTGATCGGCTTCATCGACGACAAAGTGTGTCACTTTGTGCGGGAATAACGCCTGTGCTTTCATGAGATCAAGGATTCGTCCCGGTGTCCCGATGATCAATTGTGGCGGATTTTTCATCTTATCGATTTGACGTTCGCGGTCTGTCCCTCCGACAATCAAACTCGATTTGATGTATTCTGGGTTTTTAATAAGAATCGATTTCAATTCTTCATGAATCTGCCAAGCGAGTTCGCGTGTCGGGGCGACGACGATTGCTTGAACTGAAGCATCTTCTGGGTTGATCGCTTCAACGATCGGTAACAAGAACGCAAGTGTTTTACCCGTTCCTGTCTGTGATTTTCCAATAATATCTCGACCATTCAAGGCAGCCGGAATAATCCGGGCTTGTATATCGGTCGGTTTCGTAATGCGCTTTTCTGTTAACGCATCAACCATAAACGGTAGCAATTTGAACTGTTGGAAGCTGTTCAATCGATACACCTCCTGTTTCTTTCCACTTTTCCTAGCATAGCGGAATCAAATGATTTGTCAATCAATCTTTTGCCACACCTTCATATAAATAACTCGATGAATAATAGTGTTTGGCAATTTTCTTTCCATTTAAATGTTGTTCGAGTGCTTTGATGCCAACTTCCATCATCTCGTTCGGTGACTGCACGACAGTGGCATTGACCTTCCCGGTTTGAATGAGCGGATAGATATCTGAACTCCCGTCGACCGATACGATCGTCTTGTCCGTCAAACCGTGACTTTCTAAAGCCCGGACGACACCGAACGTATTATCATCGTTATGTGAAAAGACTGCATCAAACGGAATCTCTTCTTCTAACCAACGTGACATCTCGATTTCGGCTTGGAATGTATCATAGTTCCCGGTGATGGATGCGATGATTTGAAAATCGTCACGATGTTGCTTTTCGTACTCTCGAATGCCGAGACTCCGGTCTATCGTGGAACGAACTTTTGGGGTTCCCTTCACTTCGACCACGCGAATCGGGCGATTGAGCTCATTATACTT
The DNA here is from genome assembly GCA_902362975.1 of Caryophanales bacterium. Classification (GTDB taxonomy): domain Bacteria; phylum Bacillota; class Bacilli; order Exiguobacteriales; family Exiguobacteriaceae; genus Exiguobacterium. The sequence goes on from CABIYO010000002.1 coordinate 115,277, forward strand.
GGCAGCAATTTGTTCAGCCGCCATCCGACCGATGTCGACATTGTCGGATACGACAGATGTGAGCACACTCGGATGATCAATCATACGGTCAATCGCAATAATCGGGATGTTTTTTCGTTTTGCACGTTCTAATGAAGGTTGAATGAACGTGTCATCGAGAGTCGTCAAAAAGATGGCCTCGACACCACGGTCAATCAACGAATCTAGTTTTTCTTTTTCAAGGACACGCGAATCTTCACTCGTGGTCGGAATCGGGATGAACCCTTTTTGGTTTGCTGTATGCACGAACGCGTCCAATAGCTTATTCGCATGCTCATGTTTATCACTGACAAACACGAATCCGATTTCTTTTTCATTCGTCTTTTGCTCTGGGAGTTGAATCGAAGTGATGAGAAGAATCGTCATGGCCCACAGGATCGGTAACCAAAGCCAATAATATTTTAGTCCTTTCATGACGGTTGTCTCCTTGGGATTTTGATTAAAATCGCGGTCCCTTTGTTCATCACACTATCGATCTCCATCGTACCATTAACGCTCTTCAAGTACTCTTGAATCATATAGATTCCTAGACCGTTTCCACTTTCCTTCGTCGTATTGAAGGCGGAACCGACTGTCTTGAGTTGTTCCTCACTCATGCCAATTCCGTTATCTTCAATCAAAAAGCGATATTCCTGCTCCGTAAAGAGTACCGTCACGACGACACTCCCGTCAGCGCCTTTTGATTCGACGGCATCGACCGCATTTTTGAAGAGGTTGTAGATGATTTGAACGAGCATATCAAAGGATGCATAAAATGGAGGCATGTCGTTCGGTACAAGTAATTCCCATTTCGTCGGTCGTTTATAACATTCCGCATCCATTAAAAATTCAAGTCGTTTCGCAAAGTCTAACATGTTGATCCAACCTTCGTTTTTACCAGCCTGATCGGGTTTGGCGAGCGTCAGCATCGTTGAAATCAAATCATTCGCCCGCTCCAGTTCTTTGATGGCGACATCCACCATTTCTGAACTACCTTGACCTTCGCGCACCATCTGCAACGTGATCTGGACGGGAGTCAGAGGATTTCGAATTTCATGGGCAATCCCCGCGGCCAATTGACCGAGTGAAGCTAATTTTTCTTGATGCAAAATCAACTGTTGCTGACTCAACTGTTCACGTCGTGACGTTTCCATCCGTTGTGCATAATCGTTATACGTATCGAGTAGCGTCTCCACTTCTTTTGAACCCGTTCGTTCCAATGAAATCGTTCCGAGCGATTGTTGTTGTTTAATCTGGTTGACCAGCTCGACAAGCGGATTCGTCAACGTCCGGGAGAGCAACAATCCGACAAGAATGCTCAGGAAGAACGTGACGAGCGCAATCATCAAATATTGCCAACGCGTGTCGTAAACCGTTTCATAGACGGAGTCATTTTGATGTTTTGCAAGCATACTCCATCCACTGACTCGTGCATCCGGTTCAAACATCATCGTATCTTCATCCGTACTCAAAATTGTCCGTTCGCTTCGCTCTAACGCTTTGTCGATGACTTCACGCGATATCCGACGCTCTGCATCTGTGACCAAGTTGAACGAAGTCGTCAACACTTCGCCTTGCTCATCTAACAAGTATAGAATCATGTCATCATTCGCAGATTCCAACGAACGACGATACAAGTCAGAGTTCAAGACACTTATGCTCCCCCCAAAAATACCGATTGGTCGATTTTCTTCGATGACCGGAACGTATAGGAAAGTCCCGATGTCCCCACTGATCATCACAGGGTCACTCATATATAGTTCTTTTCCACTTGCAGTCAATACTTCCTTGAATTTCGGATCCTGTTTCAGGACAGAAGAGGCGACTTGTCGCTCCGAGTACCATTTAAAAGAGTCTTGATTGACATCATAATAAAAGATGGACGTAAAACTCGTGCGTTGGTTCAAATATCCTGTTTGGATCCGTTCTTCAATCCATGGCTCATTTCCAACGTAAGCGCCTAGGTAAACTAAATCCTCATACAATTTCCCAAGTCGGGACTCCACATTCTCAATACTGTCATCGATGGCGTACTCAAATTGTTCTTTCGCCAATTCTTCTGCTCGAGACACCGTGACGCGGTCAGCAGAGAAGGCAAGTGATGAAATGACAAGTGCTAAAATAATGATAATGATGAACGTAATTTGGAAAAAGTACGATTTTCTTAGTTCACGCAATGGTTTCATGCGATTCACGGAGTCCCTCCTCTCTAACCTAAAAATTATAGCATGAATACACGCAAATCTTTTCGTATTTTCGAAACAATGTTAGACTAATACGTATGAAAGCACTTCGAAAGGAGCCTTCGTCTTCATATGAAAGTTAAAAAAATTAGCCCACGCGGATATTGTTATGGTGTCGTCGATGCCATGAAGCTCGCAAATGAGGCCATCGCAAATCCAGATTTGCCACGCCCGATTCATATACTTGGAATGATTGTCCATAACCGTCACGTCACGCAGGCGTTTGAGGATCTCGGTGTCAAAACCGTTGATGCTGAAGACCGCATGCAAGCACTCGAAACCATCGATCGAGGAACGGTCGTCTTCACGGCGCACGGCATTTCACCACTCGTCCGGAAACGTGCCATCGAGAAAGGATTGACGATTGTAGATGCCTCTTGTCCTGACGTCTTGGTCACACACGATCTGATTCGTGAGAAAACGGCAGAAGGATATGATGTCATCTATATCGGAAAACACGGGCATCCGGAACCGGAGGGTGCAATTGGTGTTGCACCAGACCATGTTCATTTGATTCAATATGAACATGAAATCGATCAGTTGCCGAGTCATTTGTTCGAACGAAAAATTTTGGTGACGAACCAGACGACGATGAGTCAATGGGACGTTTCCGCATTGATTGAAACGATTCAAGCCCGTTACCCTCACGTGGAAGTGCATAATGAAATCTGTAACGCGACGCAAGTTCGTCAAGAAGCCGTTGCTGAACAAGCGGGAGACTGCGAATTGCTGATTGTCGTCGGAGATCCTAAATCTAACAACTCCAATCGTTTAGCACAAGTTTCAAAAGAGATTGCCGGAACGAATGCATATCGAATCAGTGACTTGAGTGAACTTGACTTGAATTGGCTCGAGGGAGTCGAGACCGTCGCTGTGACGTCGGGCGCCTCTACTCCTACACCGATTACGAAAAAAGTCATCGACTTTTTGTCGCAGTATGACCCAGACGATTTAAGCACGCACGATAAAACGCCATTTCTTGAACTTCGGAGCATCTTACCGAAAGTGAAAGCTTTGCGTAAGTGAAGGAATCCCCCATTCTCTCAGAGGATGGGGGATTTTTAGGATTTACTTGAATTGAAACGGGTTCGTGTTCGCAACAGATTGAATCAAGTCGACATTAATTTTGGCTTTTTCAAACTTTTTGCTGAGCACGTCGATCACACCTTGTTTCATGATACTCTCGACATGATGCCCCGGATCCACGACCGCAAGCCCAAGTGCCATCGCATCATGAGCCACGTGGAAATATAAATCACCCGTCACATATGCATCTGCACCTTTGAAATGCGCAGCAGACACATATTTATTCCCGTCTCCACCTAAAACGGCAACTTTTTCAATCGAACGTCTCGGGTCTCCGACGACTCGCACGCCCTCAACCCCAAAACTTGTTTTCACGTGTTCGGCAAACTGTTCAAGTGTCATGGCCTGTTCAAGCCGACCGATTCGCCCTAGCCCAAATACATGACCGTCGATTTCATCGCGCATGAGGTCATACGCCACTTCCTCATATGGATGGGCGTCTTTCATTGCTTTTAGTACACGCTTCTTCTGACTCTCCCGAACGACCGTTTCGATTTTCACTTCGTCCACTTGTTCCGTTTCATGCGGACGACCGATGAAAGGGTCAGTCCCTTCGAGCGGAGTGAATTGTCCCGTTCCGGAAACACGGAACTGACAGTCTGCATAGTCACCGATATGTCCTGCACCCGCTTTTCCTAGAGCCCGGGATACGTCTTGCGCATGCGTGGATGGAACGAATACAGATAGTTTATAGACCGGCTCCTCATAGGTCGGGACGAGTACTTTCGTATCGCGGAGACCGATTGCCTCACTCATCCAATCGTTCACACCACCGCTACATACGTCTAAATTTGTATGGGCGACATAGACCGCGATATCGTGCTGAATACATTTCATCGTAATCTTCCCAGCCGTGGAACGGTCATTGACTTGAGCTAACGGACTAAAGATGGGTGGATGATGCGCGATAATCAAATCAATTTGTTTCTCAATCGCTTCATCCACAACCGATTCAAGTACATCAAGCGTGACCATGACCCGTTTGACTTCTTTGTTGAGCGACCCAATCTGCAAGCCGATTTTATCCCCTTCGATCGCCAAATGTTTCGGTGCGAATTCCTCAAACAATTGAATCACTTGATTGCCGTTTGCCATTACTGACTCACCTCTCTCATCTTGTCACGCATCCGTTTGAACTCCACTTGTTTTTGAATCAAGGCTTCCGATTGAATGCCAGCTGCCATCTGTCCAAGCACATAATCGAGCTTATCAGCTTCACGACTCCACTTAAGTTTAAATGGTTCTGGTCGCTCTTGAACGAGATATGGACCGAATAACAACTGCCACATGCGCTCGTCCGACTCGTCACTATAGATGGACTCAGTTCCTTTTTCTCCGACAAGGATTTCGTAAACCTTATCATTTTCTTCCACAATTGCCTCTTCGACAAGGACATATTCATGTTCAAGCAGCCAGCTTCGTACGTGTTGCCCATCAACGTTCGGTTGAAGGACGAGCCGTTCGACCGCACCGAGCTTATCTTGACCCGCTTCGAGAATGGAGCGAATCAAACTACCGCCCATCCCGCAAATCGAGATACACGTCACTTCATTGGGCTGTAAGACAGCAAGACCATCACCAAGGCGTACATCAATGGCATCACCTGCCCCAATCAAATCGACTTGTGCTCTCGCAGCTTCCATCGGCCCAACGTTCACTTCCCCCGCGATTCCTTTTGAAATGATTCCTTGCTGAAAGGCATAGCATGGGACATACGCATGATCCGAACCAATATCGGCGAGCACACTTCCTTTTGGGATATAATCGACAACCTGCTTCAATCGTCGGTCTAACGTAACACGTTCTTGCATACAGACAACTCCTTTGTTCTACTTCTTCCCTAGCGTATCGAATTCTCTACAGTTCGACAACAAAAAACGCACCCCATCACGGAGTGCGTCACATCTTATTGTTCAATCAACCAGTTCGCAAGCACTTCTGCTTCTTCAGCTGATGCAAGACCTGCTGGCATCGCACCTTGACCGTTAACGATGATGTTTGCGATTTCTTCTGGTGAAAGACGATCGCCGACACCTGTAAGTGCTGGACCGACGCCACCTTCAAGGTTTCCGCCGTGGCAACCTGTGCAACCCTTCGCAGCATACAACTCTTCCGGGTTCATTTCAGTGACAGCTGGACCTTCAGCCGCTTGTTGCGCCTGATTCACCCCAAAATACGATAATGATACCATGGCAATAATTGCGACGATTGCGATTGCCGCAAACGGTAACAATGGATTACGCATTGTAGTTCCCCCTCATGTTCATTCCAAATTTCTATCCAACACTATTTTACTCAAAAAATAATAAAGAAGGAAGGAAAATCACTCATTTTCCTTCCTTTCTCCTAAAACTTCACACTTTATTCAAATATGAAATTAATCGAGGAAGTCTTTCAAGCGTTTGGAACGACTCGGATGACGCAATTTACGAAGGGCTTTCGCTTCGATTTGACGAATCCGCTCACGTGTGACACCGAATACTTTACCAACTTCTTCGAGTGTGCGTGTGCGTCCGTCATCTAGACCGAACCGAAGGCGAAGGACGTTCTCTTCACGGTCTGTCAACGTATCCAGTACGTCCTCTAATTGCTCTTTCAACAATTCATAGGCTGCCGCATCTTGAGGAGCCATCGCATCTTGGTCTTCGATGAAGTCACCGAGATGTGAATCATCTTCTTCCCCAATCGGTGTCTCTAAAGAAACAGGTTCTTGGGCTATCTTTAGAATTTCACGGACCTTCTCAGGTGTGAGTTCCATCTCTTTGGCAATCTCTTCCGGAGAAGGTTCGCGACCGAGGTCTTGAAGCAATTGACGTTGTACACGAATCAATTTGTTGATTGTTTCCACCATGTGTACAGGAATACGAATCGTACGGGCTTGGTCAGCAATCGCACGTGTGATCGCTTGGCGAATCCACCACGTCGCATACGTCGAGAATTTGAACCCTTTCATGTAGTCGAATTTTTCGACCGCTTTGATGAGTCCCATGTTCCCTTCTTGAATCAAATCAAGGAAGAGCATCCCACGACCGACATAACGCTTCGCAATCGACACGACGAGACGTAGGTTCGCTTCTGCGAGACGTTTCTTCGCTTCCTCGTCTCCTTGCTCGATTCGTTTAGCGAGCTCCGTCTCATCTTTCGCACTGAGAAGGTCGACTCGTCCGATTTCTTTCAAATACATCCGAACCGGGTCGTTGATTTTGATTCCGGGAGGTACTGATAAGTCGTTCAAATCGACTTCTTCATCCTCTTTTTTCGCAGGTGTTTCTTCTGCGTCCGCTGCCTCTTCTGTGACGCGGATGTCTTTAGCCTCTAAATCTTCGATGAAGTTATCGATAAAATCCGAATCCACCTCGAAGTGACTGAGGCGATCTTGGATTGCTTGCATTGAGACGACGCCTTTTTTCTTGCCTAACTTTTCAAGTTCCTCTATGGCGTTAAATAAATCCTCTTTCTTCTTCTCTGCCATCTAGCAGTTCAACTCCTTCCAAACTTCATACACGATCATCGTTCTCGAAGACGACGACTACGGGCAATCAATTCTTGTAGCCTAGACGCCTGGTCTACAATACTTTCGGCGTCTTGAGCGATTTCCCTTTTTGCACGCTCGATTTGACGTTGCTCCTCATAACTGTTTATGACCCGAATGTATTCGTCTAAAACCTCTTCAGACAATTCATCCGGTCCAGCCATCAGACGAATCTCTGCAAAGCGCATCGCGTAATCAGGACGTTGATCGCAATAACGCTCCATAAACGGAAGCGTGATCTGATCAAACTCATCCTGTGTCATCGTTTCGGACACGATTTCATACAATGCTGAACCTAACATGCGATGGGTTTCATCTTGATAACGAAGCCCTAAACGGTCGCGTACGAAACGGACCTGTTCCGGCCCCATCAACATCGCACGCAACAAGTACTTCTCGGCTTTCATCCAACGTGGCTCACCTGTTTTACTCGAACGTTTTCGTACCGGCTCTACAGGTTCCATCGCGCGGGTAGGAGTTGATTCGCTTGACGTCGGACGAGGGATTCTCGAACGAAGCGTCTCTAGCGGAATCTCAAACTCATCCGATAATTTCTTCACATATAAATCTCTTCGAATCGAATCATTTGTCTTTCCGATTTCTTCAAGCATAGATTCAATAAATCGAATCCGTTCTCCTTCTCGGTTCAAGTTTTTTCCACGTCGGTACACGCGATTCATAAAATCGAGAACACTCAACTGCTCAGATTCAATAAACTGCTGCCAGTGAGTTGCCCCATGCTGACGGATATAATCATCTGGGTCCGTCTTTTCCGGTAGTGGCAAAACTTGGACATCGAGCGGTGACGCTTCCAAGAGGCGAATGACTTTTTGTGTCGCTTCTTGTCCCGCGTGGTCTCCGTCATAACAGATGATGACCTCTTCCACGATGCGGGATAGCGCCCTTGCGTGTTGAGGAGAGAACGCGGTCCCGAGCGATGCCACAACTTCTTGTGTGCCCGCTTGCGCAACTTGTAAAACGTCGACGTTCCCTTCAACGAGGAAGACACGTTTTTTCTTACGCATCGTCGCTCGGGCTTGGGAAAAACCGAATAACAACTCGCTCTTATTGAAGAGTGGCGTCTCAGCCGTATTCACATACTTGGGTTGTCGGTCATCAATCGCTCGTCCACTGAAGCCAACGATGGTGCCGTCTCGATCCGCAATCGGAAAGACGACCCGTCCTTCAAATCGGTCAAAATATTCACCGGACTTCGACTTTGAAATCAAACCTGCCTCTACCATTACTTCTAAATCAAACCCGCGCCGCTCTAACAGCTCGACAGTAAAGCGTCGTTGGTCTGGGGCAAACCCGATCTTGTATTGCGCAATCGTCTCTTCAGCCAAGTCACGATTCCGTAAATACGTTAAGCCCACTTCTCCAGCTTCTGTTTTCATCAGCACTTCATGATACAAGTCGGCGACAAGGCGGTGCGCATCACGCATCTGTTTGCGCCATACCTGTTCACGCGTCAATTCCTCGTCTCCTTGAATACCGTCTACCGAAATATTCGCCCGTGTTGCCAAGCGTTCGACCGTTTCAGGAAACGACAATCCCTCGGTTTCCATCACGAACGTAAAGACATTCCCGCCGGCGCCACAACCGAAACAGTGATACATCCCTTTTTCAGGTGAGACGGAGAATGACGGTGAGTTTTCGGAATGAAACGGACATAATCCGACAAGGCGGTGTCCTTGTTTCTTTAGTTCGACACGTTCGCCAATCAATTCTACGATATCGGTCGCTTGTTTCACTTCTGCGATGACTTCATCTGGTATTCGTGGCATGTTGACCACTCCCTGTTTCCAATCTCGCAACGAAACGGAACGCTCATCACGTTCCGTTTCACTGTACTGTCAATACTTTATTATACCCTCTTGAAGCAATGATTACTAATTGAAACACTTACTCATTCAATCCTCTTTAGACTGCTCAAGATGACGCAAGATAATCCCTGCCGTTTCTTCAACAGCTTTGTTCGTCACATCGATGACTTCGCAACCGATTCGTTCATAAATACCGCGCGCATACTCGAGTTCACGATTGATTCGCTCGAGTTGCGCATAATCGGCTTCCGGCTTCAAACCGAGCGATTTGAGGCGTTCCATCCGGATTGAAATCAGCTTTTCCGGAGAGATAATCAGCCCGACACATCGTTCAGCAGGCAAATCAAACAATTCCTCAGGCGGTCTCGATTCTGGAACGAGCGGCACGTTCGCGACTTTATATCGTTTCAGTGCCAAATATTGAGACAGCGGCGTCTTTGACGTTCGAGAAACCCCGATCAACACGATATCGGCTTTTTTTAGCCCACGTGGGTCCCGACCATCGTCATACTTGACGGCAAACTCCATCGCCTCGATTTTTCGGAAGTAATCATCATCCAATCGATAGATGTGCCCCGGCTTTTCACGTGGCGCTTCTTTCAATTGACCAGATAAGACATCGAGCAAATCTCCGAGTAAATCAACCATCTTCACTTGATGCGCTTCACCAAGTCGCATGAGAAGGGCGCGATGTTCCTCATTAACGAGGGTGAACACAATGATGGCCTGTTGTGCTTTCGCTTGTGTGACGACATCGATAATCGTCTGCTCATCTTCGACGAAGGGGATGCGAAGAGTTTCAATCGCATTCTCGTGGAATTGGATACTCGCTGCCCGGACGACGAGTTCGCACGTCTCCCCGACCGAGTCACTTACAACGAACACGAGTTGTTTTGTAGTCAATTCGGTTTCCTCCTCAGATCGACTCATCGTTCGCTAGCGCAATGAGCACCTTCGTCATATTAGTCTTCGTCATACGTCCGAGCACAATCAGTTTCCCATCTTTTTCTTCCACGACGGGCATGGCATCGATTTGTTTCTCAATCAATTTCATCCCAGCTCGAATCAACGTTTCTGTTTTCTCACATACCGTAATGTTCGGCATGCGGGTCATGATGACATTGACGGGTAACTGATCTAAATCTTGATTTCCGATGGCCGCACGAAGGAGGTCTTTGCGAGATAAAACTCCGACTAACTCCCGGTCACGACCGACAACGAATAACGAGCCGACATCTTCTAAGAATAACGTGACGATCGCATCGTATACCGTCATTTCATCCCGTACGACTTTCGCAGAAGACATGAAGTCCCCTACGGTCAGCGAATCTAATTTTTCTCGGAGCATCGACGAATTCCGTTTGCCAACGAACGTGTAGCCGACACGAGGTCTAGCTTCAAGTATTCCTGTCATCGTCAAAATGGCGAGGTCAGGCCGCAAGGTCGCACGTGTTAATGAGAGCTCTTGTGCAATTTGTTCCCCTGTGATCGGCCCGTTCTCCTTCACGATCTCGACGATTTTTTGTTGGCGTTCATTCAGTTGCATAGCCAACCCCCTCTAGTTTAGTTAGAGTACGAGCGCGTTGAAATCTGCGACACGCTTAATCGTCGTTGCAAGTCGGTTCATTTCATGGAGACGGTTTTGGCGGACCGCCTCGTCATCACTCATAACCATTGTATGTTCGAAATACTTCATAATCGGTGATTCAAGTTGTTGTAGAAGGTTGAGCGCTTTCTTGTAATCTCCCATCTCGACAGCATCGGCTGTTGCAGGAGCGATCTGTTCAATCGCATCATGCAACGCAATCTCATAATCGTTCTCAAACAAGGAAGGGTCGACGTCTCCCGCTTCACCTTTTTTCGAGATGTTCACGACACGCGACAATTGCTCAATCAACGCCTTCACATCCGTTGATACAAATTCTTGAATCGCCTCTGCGCGAGCATCGAGTCGCACAACCGTCAATGAGGTCGTCAATACGGCGTCAATCACATCATAACGAACCTGCTGTTCTTGGAGGCGATATTTCAAGCGCAGTTTGAAGAAATCATCTAGTTGTGCCTTAACTTGTTCTTTATCGGCTTCATAGAGTCCTGCTTCCAGTTGCAATTCGACAACTTTTGAAAGCAACGTATCGATTGAGATGTCAATCTTCCAATCTCCAAGAATCTGAACAACACCTTGGGCCTGGCGACGAAGCGCGAACGGGTCTTGTGAACCGCTCGGAATCATCCCGATACCAAAGAATGCTGCAATCGAGTCTAATTTGTCGGCAAGGGCAAGAACGGCACCCGTTGGCGTCTCTGGAGAAGCATCCCCAGCAAAGCGTGGCATATAATGCTCACGGATTGCCGCTGCCACTTCCTTGTCTTCGCCTTGTTGGAGTGCATACTTCTCACCCATAATCCCTTGAAGTTCTGTGAACTCGTATACCATCTGGCTCACGAGGTCGAATTTATGAATGGCACCGGCACGGCTTACTTTTTCAAGGTCTGCCTCAAACAGCGGTGCAAGGTCTTGGGCGATTTTCGTCACGCGACGTGCTTTCGCACCAATCGTCCCCAATTTTTCATGGAAGACGATGCGATCGAGACGTCCGAGTTGATCATCGATTTTCGTCTTTTTGTCTTCTTCATAGAAGAACACAGCATCCGCAAGACGGGCCCGGATGACTTTCTCGTTACCGCGCGCTACATTTTCAAGGTGCTCGGCATTCCCGTTTCGTACCGTCACAAAATAGTTTTTCAACGTTCCTTCGACATAGACCGGGAAATAACGTTGATGCTCTTTCATCGTTGTGATCAACACTTCTTCAGGCAAATCGAGGTACGCTTCATCAAATTTCCCGAAGAGAGCGGTCGGCCATTCGACTAAGTTTGTCACTTCTTCGAGCAAGTCGGCATCAAGTGGGATCGTCCATCCTTGTTTCGTAGCAAGCTCTTGAATTTGACGTTCGATTTCAGCTTTACGCATCTCGTAGTTCGCCATGACAAAAGCAGACTCTAATGTCTGGACATATTCGGCAGGTGATGAGATGACCACGTCCCCTTTACTGAGGAAACGATGCCCACGGGTCACGTTATTCGTTTTCACGCCTTCGATTGTGAAGTCAATGATGTCTTGACCAAAGAGGGCGATCAACCATCGAATCGGACGCATATACCGTAGGTTGCTCGTTCCCCATTTCATGTTTTTCGGGAACGTCAAGCTACGGACCACGTCTTCAAGACCGTTCAATAGCGAGAGCGTCTCTTGTCCTTTTTCATGGCGTTCCGCAAAGACGTACTCGACTCCTTTTTCTTCTGCGAAATAGAGATCTTCCACTGTCAATCCGCGGCCACGCGCAAAACCTTGTGCCGCTTTCGACCAGTTACCTTCCGCATCTTGTGCAATCTTTTTGGCAGGTCCACGAAGGGTTTCTGTCAAATCTTGTTGCGTTTCAGCCACATCCCGAACGATGACAGCCAAACGACGTGGTGTCGAGTACACGTCGATTGAGCCAAAATCAACACGCGCCTCTTTTAAGAACGCGTCAACACGTTCCGCCAACTGTTTCTCTGAACGCAAGACGTATTGAGCCGGCAGTTCCTCTAATCCAATCTCTAACAGAAGGTCACGCATTCAAGTCACCTACTTTCTCTTGTTTCAAAAGTGGGAATCCAAGGCGTTCCCGTTCTTCAATAAATTTAGCGGCACACGCACGAGACATGTTCCGGACACGCTGGATGAAGCCTGTACGTTCCGTCACAGAAATAGCGCCTTTCGCGTCCAACAAGTTGAACGTGTGCGAACATTTTAAAATGTAATCGTATGCAGGGAAAACAAGGTTCTCTTCAAGCGCACGCTTCGCTTCTTTCTCATACGTATCAAATAACGTGAACAACATGTCGACGTCAGACAGTTCGAACGTATATTTCGAATGTTCAAATTCTGGTTGATAGAAGATGTCGCCGTATTTGAATCCATCTGTCCAGACAAGGTCGAATACACTTTCTACTTCTTGAATGTATGAAGCGAGACGTTCGAGTCCGTATGTGATTTCCACAGCAATCGGGTCACACTCGATTCCACCGACTTGTTGGAAGTACGTGAACTGCGTGATTTCCATTCCGTTCAACCAAACTTCCCAACCGAGACCTGCTGCTCCGAACGTCGGGTTTTCCCAGTTATCTTCGACGAAACGGATGTCATGCTCAAGCGGATTGATGCCAATCAATTCAAGGCTCTCCAAGTACAGCTCTTGAATGTTGTTTGGTGACGGCTTCATGATGACTTGGAATTGATGGTGCTGGTATAGACGGTTCGGGTTTTCCCCGTAACGACCGTCAGCAGGACGGCGTGACGGCTCAGTATAACAGACATTCCACGGTTCTGGACCAAGGCTTCTGAGGAATGTCATCGGGTTCATCGTCCCGGCTCCTTTTTCCACATCGTACGCCTGCATCGTCAAACAACCTTTTGACGCCCAAAAGTTTTGTAGCGTGAGAATGATTTCTTGCACTGTCATGTGCTTCATTAATGACACCTCCAATAGTATTGAAACGACAAAAAACGCCCCTATGTGCCTAGCACATAGGGACGGGATTGATTCCCGCGGTTCCACCCTACTTGCCCCAATAATAATGGGACCACTCTTAAAAGATGTGGGCGCTCTAGAATCGCCATTCGCTCTTCACATGACACCCGGCTCACACCATCCCGGACTCGCTTCATTCATGACAGGAAGAGTTACTTTTTTCCTTCATCGCGCACGCTATTTCATTTGTCTAATCGTACATCATCGTATCGAATTTACTATGAAAAGTCAATCCTCATTCAGATGAAGTCGAATCATTTGATCGAGTACCCGCTTCGTCTTCAATCGTAGTCCACTATACGATTCCACGTATGCATCAAAAAGCTGACGCAAAAGGACTCTAGACTCATCCGATAACGGGACGTTCCGAAACTCAGACAATTCGTGCTTACTCATTAAATAAAGTAGTTTCGCCAATCGTTCGGACAGCCGGATTATACCTTCTTCGGGATGTCGCGCACATAAAAAGCCACCGGACGCGACAGAGAAGTACATGGGATCCGTCACATCTCCGCAGCGCACACACCCTGTCAAGACTGGGGCGACACCTAACAGATGCAGAATACGTAATTCAACATAGTGCGTGATGACATCTGCGTCCATGCCTGCATTCAGTGCCTGCAAGACATCCTGTAAGATTCGAAACAGTGGACGATTTTGGACACGATCCTCGACAGACCGATCAACGAGTTCTAACCAATACATCGCATATGCCATCCGTTCGACATCTTTTCGGATTTCAGGATAAGACGTCATGACATCAGATGATTTCAACTGAGCGAGTCCACGGCTAGAAGGAAAGATATAGACACCTTCCACAAACGGCTGGCTCGAGGCATGAAACCGGCTACCTGGTTTTTTTGCACCCCGTGCCATGATCGCGACTTTGCCAAGTTCCTCTGTAAACAATGTCACGACTTTATTCGATTCACCATAATTGACGGTACGAACGACGATTCCCGTGACTTTTTGTAACATGGCTCAATACTCGTCGTCGCGGAAACCGAGGTCACGAAGCTGACCCATCTTGTTACGCCAGTCTTTCTGCACTTTTACCCATAGGTTCAAATAAACTTTAGTCCCGAGCAGTGCTTCGATATCATGGCGCGCGTCTGTTCCGATTTCACGAAGCATGGCTCCTTTTTTTCCGATGATGATTCCTTTTTGCGAATCACGCTCCACCAAGATCACCGCTTCGACATCGATCATCTCAGAGTTCTCACGTTTCTTGATCGATTCAATGGCTACAGCAATCGAGTGAGGGACTTCATCACGTGTCTTATGCAACACTTTTTCACGAATCATCTCCGAAATGATGAATCGCTCCGGATGGTCCGTCACTTGATCGGCCGGATAATACATCGGTCCTTCCGGTAACAATTTCTTGATCTCATCTAAAAGCGGTTCCACGTTGTTGCCTTGTAGCGCTGAAATCGGGACATACGCCGCGAAATCCAATTCGTTCGTATATTGTTCGATCACTTTCGGAAGTTCATCCGGATGAATCAAATCAATTTTGTTCATAACGAGGATAATTGGTGTGTCGAGCCCTTTGAGTTTCTCAATTATGAAGTCATCACCGGCTCCACGTGGTTCCGTCACGTTCACCATGAAGAGAATCACATCGACTTCGCGTAGTGCGTTCGTCGCCACTTTCATCATGAAGTCGCCAAGGCGGTGTTTCGGTTTATGAATCCCTGGTGTATCGATGAAGATGATTTGGGAATCATCGGTTGTGTACACACCTTGCACCTTATTTCGTGTCGTTTGAGGTTTATCCGACATGATGGCAATTTTTTGTCCGATTACACGGTTTAAGAATGTCGATTTTCCAACGTTCGGTCGCCCGATAATCGATACGAATCCGGATTTAAAATCTTCTTGATACATATTGCACCTGCTTTCTCAATTTCAGAACTATTAGTATAGCATGTTCCATAGCCGTGGACCGAATATTATGAGTGCCGTTATAGCAGCACCAAACGAAGTGACTAAAACGGCTCCTGCGGCAACATCTTTCGCTTGCTTCGCGAGCGGATGGACGTCCTTCGTCACGAGGTCTACCATTCGTTCGATTGCCGTATTCATCAATTCCATGCTAATGACGGCAATCACCCACCCGAACAAGATGACGGTCTCGAGCCATGTCGGCTGTAACCAGACTGAAAAGACGAATACAAGAAGAGCCGATAGGAGATGGAGACGCATGTTCCGCTCCGAACGAACGGCATGGAAGATCCCCTCACATGCTACACGGAAAGGTCTCACACGTTGCCTCGCTTTAACTCAAAATGAGTGAGCACCTCTTCTTGCCTTGCCGTCATCTCCGCTTCTTCCTCTGGTGTCATATGATCATACCCAAGTAGATGGAGGAATCCATGAATTGCTAAAAAGCCGAGCTCCCGCTCAAACGAATGACCATAGTCAGCCGCCTGTTCTCGGCAACGTTCTACCGAGATGACGAGGTCACCGAGAAGATGTGGTTCATCTTCATCAAGCATGAAATCCATCTCATCATCCCCCATCTCATCAAATGCGAAACTGATGACATCGGTCGGGGCATCCTTGCCACGCCATTCTCGGTTCACTTCATGGATTTCCGCATTTGTTAAATACGTGACCGACAATTCGCTTGGTTCTTCCACTTCTTCTAATTGGGCGGCATGTTGTAAAATCGACTCGACGAGCTCGATTTGAGATGTTGTTAACAGTTCATGTTCATCGTTCGAGATGATTTGCATGTAATTCTCCCTCTTTCTTTAATTCTGGGTATTCGATTCGTTCGTGGAACAAGCCGGTCAGTGTCTCACACGCACTCTCTCCGACGCGCCAAATTTCTTTCGTCGTCAAATCACATTCTTCGAACTGCCCATCCGCCAACTTGTCGCGAATAATCGTTCGAACGAGCATTCGGATCTTTTCTGGCGTCGGTTGTTTTTGTGAGCGGACGGCCGCTTCGATCGAGTCGACGATCATGACAACGGCCGCTTCACGCGATTGTGGTTTTGGACCAGGGTAGCGGAATCGAGACTCAAACACCTCTTTATCAGGATCTGCTTTCGCTTTCACGTAGAAATATTTCAATAAAGACGTTCCATGATGCTGTTCTGCGATATCGATGATTTCTTTCGGTAACTTATAACGTCGCAACAGATCCGCTCCGTCATAAGGATGAGCCATAATGATGTCTGCCGATTCTTCAGGCGTCAAGCGATCGTGAGGATTCCCTCCACCTTGCTGATTTTCAATGAAATGCAGGGGACGTTCCGTCTTCCCAAGATCGTGATAGTAGCTCGCAACACGCGCGAGGAGACCATCTGCGCCAATCGCCTCACATGCGGACTCCGCCAAGTTCGCCACCATCATACTATGATGATACGTACCAGGTGCCTCCATTAAAAGTTTCCGCAACAGCGGATGCGTCGGACTCATCAATTCCACGAGTCGACCAGAAGACAAGACGCCAAACCACGGTTCCAAAAATGGCAGGAATCCGAACGTCAACACAATGGATAGCAAGGCGCTGATGATGGCAAATCCGGAAAGATACATTGTCATTTCCCAAGAAACTTGCACGTTCCGAAGTAAAAGCAACGCGATGACCATAATGATGTTGACGATACCGAGTAACACCCCTGACAAGAATAGTCGCTTTCGCTGAATTTTCGGTTCAACTAAAAAGACGGCTAGAAAACTACCGGTTGCAACGTACACGAGCGTCATGAAATTCGTGCTCTGGCCGAACGTGACTACGACACTCCCCGCAATCATCGTAATGAATGCTGAGGCGAGCGCGACTCGTTCATCGATTAGAATGCGTAGAAGCAATACGACGAATGCGGTCGGCGCCAAAATATAGGCATATGTCGTAAAATCGACACCGATGTATCCGACACCAAAAAAGATGCCGAGTTGTAAGAGTAACAAGCCATAGACCGTCACTAAGATTTTCGGACTCAGTAACAGGTCTTTGATTTTCGAGCGAATGAGCATGAACAGAAACCCACCGGTCAACAATGCACTCAGTAAGAATGATCCAAATAACGGCGCAAGCGAACGATTCGGGTCGATGGCACCGGATAGCTCTAATTTCCGGTAAATCTCTCGAGTCACCACCTCGCCTTGGCTGACGAGTAGCTGCCCTTCTTGAATGATGACAGGATCGACAGCATCGACGGCTTCTTGTTCTTTTTGACGGGTCGCCTCAGAGTCAAACACATAGTTCGGTACGATGAGTTCATCGCTTAATGTTTTCGATATGGCACGGAACTCAAACGAGAGCGGCGATTGATCAATAATCGCGGCAGCTCGGTCTCGAGCCGCAGCGACCGCTTCATTACTCGTCTCAATCCGATCGTCCATCACTTGTTGTAATGCAGTGACTGTGACATCTTCTACCGTTTGTCGAGTGTCCTCACTCGCTTCAAGAAGCGAATTCAACTCCTCATCAGCTAATACCCCGTTCGCCTCTGTAGAATTCAGACGGTTTTTAATGTCCGCCAGTTCGGTTTCCTCATCCGTCTGGTCGAATGCCGCGAACAACTGCTCGACTTTAGCGATTTGTTGGTCTGCAAATTCTTTTCTCAATGAAAATTGACTACCGACACCATTTGTTACTTCTTGTTTCAATCGTTCGGTCGCAACACGGTCCTCAACCGTGATCGGAGATCGGATATCCTGCTCGGCAATCCCGAGCGGTTCCACACTGATGATAGATGGGCGCACGGTAAAGTATAGAATAGCACCTAATAAGAGAAAGAAAATCAACGAGATGGTCGCGACTGTCCAGTTTTTAGCTTGCTTCATTCGTGCCCCCCCTTTCACGATCTGGTGACCTCACCCGTACATTTAAGTAAGATCCGTACTATAGGCGTTGATGATTTTCTTGACGAGCGGATGACGGACGACGTCCGATGCGCTGAAGTGTTCAAAGTGAATACCATCCACACCCTCTAACAAATGTAATGCTTCTTGTAAACCTGATGCCTTTCCTTTCGGTAAATCGACTTGGGTCAAATCCCCTGTGACCACCATTTTCGATCCAAAACCGAGTCGCGTCAAAAACATCTTCATCTGTTCTTTTGTTGTATTCTGCGCTTCATCCAAGATGACGAACGCATCTTCCAATGTTCGTCCACGCATATAAGCGAGCGGAGCCACTTCAATCGTGCCTCGTTCTAACAAACGGTTCGTCTGTTCCACCCCATACACATCAAATAGCGCATCGTACAATGGGCGGAGATAGGGATCCACTTTTTCTTTTAGATCTCCCGGTAAAAATCCAAGGTTCTCTCCCGCTTCAACGGCAGGACGCGTCAAGATGATCCGTTTGACTTGCCCCTCTTTTAAGGCGCGTGCCGCAAGCACGACAGCCAGGTACGTCTTTCCAGTTCCGGCTGGTCCGATACCAAAGACGAGATCACGTCGTTCAATCGCACGAACATACCGGCTTTGACCTACTGTCTTGGCACGAATCGGTTTCCCCTTATTCGTCGTGAAAACGACTCGCTCATAATGTTCGAGCAGTTCATCTCCTTTTCCGACTTGAATGTGCTGGATGACGCTAATAGCATCACTTTCATTTAGACGTGCACCTTTCTTCACTAACGTCTGCAAGGTGATGATCACTTGTTTCGTTAATTCAAGAGCCTCAAGTGTGTCCGCTTGAATAATCAACTCCTCACCCCTTGGGATGAGTGCCACTTTCAATTCTGTTTCAATCGCCTGGAACACTTCATCTTTCGGTCCGAGTAAAGCTTGTGCCTCGTTCGCATGTTCCATGACGAATGGTATTTTATCAGTCATAATCAATGGATGCATTGCCCCCTCATTAAAATCGGATATTCCTCTTTTACTTTAGCACTATCACGGCTATCGCGAAAGAAAGACCGCGTAATTTCCACGCGCAAAAGGCAGTAACATGACGTCACTGCCTTCCGTTCACTTCTTCCGTTTCGAGATGGGAGGTTGTAGTAACTCACTCCAAATGACAGCCTCCCGCATCCGCTTTTGTGAAACGTTCAGTTGTCTCGGTTTCTTTTCCTGTTGAATCGGTGGAATTTTAACCGCTTGTTCGAATTGCGCGCTCACTTTCGGCATCTCGACTTGACGTTCTTGTGGAGCCGGTCGCTCTTCTACCGTTCGAGCGACTCGGCGCCTCACCTTTTGGGGTGCCGGTTTTTCGTCCGAGTCATCAAATGCCGTTTCAATCTCCTTCATAACGTCCCCTACCGAATCCAAATAGCGTTTCAGCTCACTGCTTTGAGGACGGTCTCCAGAGGACGATGACTTTTCGAGCCGCTTCATCACAGCAGAGGCAATTCCGAAGGCGGCTAACAAGAGTACCCATAGTCCGTCCATATCAATCACCCATTATTTGATTCAGAATCGACAGGTGTCCCAATCGTTTTTCGCATTTCTGTATCCGCTTGAATGTTCAAGTAGTTCACGTAATCCATGACACCAAGCTTTCCGTTTCGTAACGCTTCTGCCAACGCGAGCGGGACTTCCGCTTCGGCAGCGACAACTTTTGCACGCATTTCTTCTACTGAAGATTTCATTTCTTGTTCGCGGGCAATCGCCATCGCGCGACGTTCTTCCGCCTTCGCTTGAGCGATTTTCTTATCCGCTTCTGCTTGGTCCGTCTGCAAGACCGCACCGATATTCTTACCGATATCGATGTCGGCAATATCAATCGAAAGAATCTCAAACGCTGTTCCTGAATCTAACCCTTTTGTAAGGACAGTCCGTGAAATCATATCCGGATTCTCTAAGACGTGCTTATGGTTGTTTTGTGAACCGATTGTCGACACGACCCCTTCACCGACACGGGCGATAATCGTTTCTTCTCCCGCACCACCGACGAGACGATCGATATTCGCACGTACGGTAATACGTGCTTTCGCCTTCACTTCAATCCCGTCCATCGCAACACCCGCAATAAACGGCGTCTCAATGACTTTCGGGTTAACAGACATCTGTACAGCCTCGAGTACATTTCGTCCTGCCAAATCGATAGCAGCAGCTCGTTCGAACGACAATTCAATATTCGCACGGTGCGCCGCAATCAATGCGTTCACAACGCGGTCTACGTTACCACCAGCCAAGAAGTGACTCTCAAGCTGGTTCGTGTTTAATTCAATTCCTGCTTTAACCGCTTTAATCAACGGGTTCACGATTTTCGATGGAATAACGCGACGAAGGCGCATCCCAATCAATGTGAAAATCGAGACGTGAACGCCCGCTGCAAACGAACTGATCCATAGTCCGACTGGTACGAACGTGAAGAATACAGCAAGTGCAATCAATCCTCCACCTGTAATGAGTAACGTTGTCAATAATTCTGGTGTCATTCTGTTACATCCTCCTTCGGTTCTACAAAGCTTCGAACGACAATCCGTCCAGAATCCACTTTATAAACCTGAATTTTTGTCTGCTGATCGAGATAGCCACCTTCCGTCACGACATCAAGTCGTTCTCCGTCGATTTCGGCAGTACCGGCTGGGCGAAGCGGTGTCAAGGTGACTCCCACTTTCCCGAGAAGCTGTTTTCGATCGGCATGGGACAAGTAGCCTTTTTCAGTTGATGTCGAATCCGTCAAAATCAACCCTTTATAAATGAGCGGACGATTCGTACTCAAGCGACGGTATGCCCAAAAGCCGAGGCCAGTTAGCACCGCTGCCGCTAGACCAATCGATAGCCACAGTTGACCGATCGTCGCACCAGCCATAATCAAACTCGCAACGACGGCTCCGATCCCAAGCAAACCGAACAATCCAAACCCTGCTACGAACACTTCAATTCCAAGAAGGACGACTCCGACAAAAAAGACTGTCAGAATCACTCCGAGACCAAATGTCATCGTCTTGCTACCCCCTTCCAAATTCAAAGCTATCTCCTATCTCTAGTGTATACGAAACGAGATTGAATGTGGTTTCAAAATACGCAAAAAAAGCAGAAACTTTCGGTTTCCCGGAAAGTTTCTGCTTTTTCATCAATTCGTCAATTGTTGTTTGACGATTCGGTTCACAAGACCACCGTCTGCCTTGCCTTTGACTTGCGGCATGACGACGCCCATCACCTTACCCATATCTGATGGAGCGGCTGCGTTCGTTTGAGCAATTGCTGCTTGGACGATGGCGGTCACTTCATCTTCTGAAAGTTGTTCAGGCATATAGGCCTCTAGGATGACAATCTCTTCTGCTACTTTGGAAGCCAGATCTTCACGACCAGCGCTTTCGAATTCTCGGAGGGAGTCTCTGCGCTGTTTCATCTCTCGGTTGAGCACCGTGAGTTCCTCTTCCTCGGTAAGATCTTGACGCCCTAGTTTGATAGCCTCATTTTGGAGCGACGCTTTGACCATCCGGATTGTTGTAAGACGATCCTTTTGTTTCGCGCGCATGGCTTGCTTCATGTCGTCCGTCAAGCGTTCTTGAAGACTCATGAGCCAACACCCTCTCTACAAATGAAACTGGAATCAGAATTTCTTACGCTTACGCGCAGCTTCTGATTTCAATTTACGTTTTACGCTTGGCTTTTCGTAGTGACGACGTTTACGAACTTCGGCAAGTGTGCCATCTTTCGAAACACCGCGTTTGAAACGACGAAGAGCGTCTTCAAGCGATTCGTTTTTACGGACACGAGTTTCCACTAGTTTTCCCTCCCTCCGAATTACACGACTAAGGAAACGTGTTTCACACGTCATAACATATTATAGTGAAATTAAGTCGTGTGGTCAACCACTTATTAATAGTCGCTGTCTGAACTTCCACCAGTGACAATCGCGATACCCGCTGAAGCACCGATACGTGTCGCACCAGCATCAATCATCGCTTTCGCACCCTCGAAGTCACGAACCCCACCTGAAGCTTTTACGCCGATGTCAGGTCCGACCGTCTCGCGCATGAGGCGAATGTCTTCGACTGTCGCGCCACCTGTCGAGAAACCAGTCGATGTTTTGACGAAGTCTGCTCCAGCTTTCACTGAAAGTTCGGCAGCTTTTTTGATTTCTTCTTTTGTAAGCAAGCATGTTTCCAAGATGACTTTGACGAGTGCACCGTTTGCCGCTTCGACAACCGCACGGATGTCACGTTCTACGAGATCGTAGTCAGCATCTTTGAGTGCTGCGATGTTGATGACCATGTCTACTTCATCTGCTCCATTGGCAATCGCATCTTTTGTCTCGAATGCTTTTACCTCAGTTGTGTTTGCTCCTAGTGGGAAACCGATGACAGTACATACTTTGACATCATCATCGGACTTGAGTTGTTCTGCTGCATATTTGACCCATGTCGGATTGACACAAACGCTTGCGAATTTGTATTCGAGCGCCTCTGCACAAAGTGTTGTAATTTGATCTTTTGTTGTTTCAGCCTTTAAAGCTGTGTGGTCGATATAACGGGCTAATTCCATTATTCATTTCCTCCTCCGACGAATAAGTCTGACATCTAACATATTACCATGTTTTGACGAAATGTAACAGCTTTCAAATCTAAATCAACTGACGACGTTTACGAGCGACGACCCAACTATTCCAACTAAAGAAGAAAATAGCGAGCCAAATGCAGGTGAAGGCAAAGACATGGTATGCCGTGAACGGTTCGTGGTACATGACGACCCCGATAATCAAGCTAAGTGTCGGTGCGATAAATTGAAGAAACCCGACAAGCGTGAACGGGATATGTTGTGCCCCGTACCCAAAAAGGAGGAGAGGCAACGCCGTGACCACGCCCGTTCCAAGTAGGGCGAGCCAAATGACAGGCGACATGTTATACGCAATATTGTCGGTGACAACTTGATTTCCGAGGAAGAGCAATGCCACCGGGACCACTGCTAGCGTTTCGATTCCTAGGCTAACCGTTGAAGCAAGGGGACGGCGCTTCTTCACCATCCCATAAAATCCAAAGGTACTCGCCAAGACGAATGAAATCCATGGAAACGTGCCGTACCCTAACGTCAAGACGAGGACGCCGATCGACGCGATCCCAACGGCTATCCATTGGACTCGATTTAATGATTCCCGAAAGACAAGCACTCCTAACACCATACTGACAAGAGGATTGATGTAATATCCGAGAGAAGCTTCAATGATATATCCGTGATTGACAGCCCATATGTATACAAACCAGTTGGCACTGACGATGAATCCGTTCAACATGAATGCGTTTCGCGTAGCGCGGTGTTGAAGGGCGTAACCGAATTCTTTCCACTGATTTGTCCATCTCAGAACGAGCAGAATAAATAAAAATGACCAAACGATCCGATGCGCCAAAATTTGACCACTCGGCACTTCTTGTAAAAACTTCCAATAAATAGGAAGGACGCCCCACATAATGTAGGCCCCGACTGTCGTCCATACTCCCTTATTCACACGTTCACCCACTCCCTTACAAGTTAAAGACAGTTTAGTCGATGAAAGACTCCCGATACAAGATTTTTGTTTCATGAAAAAAGGCGCGAAATCGCGCCCTAACCGTTTATTGTTTCACTTGTTCAATAGCTGTTAATGCTTGTGCCAAGTCTTCGATCAAGTCATCAATGTCCTCAAGTCCGACCGAAATACGGACGAGCCCATCGGTGATGCCAAGTTCCGCTCGACGTTCGGCTGGAATCGAGGCATGTGTCATGCGTGCCGGGACACTGATCAAACTCTCAACCGCTCCTAAACTTTCTGCGAGCGTGAAGTATTTCGTCTTCGCTACCATCATTTCTGCCGCTTCCGCTGAACCGACATCAAATGCGATCATTCCACCGAATCCACGTGCCTGCGATAAATGAATCCGCTTCGCTTCCTCACTCGATACACTTGGGTGGAGCACGCGTGATACAGACTCGTTCGACTGAAGGAATTCGACCAGTGCACGTGCATTCGATTCAATCTCTTCCATCCGAACAGCCAGCGTCTTGATTCCCCTTACAACAAGGAAGCTATCTTGTGGTCCAAGAACTGCGCCAACAGAGTTTTGCAGGAACGCCAAAGCCTCGCCTTGCTCTTCCGTACGCGCGACAACAAGTCCCGCAACAACGTCACTATGTCCGCCTAAGTACTTCGTGGCACTGTGAAGGACGTAGTCTGCTCCAAGATCGATCGGATTTTGGAAGTAAGGGGTCATAAACGTATTGTCCACGACGAGTAACACATCTGCTTCATCGGCAATCTTACGCATCGCCCGAATGTCCGTCACGTTCAAGAGAGGATTTGTCGGGGTCTCGACATAAATCATTTTCGTGTTCGCTTGAAGCGCATCCCGGACCGCTGCTTCATCGGATGTATCGACAAAAGTTGCTTCCAAGCCTCGTGACTGAAATACTCGATTGAATACACGGTACGTTCCTCCATATACATCAGACCCGACGATGACGTGGTCTCCAGATTTCAATAACATAAGCACCGTTGAGATGGCTGCCATCCCAGATCCGAATGCAAATCCTTGCACACCGCCTTCGATATCGGCAATCAATGTCTCTAATGCCGTCCGGGTCGGGTTTGCTGATCGTGAGTACTCGTACCCTTCTCGCAAGTTGCCAATCCCGTCTTGCTTATACGTGCTCGTTTGATAAATCGGTGGTGTGACGGCCCCTGTCAACGGGTCCGTCGTTTTACCGCCGTGAATGAGTGCTGTCTTTGTACGCATGTTCTGCCTCCTTGACAATTCCTTGACTTAAATATCGCTCCGCACTATCAGGCAAGATGGTGACAATCGTGCCTTCCGTCAATTGATTCGCTTCTTTTACACATGCTGCAATGGCAGCGCCTGAAGAACTACCGATGAGCAAACCTTCCTGTTTCGCTATATGTGCCACGTAATAGAAGGCTTCTTCATCTGTAATGGTATGAATCGCATCAACGTAAGTCCTCTCCAGAAATGGTGGCCATTTTTCGACGCCGATCCCTTCAGTTTTATGTGGTCCTGGTTCACCGCCGTTCAAAATGGAACCGACCGGCTCCACGACGACAGTTTTCGTCCCAAGTGGCTTTAATGATTTGGCGACACCGGTGAATGTGCCACCTGACCCTGCTCCCGCTACAAATACGTCAATTTGTGGTACATCTTTCAACAACTCATGTGAAAGGATGTCGACGTAAGCATCCGGGTTATCTGGGTTCGAGAACTGTTCTGGGACATAGGCGTCATGTTCTATGGCCAACTCAATGGCATGTGCGATTGCTCCCTTCATACCGAGTTCGGTCGGTGTGTTGACGACGGTGGCTCCGAGCAGTCGCATCAATGCCTGCTTCTCTTGACTGAATTTTTCAGGGGTGACCGTCATGAGGCGAACCCCGAACCGCTGACAAGCGAGCGCAAGCCCGATCCCCGTATTGCCTGCTGTCGGTTCGATCACTGTTCCGCCGGGTGCCACATCGCCACGCTCAATCGCCCGTTCAATCAAATTCATCCCGAGTCGGTCTTTGACACTCCCACCTGGATTCATCATCTCGAGCTTCCCGTACACTTTGACATTCGCAGGTACAGGAAGTGTACGAAGTTCAATGAGCGGTGTGTCTCCGATGAGTTCATAGACGTCACGGACAATCATCTTATGCCTCGTCCTTGAATACGATATGCCACTCATCACGTTTTGCGAGCATGTCTGCCGCTAATTTTTTGGCACCTTCGAAATCATGATGATTCGCATTCCCACATTGAACAGGGTTTTGCGCCGGTAGTTCCTCAGCGTTCACCGCATCACGTAACGTCGCTTCCACGAGGTCAAGCATTCGTTCGTAGTTCCCATCATTGAGCATCGTCCAATAGAAGCCTGTCTGGCAACCCATCGGCGAGATATCGACGATGTCTTCAGAATGATTGCGACTGTTCTCGGCAATCAAATGCTCAAGTGAATGAACCGCGCGCATCGGCATGAGTCCTTCGTTCGGTTGAATGAAACGAATATCGTATTTATAAATCGTGTCAGCAGTTCCCTCTTTCACACCAGCTAAACGGACAAAAGGCGCCTGTACTTTCGTATGATCCAAGTTAAAACTTTCAACATTATATGTTTTCATGAGTAATTCCTCCTCGTTATTTAGTGGCTATTACGAGCCAAACAAACTTGTTTTTCTGCGTCATCGTCACGTTGTACCCGTTCGATTCTAACATGGAACGAATCGTTGACGTATATGGATAATATTCACGGTTTAAGTCTTCGACGAGGTCTGAGTACCCTTTCGCAGTCGCCCAATCGATGATGTCCTGACGAGCTGCTGGTGACTCAAACATCGTATCTAGCAACACGAACTTTGGATGTTCCCAGCCTTCAACATACTGACCGATGGCCGTGGCCTTTTCAGAATCTGTCAAGTGATGAAAAGCATACGACGATACGACCGTATCCACGTTTGATAAATCCGGATAACGGAGGAAATCGCCTTCGAGCACATCAATCCCCAACTTTTCAACAGCAATTTGTCGCATTTCCGGCGACGGTTCAATCGCAATCAACGGATGTCCTTTCAAGATCCGGTTACTCAAGTTCCCTGTTCCGACACCAAACTCAAGTACCGTCCCTTCGACGTGGAGGGCGACCTCATCGAGCATTTGCTCATATCCGATGAACACCTCGTGATATTGCTCATCATGCCCCCCGACCGTCGTATCATAATCCTTTGCCCAATCCTTAAAGATGTCCATGAATGGTAAGTTCATATCGCTACCCCAATCTAAATTCCTACTAATTTGATAAGTTTTATTGGTATTCAACTTTAACGTTACATTAACAGCTTTTTTTATTCATTTCAAGTCATCCGCTAGATTCTCGCATCACATCCAGTTGGATATAGGTCTTATGGGTTAGGTCTTTGGTAATTGTCAGAACATTTAAATTTGTGCAAAAACACTTACCTATATTACAAATCAACCCACTCTTTTTCCTCAGATTAACGATATGATAGTTCTCAATGTGAGTTTATGTTGTATTTTTTACAGGTAATAACAAATTTTAGGGGGTCTATACGTTGTCACGAAAAAAAATCTATTTAAACGCTTCACTCGCCACATGTATCGCCTTGTCACCTGCACTGATTCAAGCTGGAACAACCTCTGTTTCAGCAGAAGCTTCCGTTAAACCGAAACTGGTTCTAGAGAAGAAACAGAAAAAAGTTCGGGTCGTCGTCGAGCTCGTCGGGGATCCTGCCATTGCCGAAGCCGCTCAAAAAGGAAAGAAATTTAATGAATTGTCGAAATCAGAGCAAAATAAGGCACAACAATCTGTTCAATCAGAACAAAAACGTGCCAAGTCCGCCTTGAAGAAACAAGGCGTAACGGCTACACCGATTGAAGAATTCACCACCGTCTTCAATGGTTTCTCTACGTTCTTGTCTACAAGTGAAATAGCCAAAGTCGAAGCATTACCTGAAGTGGCGACCGTTCACATTGTCAACGAGTATGAGCGCCCAGAAGTTAAACCGGATATGATCACGAGTAATGGAATGGTTCAAGCCGAACAAACATGGGGAGATTACGGGTTTGCCGGAGAAGGTACTGTCGTCGCCGTCATCGATTCTGGAATCGACCCTGAGCACCGGGATTATAAGATCACAGACGCCAAGACGGCAGAGTTGACTCAATCTGAAGTCAATCAAGCCATCACATCGTTCGGTCTTCCAGGCGAATACGTGAACGAGAAAGTTCCATACGCATATAACTACTACGATGAGAACGATGACATCAAGGACGATTCACCTGGCGCTTCCATGCATGGACAACACGTTTCCGGAACGGTTGCAGCCAACGGTGACTTGGAAAACGGTGGAATCAAAGGGGTCGCACCGGAAGCACAAATTTTAGGTTTAAAAGTATTCAGTAACGACCCGAACTATGCATCTACATATGGAGACATCTATATCAAAGCGATTGATGATGCCATCAAACTCGGCGCTGACGTCATCAACATGAGTCTCGGTTCGACAGCCGGGTTCGTCGATGCCGATTCGCCAGAACAACAAGCCGTTCAACGTGCTGTCGATAACGGCATCTTCATGTCGATTTCTGCTGGGAACTCCGCATACTTTGGTCACGGATTCGACTTACCGACTGCTTCAAACCCAGATACGGGTGTCGTTGGGGCACCGAGTGTCAGTCAAGCATCGACATCGGTCGCCTCTCTTGAAAACGATCAAATTCAATTGGACGCATTCCGTGTCGGAGATGAAAAAATCGGGTGGAAAAAACAAGACGGTCCTGCCTTCAAAGAAGGAACATACGACATCGTATATGTCGGAGACGGACAGCCGGAGAATTATGAAGGGAAAGACGTAAAAGGAAAACTCATCCTTGCTGTTCGCGACGGCGGTTACTTCTACTCGAAGATTCAAAAAACAGCTGAAGCACAAGGCGCAGCAGGTGTCATCGTACGTGGTGCGGTCGGGCATGGCGATTATGTCTCGATGTCTCTCGATCAACCTCAACTCCCAATGGCATCACTTAGCATCCAGGACGGGAATGAACTGAAAGACAAGTTAGCAGAAGGTCCGCTTCAAGTGACGTTTGCCGGTGACCGAATCAGTGTCAACAACCGTTCAGCCGGTGCGATGTCTGATTTCACATCGTGGGGAGTTACACCGAGCCTTGACTTCAAGCCGGAACTTTCTGCTCCAGGCGGACAAATTTTCTCTACATTTAACGATAACCAATATGGATTGATGAGCGGAACGTCAATGGCAGCACCACACGTTGCCGGAGGAGCGGCACTCGTTCTCGAACGTGTAGACCGCGACTTCAAGTTGAGTGGGAAAGCACGCGTCACGATGGCGAAAAACTTGTTACTCAACACATCTAATCCTGTCACGGATATCGGACCATATAACCAGGAATTGAAACAGTCGCTTCCATACTCTCCTCGTCGTGCCGGAGCCGGTCTCATGCAATTGCATGCAGCCGTCACCTCGCCGGCTGTCGCCTATGAAAAGTCGACAAAAGAGGCAAAAGTCGCTTTGAAAGAGTTGTCGAAGAGCAAAGCATCCTTCACGGTCGTCGTCGAGAACATGTCGAACGAAGCGTTGACTTATGATGTGGCCGCATCGTTGCAAACAGACCTCGCTGTCAAAAACAAAGACGGTATCGTTCAAAATGTGATGGAAGCTCAAGCACTCGAGCAAGCTATCGTTAAAATCAACGGATCGAACACAAGTAAAGTCACGTTGAAAGCAAAACAGAAGAAAGAAATCACAGTTTCCATCGATGTTTCGAAAGCAAAAGTGTTGAACCCAGAAACGTTAGAAGGCACTGTATCTGCCAAATCTGTCTTTGAGAACGGCTACTTCGTCGACGGGTTCCTTCGTTTGACTGATCCAAGTGGCACAGACGGTCATCCATCTCTTGTCGTTCCGTTCGTTGGTTTTGAAGGAGACTGGGGCAAAGCACCAATCTTTGACGAGACGATTTACGGAGAAGGAGCATTCTACGGCGTTTCTGGATTGGTCGATGCCGACCGAAACTACTTAGGCGAAAAGTTAGATGAATCCGTGGCTGGTGAGGCGGTTGCCATCTCTCCGGATGGTGACGGATCGAAAGATACGGCAACTCCAGTCTTCTCGCTATTACGTAACGCAAAAGATGTCAAATACCGGATTGTAGATGAGAAAGGAAACGTCCTTCGTACCCTCAAGATGGAAGACGAATTGAGAAAGAATTACTTCGATGGTGGAAGTGGCGATTATTACTATTACGCAGCGGATAACGCTTGGGATGGGCAATTAAATGGTAAGATGGCGCCTAAAGGAACATATTACTATGAGATTGAAGCAAGCATCGACTACATGAAGAAGCAAGCTCAAACGTTACGTATCCCTGTCAAAGTAGATTACACAGACCCGCGCTTCACGCTTCGTTGGAACGATAACGTGGCGAGCGTCAAGGCATCGGATGACTTTGCTGGAATCAACGGAATCGAGTTCCTCCTGAATGGAGAAGTGGTTGCAAAAGAAGCGAAGGATGCAGCAAACTTTACGCTTGAACAACCACTCTCCTCTACGGATCAGCTCTCGGTTCGTGTATCAGACAACGCTGGGAACGTGATCACTCGAAACGTATCGATAGAAAATGATGTGACCAAGCCTGGCATCTTCGTAGATGCGCCACTCGCCTTCTCTCCTTACGGTACACCGATCGTTCCGTTGATCGGTCAAGTCAAAGATGACTCTGAGATTGCATCGTTCACTGTGGACGGGGTCGAAGTACCGCTCACATACGACGCGACAGCGAAACAATATACGTTCAATACGACACGGACATTTAAAGACGGGTATCACAAAGTGCGCTTTGTCGCAGAAGACACAGCCGGAAACGTGACGAACTTCGTCCGCCCAGTCCTTGTCGACTCGACGAAAGCTAAATTGTCGGTGACAAATGTCCCGAAGAACGTATCGTCTAAACAGAATTCTGTAAAAGTGAAAGTTCAAGTAACGGATAACTTCGATGAGATCAAGCTTCGTGTCAACGGAGACTTGAAATGGAGCAATACGTTGAAAGAACCATATGCGATGCGTGCTTTCTCACGCACGGGGACGATCACACTTCCATTGACAGCGAAAGGGAAGAATACCTTCACATTCGAAGTGACCGACCTTGGTGGAAACGTCACGAAGAAAGTGATTACAATCAACAAAAAATAAAATGAAAACGGATGACCCGATTGAGGTCATCCGTTTTCATTTTATCTGTTCAGTTCATGCGCGAAAGAGATTGCAGATAATGCATAAAGTGGCGCCGTCTCAGACCGAAGAATTCGTGGTCCAAATGCACATGCAGTCGCTCCTGCCAGAGTCCATTGATTGATTTCGTTCACATCGAATCCACCTTCAGGTCCCGTAATGACGAGGATGCGTTGTTTCGGTTTCAGTTGAGTCACCAGTTGCGCGAAAGCAGACTGCTCCCCTTCTTTTGCCGACTCTTCATATGCGATGACCACAGCATCATAGCCATCTATTTTCTGTTGGAGCTCTTTCGGAGAAATATATGTGCAAGTCGGTACCACGGCACGATAGGATTGTTCAGCCGCTTCTTGCATAATCTTTTGAATCCGCTCCACTTTTTTCGGAGCTTTTTTTCCATCCCATTTGGCAACAGAGCGCGTCGATTCGAACAGCAACAGATGGTGGACGCCAAGCTCCGTCGCTTTTTGGGCGACGAGCTCGACTTTGTCTCCTTTCGGGAGTGCATACGCCAAAGTCACCTCGATCGGTAATTCCGTCGTCGCCTGGCGTGATGACATGACTTTCGCTTCCCCGCTCTTTTTCTCAAGTGATGTCACGACACAGGCATACTCAACACCTGTACCATCCAGTAGGACCATCTCATATCCAGGACCTTGTCGTAAGACTGTACCGATGTGATAGACCACGTCGGAAGGAAGGGTCACCGTTTCGCCTTTAAAGGCTTCTTTTGTCAAAAAATAACGTTGCATAACTTACCCCTTCTTGGCGATAATCGCGACCCAGTCTTCCATCACGCGCGTCTCCTCAATCTCAAATCCAGCAGCAACCAAAGCACTCGTCACTTCAGCCCGCTTCTCTCCGATAATTCCAGAGGTGATGAAGCGCCCACCTGACTTCGTACGTGCGTAGGCGTCTTCGATGAAAAGGAGAATGACGTCAGCAAGAATGTTCGCTACGACTAAATCGTACTCGCCTTCCACGCCTTTCAGAAGATCACCTGTGTCCACTTGAACGAGTTCGCCCACTCCGTTCGTCTCAACGTTTTGACGAGCAGCTTCGACTGCGACCGAGTCTAAGTCTAGTGCCTTCACGTTTGTCGCTCCGAGTTTCGCAGCAGCAATCGACAATACGCCCGATCCTGTACCGACATCAATGACACGGTCACCTTCCTGGATGTAGTTCTCAATCGCTTGAATGCATAGCATTGTCGTTGGATGCGTCCCTGTGCCGAACGCCATACCCGGGTCAAGCAAAATCACATTCTCTTCCGGCTGCGGGGTGTACTCTTCCCATAAAGGAACGATGGTTAGTTGTTGCGAAATTTTCACCGGCTTATAGTACTGCTTCCAAGAGTGAGCCCAGTCCTCTTCATCGATTTCAGCGACCGTGACGTCTCCTGACCCGATGTCGAGCATCGTGCGAAGTCGTTCGATTTCTTGTTTCAGATTTGAAAGTAAATCTTGAAAATCACCCGAGGCCGGGACATATGCTTTGACGTGTACGCCAGAAGTTGGATACGTTTCACGATCCGAAACGTCCCAAATTTCTCCGAAATGGTCCTCCGCCATCATTCTGTCAAAATCTTCCACGTCCTCGATGACGACACCTTGTGCCCCCACTTCGTGTAGTAAATTGGATACTGCTTCTACCGCAAGTTGTGTCGTGTGGACACAAATTTCAGACCATTTCATCGTCCGTACACACTCCTTTTATTGACTAAAGAACTTTTTCATTTTTTGGAACATGCCATGTTCCTCTTCGACACCGGACTCTCCGCTAATTTCTTCAAATTCACGAAGCAACTCTTTTTGACGGTCTGTCAAGTTCTTCGGTGTCATCACGATGACAGTGACATACTGGTCACCATTTCCACCACCACGAACGCTTGGCATTCCTTTACCGCGTAAACGGAATTTTGAACCGGTTTGTGTCCCTGCAGGCACTTTCAAGCTCACATTCCCGTGAACTGTCGGTACTTCGATTTCCGCACCGAGAGCAGCCTGGGCGAATGTGATCGGCATTTCCATTGTGATATGTTGGTCGACACGTTCAAAAATCTCATGTGCTCTGACACGAACGACGACGTACAAGTCCCCTGCCGGTCCACCGTTCACGCCTGGACCCCCTTTACCTGAGAGACGGATTTGTTGACCGTTATCGATACCGGCTGGGATTTTGACCTCGACGGTTTGTTTCTTTTTCACATGACCTGAACCATGGCACGTCGGACATTTTTCTTTAATCGTATTACCACTTCCGTGACACTGGCTACATGGACGTTGGTTGACCATACGACCGAGAATCGTGTTCTGTTCGACCGTCTCGACGCCACTGCCGCCACATCGATTACACGTTTCCGGTTTCGTGCCCGGTTTTGCGCCACTTCCCATACACGTGTCACATTCCACTTCGATTTCGAGTTCAATCGTCTCCGTTTTCCCAGTGACACTTTCCATGAAGTCAAGATCGACGACGTACTGGTAGTCTTCACCGCGACGTGGTGCATTCGGATCTTGACGGCGTCCACCGCCTCCGAAGAACATGTCAAAGATATCTCCGAAGCCACCCTGGAAGTCACCGCCTCCTCCGAACTGATTGGCCCCTTCGAAACCGAATCGGTCATACTGGGCCCGTTTCTGTTCATCTGAGAGTACTTCGTACGCTTCACCGATCTCTTTAAATTTCTCGGCAGCATCTGCTTCTTGGTTGATGTCCGGGTGATATTGACGGGCTAACTTTCGGTATGCCCGCTTGATGTCTTGTGCCGTGGCCGACTTCTCGAGCCCGAGCACTTCATAATAATCTCGTTTCGCCACTATTCTCGCTCCTATCCTCACTAACTACGTATCGATTTTACCGATTCTACCTTAACATGGAAAGAGCCAAAGCAGAAACCTGCTTTGGCGCTCTCCTTTACAACGGCTGTTTATTTACGGTCGTCGAGATCCTCAAACTCTGCGTCCACGACATTATCGTCCTGTTTCGCTTCCGCTTGTGGTTCTGCGCCTTCAGCACCTTGCTGTTCAGCCATTTTAGCATATACTTTTTGCGTCAACTCTTGAACGACAGCTGACAATTCGTCTTTGGCAGTACGGATTGCCTCAAGGTCTGAACCTTCGAGAGCAGTTTTCGCTTTTTCTTTCGCAGCTTCTGCTTTTTCTTTGTCCGCCTCTTCTACTTGCTCACCAAGGTCTTTAATCGCCTTGTCTGTCGCGAAGACGAGTTGGTCTGTTTCGTTGCGAAGTTCTGCTTCTTCTTTACGTTTTTTATCTGCTTCTGCGTTCGCTTCGGCTTCTTTCACCATACGCTCGATTTCCGCCTCATCGATACCTGAAGAAGATTGGATTGTGATTGATTGTTCTTTGTTCGTACCGAGATCTTTCGCTGATACGTGAACGATTCCGTTTGCATCGATA
The DNA here is from genome assembly GCA_902362975.1 of Caryophanales bacterium. Lineage (GTDB taxonomy): Bacteria > Bacillota > Bacilli > Exiguobacteriales > Exiguobacteriaceae > Exiguobacterium. The sequence goes on from CABIYO010000002.1 coordinate 149,628, forward strand.
TCGAATTTAACTTCGATTTGTGGCACACCACGTGGTGCTGGTGGAATATCCGTCAATTGGAAGCGCCCAAGTGTCTTGTTATCCGCTGCCATCGGACGTTCCCCTTGAAGGACGTGAATGTCAACAGCAGGCTGGTTATCGGCCGCAGTCGAGAACACTTGTGATTTCGATGTCGGGATTGTCGTGTTGCGATCGATGAGTTTCGTCATCACGCCACCCATTGTCTCGATACCGAGTGAGAGTGGAGTCACGTCGAGAAGAACGACGTCTTTCACGTCTCCAGCAAGAACCCCACCTTGAATTGCTGCACCAAGTGCAACAACTTCATCCGGGTTTACCCCTTTGAACGGCTCTTTCTTCGTGAAGTCGTAGATTGCTTTTTGAACAGCAGGGATACGTGTCGAACCACCGACGAGAATGACCTTGTCGAGGTCAGAAGGTGTAAGTCCTGCGTCTTTCAAGGCACGGCGAGTCGGTTCCATAGTGCGTTCGACAAGGTCAGCCGTCAATTCTTCAAATTTCGCACGTGTGAGTGTCATCTCCAAGTGGAGTGGTCCTGCTTCACCTGCTGTGATAAACGGAAGGCTGATGTGTGCGCTTGTCACACCTGAAAGATCTTTCTTCGCTTTTTCAGCAGCGTCTTTCAAGCGCTGAAGCGCCATCTTATCTTTGCTGAGGTCGATGCCGTTCTCTTTTTTGAATTCTGCAACGAGGTAGTCGATGATTTTTTGGTCGAAGTCATCTCCACCGAGACGGTTGTCACCAGCTGTAGCGACAACTTCGAATACACCGTCACCAAGTTCAAGGATCGATACGTCAAACGTACCGCCACCGAGGTCATAAATCAAAATCGTTTGGTCTTCACCTTTATCTAAACCGTAAGCGAGTGCCGCAGCTGTTGGTTCGTTGATGATTCGTTTGACATCAAGACCAGCAATCTTACCAGCATCTTTTGTCGCTTGACGCTCCGCATCGTTGAAGTATGCAGGAACCGTGATGACGGCTTCCGTGACTGTTTCACCGAGGTAGTCTTCAGCATCTTTCTTCAACTTCTGCAAAATGATTGCCGAGATTTCTTGTGGTGTGTATTTCTTGCCGTCTACGTCTACTGTATATGACGTTCCCATGTGACGTTTGATTGATTGGATCGTATTCGGGTTCGTGATGGCCTGACGTTTTGCGACCTCACCGACTTGACGCTCTTCTCCTTTGAATGCGACAACCGAAGGAGTCGTACGGTTACCTTCTGCGTTTGGGATGACGACTGCTTCGCCACCTTCCATTACTGCCACGCATGAGTTTGTAGTCCCTAAGTCAATACCGATAATTTTACCCATCGTTTATTCCTCCGTTTCGTTAAGTAGTGTTATTCTGCGACTTTTACCATGCTCGGGCGAATGACCCGACCATGCATTGTATATCCTTTTTGAAGCTCCATCGTCACGATACCTGACTCGAACTCATCGCTCGGTTCTTGCATGACTGCTTGATGGAAATTCGGGTCGAACGGCTTTCCGACTGCTTCAATCACTTCGACTTGTTCAGAATTTAATACGTCAAGTAGTTGACGATAAATCATGTCTACTCCCGATTGAATCTGCTTCGCATCTTCCGAAGTTGCGTTTACTTGAAGTGCACGCTCAAAGTTGTCAACGAGCGGAATCAATTTTTCAATGACAGACTGTGAAGCAAACTTGATGCGTTGGGCATTCTCTTCGTTCGTCCGACGACGGAAGTTGTCAAAGTCAGCACGAATGCGGAGCTCGCTCGCTTTCAACGCTTCGATTTCTTTTTCTAAGTCCGTCCCCTCAGAACTTTTTTCCACAATCTCAGCATTTAAAACCTCATCTTCATTTGATTCAGTTGACTCATTCTCTTCTGTTTGTGCCGAGTCTACAGATTTTTCTTCAAGCACGTCATCTTGCTCATGCCCGTTTCGTTGATCTGCTGTCATAGTAAAACTCCTTTCCGTCACTCATCTAGTTTCATTCGTCGCAATGCTTCGATAATTTGTCCCATCATTTGGACACCATGACGGTAATTCATACGCGTTGGACCAATCATAGCGATTGTTCCGAATGTTTTTCCATCTAGTGTATAATGTGAGGTGACGACACTACAATTTTGAAGGGCGACAATTCCGTTCTCGCTCCCAATGCCCACATAAATCTCACGATTTGGCAACGATTCGAGCCAGTGCGCCAATCGTTCTTGCTCATCAATCCATTCTAGGAATGGACGTAACGTGTCAAGCGTCTGAAACTCGGGTTGGTTGAAGATTTTCTTCTTGCCCCCGAGATAAAGCGAAGACGGCGTTTGGATTCCGACCGTCGATTGAATCAGTTGCATCATGTTCTCGTACTGCTGTCGCTGAGCGAGTTGCAATTTGGCAACTTCCTCCCCAATCCGGATTTTCAATTGCCCGATTGGCGTTCCAGCAAGGCGATTGTTCAACAGTCGAATCGTTTCCTCGATGACGTCAGGAGCGACACGTGATTCAAACATTACGGTACGATGCTCGACATGACCGTGATCCGTGACGATGAGCACGACACCACGGCGCTCGTCTAATGGCATAAAGTCCACACGGGCCAACGTTTCCATTTTGCTATTCGGACCGAGGGCGACCGTCGTATAATTGGTCAAATCAGAAAGGAGATCTGCGGCTTGTCGAATCAGGATCTCAGATTCTTTTGAAGATTGTTTCAAACGTTCTTCTAGTCGACTCGTCTCTCGTTCATCGATAATCTGCTTCTCGACGAGGTGGTCCACGTAATATCGATAGCCGACCTCTGACGGGATGCGACCTGCAGAAGTATGCGGTTTTTCAATCAGCCCCATGTCTTCCAAATCGGCCATATCATTCCGAATCGTTGCTGAACTAAACGTCAAATCGTCTCGTTTCGACAATGTTCGAGAACCGACCGGCTGAGCCGTCTGGATGTAATCGTCAATGATGGCTCGAAGAATGAGCAATTGTCGTTCAGTCAATACAACATCACTCCTCTCTGAAAAGGTTACCCTTCTTTATTAGCACTCACATTTAACGAGTGCTAATTACACTTCAAATATTATCATGTTCTCACTATTTGTCAATTCATATACTCGGATTTTTTTCACCTTTTTTCACGATGGCAAACCTACCAAATGAAAATAAAAGCCCATTTCGGTAGAATAGATGATGAGGTGATTAAATGTTTACAACAAAACAATTTAATGTATTTAAACAGGATGGACTCGACGAACGAATGTCTGGTATCCGTTCGGATATTCAACCGCTCTTCCATCGGATTTATGACGAGGTCGGGCCAGAGCTTGAGGCTGATGTCGGTATCCCTCTTTATTTGCATGTGGCGAAGCACGCTCGTCGGACGGTGAACCCACCGAAAGATACGTGGATGGCGATTTGTCACGACAAACGTGGGTACAAAAAACATCCGCACTTACAAGTTGGGCTTTTCGACGATCGTGTCTTCATCTGGCTAGCGTTCATCTATGAGATCCCGAACAAGGACGCCATCGCGAAACGCCTGCAACAAATCGATTTGAAATCAACATTTCCTGATTTCCATATCGCAGGCGACCATATGAAAAAAGAAGCGTTTCTTGTTGAAGATACGTCAAGCGAAGACATTCAATCGCTACTTGAGCGATTCGGCACTGTTAAAAAGGCTGATTTTTTGATTGGCCGTCAACTTCCTGCCGATGCGTCGATTCTTCAAAATGAAGACGCATTTCTCGCGTTGGTCGAAGACACGTTCGGTCGGCTTACACCGCTCTATCGTGATCTCGTCTTGTAATATAAGAAGATGGACAAATCCTCACGAGGGACTTGTCCATTTTTTTATGAATCAGCAAGTTCAAGTTTTGCTTCTCCAATAAAGGCTGCAAAGGCTTCATTGGCGAGTGGCAAACCGGATGCCGTTAGACGGATATGTGTGTCCGTCCGTTCAATCAGTGACTTCTTCACCAACTCTTCGATGACGTGACCGAACACATCATCGAGCGACGCTCCGTACTTTTGTTCAAATGTCTGAAGCGAGACCCCGGAACGCATACGCAGACCGAGGAATAGCTCTTCTTCCATCTTTTCCACTTCTTCTAGTTCGGTCACCCGTTTCACAGGGATGCCCTCTGCTTTAATATAGTGAGGAATTGGAGCAATATTGGCGCGACGTGCCCCATTCAAATAACTATGCGCTCCGGCTCCGAATCCATAATACTCTTCATTGCGCCAGTACACTTGATTGTGACGACTCTCTCGACCAGGCAAGCCATAATTTGAAATCTCATATTGTTTGAGACCATGGTGTTCAAGCGTCTCCATCACTTTCAAGTACATTTCGACTTCGACATCTTCCCCCGGTAAACGGAGCTTCCCTTTTCGATCTTGAATCGCAAAGACGGTATGCGGCTCGAGGATCAACGAATAAGAGGAAACATGTTGAATCGGTAATTTTAGCGCTAGCGCTAAATCACGGTCAATTTGTTCAAGGGTTTGTTCCGGAAGACCGAACATCAGGTCAATCGAGATATTGTCAAAGCGCTTTGCCGCTTCGCTTACCGTCTCGAACACATCATCCGCCCGATGCGTCCGCCCAATGCGCTCGAGTCCACCATCATCAAACGTCTGGACACCGAAACTGAGTCGGTTGACGCCACCTGCTTTCATCGTATCGAGTTTTTCCGCACTCACAAAGTTCGGGTTCGCTTCTACAGAATACTCTAAGTCGTCTGACGCGAGTGGCAGAAGGTGTTGGCGGACCATGTCCATCAGGCGCGCCATCTGCTCCTCATTGAGCGCGGTCGGTGTCCCGCCTCCGATAAAGATGGTATCAATCCGCTCTGTCGGAAACGCCTCGAGCGTCAGTACCATCTCTCGTTCTAATGCATCTAAATAATCATCAACAGGCTGATTTTTTAAAAACACCTTGTTGAAATCACAGTAATAACAAATATGTTCACAAAATGGAATGTGAAGATATACGGCTTTAGCCAATTTCGGCCACCCCTTTCTTCTCATTCCATTTATAACGCTTTTCGTCTGTTCTTTCCAGCCTGCGCCATCAATCGAATCGATGAATGAATAAACCACTTTTCAATTTCGGCTCGAACCAGGTCGATTTTGGAGGCATCTGACCACCGTCATCCGCCACGCGCATCAGTTGTGACATCGTTGTCTCATGGCACGTGAAAAGCAATCGATCTGGTACTTTAGTCAGCTCCTCTAATTCAACGACCGTCTTGTTTCCACCGACAAAATCGACTCTCACGTCCGTACGGATATCTTCAACGTTGAAGTATGGCGTGAGAATATCTCGCTGTAAGATGGCAACGTCGAGCGCTTTGTCTTCTTGCCGTTTCGTCAACTTATAATATTTCCCTCGATAGGCAACTCCGAAGACGCCATGTTCTTTCGGCAGGACAAGACGATTCTCCTCCTTGATCATGTATGAAAACGAGAGTCCGTCTAACATATTCTCTACCTCTTCAGGACTTATCGCTGTCAGCACGCGATGATACGGCAAGATCGTCAATTCGTCACTCGGGAAGAGGACACCTAAGAAGTGTGTACGTTCATTCTTTTGAGAACGTTCCCCACTCATCCCGGAAACGACCGCTGCCGCTTTCGCACGATGATGTCCATCCGCAATGTAGAGCGACGGGATGGTTGCCCCAATCATCATGACACGAGCGAGTTCACGGTTTGGAATCATGAATCCTTCATGCATGACGCCTCGTTCATCCGTGAACGAGAATAACGGGTCTCCGTCAGTCGCTTTATGTAAGATTTGCTTCAAGTTTGCATGTGGAGGATGACCGAGTAGAATCGGACCGGTGTGCGCTCGCGTCGCCCGGACATGCTCGACACGTTCCCGCTCCTTCGTTTCCCGTGTATGTTCGTGAATCTTGATGCGACCGGCTTCATAATCCGCGACTGAAAAGGTGGCGACTAGACCTGTTTGCTGACGTTGTCCCGATGTCAATCGATAGACGTAAAATCCGTTCGGACGTTCCATCAATTCCTTTTCATAGAGCCGTTCTAGCTCATGACGCGCCAGCTCCCCCCACTTCTCAAGGGAAAGGTCAGATTGAAGCGCTTCTGGCTTATCAACTGCTAAAAAAGAATCGGGATTTTCTGAAATGACGGCTTGCGCTTCTTCAATCGACACGACATCATACGGGTCTGCGGCGACACGTTCCGGATGTGTTGGCATATAAGGGCTGAACGGTTTAAATATGACCATAAGGATCGATCCCTCCTTAAAATTCCCGGACGCGAATGACGCCCTGTATTTCATACAGCGCATGAATCGATAACGGCTCATGCTCGCTGTTGTCTAAATCAATCAACGTATACGCCATCTCCCCGCGGCTACGATTGACCATGTTATCGATATTCAATCCATGTGAGGCAAGTTCTCCCGTGATTTGACCGACCATGTTCGGGACGTTTCGATGCAAAATCCCAAGACGGCGTTTACCCGTGTATGGAAGCTCGACGTTCGGAAAATTAGCGGACGACCGAATATTTCCTGTCTCGAGATACAATTTCAGCGTCTCTACGGCTTGAATGGCACAATTGACTTCCGATTCTTTAGTCGATGCACCGAGGTGAGGCAATGCCATGACTTGCGGATGACCGATCAGCGTGTGACGGGGGAAGTCGGTCACATACAGTCCCACATGATGATGGAATGCCTTCAGTAAGTCATCATCTTTTACGAGTTCTCCTCGCGCAAAGTTCAGAACAGTCATCCCCGGTTTCATCCGTTCAAACCAACTCCGGTCGATGCTGAATCTAGTCTCCTCAGTCAAAGGCATATGGATCGACAGTAAATCAACGTTGCCCAGTACTTCACTTAAATGTTTGGCACGCGTGACATGTTTCGAAATATTCCAAGCGGCATCAACCGAGAGATGAGGGTCGTATCCGACGACATCGACCCCGAGTTGGAGAAGATCGTTGGCTAGTGACGCACCGATGGCTCCTAGACCGATAATCCCCACTTTTTTACCCCGCAACTCCGCTCCGAGGAATTGTCGTTTTTGCAATTCCATCGCTTCTTCTAATTGAGATTGCGATGCGTTAGTCTGTTCATTCACCCAATTGAAACCTTTCACAATGGGTCGTACTGAGAAAATCATACTCGCAAGGACGAGTTCTTTCACCGCATTCGCATTCGCGCCAGGTGTATGAAACGCGACGATTCCTCGTTTCGCAAGTTGATCGAGCGGAAGGTTGTTGACACCTGCCCCAGCTCTGGCGATGGCGAGAAGATTGGGAGGGATGTCCTCTTCATGGACTTGATGACTTCTCAGTACCCAAGCATCGGCTTGATCCGATGCATTGATGACATACTCGCTTGGCTCGAATCGTTTCAGACCAGCAGCAGCGATTTGATTAAATGTTTTAATGTGATACATGGGTCTCCTCCTCAAATGCTCTCATGACGTCGACGAGGCGTTCTGCCCCTTCTAGCGGCATCGCGTTATATAGACTTGCACGTAAACCCCCTACCGAACGATGACCACCGAGTTCGAGCAAGCCACGTTCAAACGCGTATCGCTCAAAGCGCTGATCCAGTTTTTGATTTCCCGTTGTAAATGGGATATTCGTCAATGAACGACGTTCCCCCGTTACAATTGGAGAAAAACAGGTCGACTCTTCAAGATAGGAATAAACTCTGTCACTTTTTTGACGATTCAATCGTTCCATCGTTTCGACGCCTCCGCAGTCTTCTACCCACTTCAATACACGCTCGGCTGCATACATACTAAACGTCGATGGTGTATTGAATAACGTATCGACATGTGACGCATATTGAAGATAACTCGGCAATTGAAGCGACTGAATCAAATCTCGACGGATGATGACGACCGTCAGTCCTGCAGGTCCGATATTCTTCTGGGCTCCGGCATAGATTACCCCGAAGCGCTCCACATCGAGCTGCTCGGCCAGAATGTTCGAGGAAGCATCTGCAATCAGCGGGATATCGATTTCAGGGATATGTGTAAATCGAGTCCCTTCAATCGTGTTGTTCAGTGTCACATGGAGATAGTCCACTTCTTGTACAAGGCTCGATTCAAACGACATCCCTCCCGTCGCATCTACAAACGGATGAATGACATCGAGCTCTCCAAAGTGTTTCGCATCTTCCATCGCTTTTTTAGACCAGATGCCTGTATCCACATAGGCGAATCGATTCTGTTTCCGTAAATTCATGGGAATCATTGAAAATTGTAACGTCGCCCCGCCCTGTAGCCACAGTACGGCATAATTCTTAGGGATATGCATGAGTCTTCTCAGTCTCAATTCAAGAGAGTCGACCACACGTTGGAAAGACGCGGAGCGATGACTCGTTTCGATAATCGAAACGCCTTCATATTCAAACGTCAGAAGATGTTGTTGAATCTCTTGCATCACTTCTGTCGGTAGCACGCCGGGACCCGCAGAGTATGTATACGTCGACAAGGTGTTTCCTCCTCTATAGTCTGTCTAAGGGTGTACTCTTCCTTATAGAAAGTTGCATTTCCTGCCTAAAATACAAAAGAGGCTGGGACATAACCCAGTAGATTTATAAGAAAGAGGCCCCCGTGAGCGACTTGTTCGCTCA
>CABIYO010000003.1 GCA_902362975.1 Caryophanales bacterium
GTGAGCGACTTGTTCGCTCACGGGGGCCTCTTGTCATTTTTGGATGGTCTAACACTGAGTTGGACATAAATGTGGAGGTCAATTAGACAGAAACAAATTATCCATATGAGGAGAGTACTCGATATGACCAAAAGAGCAGCCCGCCACCTCGGCAAACAGGCGCCGCAGCCTTCGCAACCCGGAAACGTCGATACGAGGAACACATGACCACCTTCGGCACACGCAACAGCTATTCGAAGACCGACCGAGACGGCTTCGCCCTCATGGCGGTGAACCTAAGAAAGTTCATCGCCAATGGCATCAGCGGAAGTGCAAAGAGGGGTCCGGCCACCGAAAATCGGTGACCGACCCCCTCTTTTTATCAAAAATCTTTAAAACCGGCTAGTTATGTCCCAGCCTCCAATTTTATAGATCATCAAATCCGTTCGCGTCTGTCACTTTCGCATAAGAACGTGACTTTTGTTCGAAGAAATCAGATTTTGTCGCATTGAGCGAGTCATCTGAGTATGCACGGATCCAAGGCATGACATCTTCGTCAAATCCTTCATACAAGTCATTCAGACCGATGACGCGGAGGCGTTTGTTCGCCAAGTATTTGACGTAGTCTCGCATTTCACTGACGTCGAGTCCATCGAGGTCACGGAGAACGTATTCACACCACTCGATCTCGAGGTCGACCGCTTCTGCCATCGTGTCGTATACGAACTGACTGAACTTTCCGTTTTCATCAATCTTAGGATTTTCTGTCAGCACGGCACGTAAGAGCTGGCTGATGAAGTAAGAATGTTGCATCTCATCACGTTGGATATAACTGATCATCGTTGATGTACCGACCATCTTTTGGTGACGGGCGAGATTGTAGAAATAAGCGAATCCTGAATAGAAGTTGATGCCTTCTAGAATGACGGATGCAACGAGCGATTTCGCAAAGTTTTCGGCGTTCGGAGTCTCGCGGAACGCTTCATATAAGTCCAAGATGAATTGATTGCGCTTCATGACCATTTCATCGTCTTTGGCGATGTCAAAGATTCGATTTTGTTCAGCGAGTGGCACGAGACTTGATAGGACATAGCTGTATGATTGATTGTGCACGACCTCTTGTTGTGCGATGACCGCGAGAACGGCGTGTACAGACGAGTCAGATGAGAACATAGAAGACTCGAGGATGTATCGTGTCTGGACCGAGTCGAGAATCGAGAGCAGTCCGATGATCCGTTTGAATGCATCCTGTTCACGTTCAGTCAATTGCGGCCATTGTTGCATATCCTTAGACATTGAGATCTCATCAGGAATCCAAAAGTTCGATAATAACTGTTTGTAAATGGTATAGAACTGAGGATACGCGATATCGTTCCAATTGACGATCGAACTCGTTTCCCCGCCAATGATGGCGGTTGCCCGGTTAGGATGTTTGGGCGACAATAATTTGATTTTCTGAATCGACATGATGCATAACTCCTTCTTCTACATGGTGAGCCATCCGCTCTGCCCAATGTTGGACGTTGAACGGTTGGTTACGTGGGGACTGCTCGATTTTAAGCAGCTCCCCGGCAAGTGGGATTCCGTATTTTGAAAGGTGGTACGCCATCTCGTCAACAGCACGACAGAAATGTACAAACATCTTGTCACCGGTTCCGAATACCGCAGCTTGTCGAATCGGCACTTGGAGTTCCTTCAACACGAGGCGGAACGTATCTTTCATTTCGTCTGGTAAGATTCCGTCTGCCCACGTGTAAGAGCCGAAATAGACGAGGTCGAATGAAGCGAGCGACTTTGCTTCGCGATATCCGACGCGATCGGCATCATAGCGGACGACCGTATCGCCACGGCGATGATGTGTCGATTCGATGAGCGATGCCACTTCTTCTGTGTTTCCACTCATCGAATGACAGATGATTGCGATGTTCATAGGATGGACCACCTTTCTATAAAATGTACATATGATTATGACGACGGTTTACGAAGCACACGACTCACATTCGTCGACTTCGACAGTCGTCGAACGAGTGTAGTAAATCGACTTCATGCCAAGAGACCATGCCTCGAGGTGCATCGCAAGAAGCTCTGTCGCTTTTACATCGTTCTTCACGTATAAGTTGAAGCTGATTGCTTGGTCGATGTGGCGCTGGCGAGCCGCGTTTTGACGGATGCTCCATAGTTGATCGATTTCAAATGCTGATTTATAGAACCAGTTCGTGTCCGGCGTCAAGTCGGGAACCGTGACTGGAATCTTATAGTTTTTCTTCTCTTCTGAGTAGACCTTTTTGTAGACCGGGTCAATCGAGGCGGTACTACCAGCGATAATCGCCGTCGATGAGTTTGGTGCAACGGCCATCATATAGGCGTTACGGACGCCATTTTGATGTACTTCTGCTGCGAGACCGTCCCAATCGAGGTCGTCATGTGAACGATAGTTCCGACGCTTGAAGTATTCGCCTGTATGCCATTCTGAACCTTCGAAGACGCCGAATGCTCCTTTTTCTTTGGCGAGTTCCATCGATGCCTGGATTGTGAGATACGCGATTTTTTCATAGAGTTTTTCTGCATATTGAACGGCATCGACTGATTCCCAACGGATTCCTTCGAGTGCGAGCAAGTGATGCCAACCGAACGTTCCTAGACCGACTGCACGATACTTCTGGTTCGTAATCATCGCCTGTGGAACTTCGATCGTATTCAAATCGATGACGTTATCGAGCATACGCATTTGAATCGGAATGAGTCGTTCGAGCACATCGGCTTTCACAGCACGAGCAAGTGCGATTGAACTCAAGTTACAGACGACGAAATCACCAGGAGTCTTTGTGATGACAATTTTTCCATCTTGTGTGTATTCTTCTTCGATTGTCGTTGCAGACATGTTTTGTGCAATTTCAGAACAGAGGTTTGAACTGTAGATCATCCCGGCATGTTTGTTTGGGTTTGCGCGGTTTACTGCGTCTCGGAAGAACATATATGGCGTACCTGTTTCAAGTTGTGAGCGCATGTAACGTTTTACAAGGTCGATGGCTGGAACTGTCACACGAGATAATTCTGGCGTGTTGACACATTCCATATATTTCTCTGTGAAGCTTCCACCGTTCTCTGATTCGTCAAAATAGTCTTCAAGGCTATATCCCATCACGGTACGAATCTCGTGTGGATCGAACAAGTGCCAGTCGCCGCGTGCCTCGACCGTACGCATGAAGAGATCCGGTAAGCAAACGCCTGTGAACAAGTCGTGTGTCCGGAGGCGCTCATCCCCGTTGTTCAATTTCGCGTCTAGGAATTCGAAGATGTCCTTATGCCAAATGTCTAAATAGACGGCAATGGAGCCTTGACGCATACCGAGTTGGTCGACAGAGACGGCCGTGTTGTTCAATTGCTTCATCCAAGGAAGGGCACCACTTGAGACGCCTTTGAATCCTTTGATGTCACTACCACGTGAACGGATTTTCCCGAGGTAGACACCGATTCCACCGCCACCTTTTGAGAGCGTCGCCACATCGGTGTTCGAATCATAAATGCCACGGAGGGAGTCATCAACTGTATCAATGAAACAAGAGCTGAGCTGTCCATATGATTTACCGGCGTTTGACAACGTTGGTGTCGCGACCGTCATATAAAGGTTTGATAAAGCCCAATAAGCTTCTTCGACGAGCTTCAATCGAGTCGTCTCATCTTCTTTTTGCATGAGCGTCATCGCGATGACCATGAAACGCTCCTGTGGAAGCTCATAAAGGTTCTTCACATGATCGCGCCCAAGATAGCGGTCCGACAACGTGCGGAGTCCGATGTATGTGAAGAGCCGGTCACGGGATGGGTCAATCAATGTTTCGAGATGGTCCATGTCTTCTTTTGAATACGTATCGAGAAGCGCTGACGTGAAAATGCGTTTTGATGTTAACGTCTCGACCAGTTGATAGAAATTACCATAACGCATGGATGCTTCGTAACCGCGGTTGCGTGCCGCTTCGAGATAGAGGCGGTTCAAGTACATTTCCGTTGCCACGAACGTCCAGTCCGGTTCTTCGGCTTTCAACATATCGAGGGCATGCATCGTCAATAAGTCATATACTACATCTTGTGTTAGCGTTTTTGTCTCGAGCGCCCGAATTGCCCGTTCTTCATAGCGCTCTACGCTTAAGTGAGGATACCGTGTCTGGATAGATTGAATAAGAGAAGAGACGTCAGAAAGCGTTGGAGCCGCTGGTAGCATCGTCTCGTGGTGGATAGGGGATGTCAAAATAGATCACTCCTTTAGATGGTGTAGACGTTATAAAAGGATAATAAGAACTTCCTTACATGTCACAATATTGTGTTAACGATCAAAATACCCGTTAACTATATATTGACACTTTTTTATCTTTTTAATCATAAAACACCTATATTTAGTTTTTCAATCCTTGACATTCTGGAATGTGCCCGTCGCCTTTTTGCTTTTGCTCCAAAAGGGCTTCATGACCCAATTTGAGACAGAGAACTGAGATGAAAAAAATTATGTATTGTCTTTGCTTGTTTTTTCACAAAGTGATGAATTCGATTTCATCACTCTTGATGAAACATTTCATCCGTTTGTTTGAGGTGGAATGGATTGAATTTGACGTTACTTATCAAAATACCTGCATATTCATCTCATACTAGATATAGAGTTCTAATCAATCAAGAAATATGAATCCATTTGTCAAGGCTGGTATCCGATTAAAAAGTAAGGTAGATTGGTGAAGTAGGACATGGAATTTCAGCGAAAAGAAGGGTTTAACAAGTGCGTACAGAAGACTTATTATTAATATGGGACCCACTCGGTTATGGGACAGGTTCATACGGACCGGAGTTTGATGAAGTCATGATGGCATTGACTTATGTCGATTCTCCCGAACAATTGACCGAAGTGATGCGCCGTACGCTTCTTGAAGCGTTCGATGTGTGTCCACCAGAAACAGAGATTTTCGGGATGGCGCAGAGGCTCCTCGCGTCGTCATCTTGCCAACTATAAGGAGGAATCCATAATGTTACGAATTGATCCAACACCGAATCCGAATGCGATGAAAGTGACACTTCCAGAGAACGTGTTTGGCGCCAAGAGTCAAAGTGTGAAGGCGGGCGAAGCGACAGATCAACCGCTTCTCGCCAAGTTAGTTGAAATCGAAGGTGTGGAGAGTGTCTTTGCTTATGGTGATTTTGTGACCGTATCAAAGGAGAACGGTGTGAGCTGGGAAGCAATTCTTCCACACGTTGAGACGGCATATCGCGGATGAACCCGATTGTCTCGATTGTCATTCCGGCGTATACACGCGAGACGGAACTGACGGAACTGCTTGAAAGTCTAACGGTCCAAACATTTCAGCAGTTTGAAGTCTTGGTCATGAATAATGAAGGGCCGCCAAAACAACACCTTTTGGCGCCTTTTTTGAATCAATTGGATGCACGTGTCATCGAAGTGGGTGAAAACCATCATGTTCGTGCCCGTAATCGTGGTGTTCTCGAAGCGAGAGGCGATGTCATCTTGTTACTAGACGATGACGATTTGCTCATGCCGACACATCTAGAGGCAGGGCTACACGACCTGCAACAGGCAGACCTCGTCTATTCAGACGCTGAGCTGTTCCGCTTCGAATGGAGAGGAGGCCGTCGTGTTGTGACGGACTGGGAACCGTTCGCTTACGCGTTTAATCGAGATCGGATGCGTCAGGATTCGACGTTTATCCCTTCGGGTACGATGTATCGCAAATCGATTCATGACACGATTGGTCTATTCGACGAAGACGTCTATAACTACTGGGATTGGGATTTCTTGTTAAGGGTAATGGATGCATTCACCGTGTCACATCCGGCGCGTGCGACGGTATTGTACGCGTTCAACGGGACCGACAACCTATCAGCAATACAGGATGAAACGAGACGTCGTTATTTTGATCGTTTTTGTCAAAAGCACGGTCTGACAGACATGGAGATGAAGAATTTCCATATCGTTCAGGAGGAACGACGTTCATACGTGAGACAGACAGAGAGAACGTTCACAGGCGTGCTACCTGGTCGAACGGAAGGAGAATAAGTATGTATTCATCAAAAGAACTTGAGTTGTTAGAATTGTTAGAAGAAAAGGGGTATCTCGAGACGAAGATGTTGGCTGACTTGTTGGCACTCGATGAAGAGACGATTGAGTCGATGCTCGAGAAGTTCAAGCAAGACGGGATTCTCCTTGGATTTCGTGCCATGGTCAATTGGCAAAAAATCAATCGCCACGATGTCACTGCCTTCATTGACGTTAAAGTGACTCCGAAACGAGGGCGCGGATTTGACGACGTGGCCGAGCGTATTTATCGTTTCCCAGAAGTGACGGCGCTTTATTTGATGTCGGGGGCTTATGACCTTCAAGTCGTCATTCGGGCAAACTCGCTTCAAGATGTTGCCTCATTTGTCTCAGACAAGCTTTCGCCGCTTGATTCGGTTTTGTCGACGACAACTCACTTCAAATTGAAGACGTACAAACATGACGGGATCTTGTTCACCCCACAAACTGAAGATAAGCGGTTGAACATCACGCCATGAAGTCTTTATCAAATCAAGTCGTCTCGATGAAGCCATCGGGCATTCGCCGTTTCTTCGACTTAGCACAGACGATGGATAACGTGGTCTCTCTCGGGGTGGGAGAACCGGATTTCATCACACCGTGGAACGTGCGAGAAGCGAGCTATGCCGCACTCGAAGAAGGATATACGGCCTATAGTGCTAACGCCGGTCTCATCGAGTTGCGTGAAGAGATTGCAACTTATATGAAAGAACGCTTTTTAGTCGAGTACGATCCGACGTCTGAATTGATTGTCACGACAGGGGCATCGCAGGCGCTCGATATCGCATTCCGTGCCCTTCTAAATCCAGGGGACGAGGTCATCGTGGTCGAACCGGCATTCGTTTCATATGGTCCACTCATCGAGTTGGCAGGTGGAACCGTGGTGCCTGTCGCGTGTCGTCCGGAGAAAGGGTTTCGACTCGATCGAGATGACGTTGAGCAAGCCATCACAGAACGAACGAAAGCGATCTTGCTCTGCTTCCCGTCCAATCCAACGGGCGCTACGATGAATGGCGACGAACTCGCGCAAATCGCAGAACTCGCGACAAAGTATGACCTTTGGGTGGTCAGCGATGAGATTTATGCGGAACTTTGTTATGACGACCCATTCGTCAGCTTCGCGACGCTCCACGACATGCGAGACCGGACGATTGTTGTGAATGGTTTCTCAAAAGCGTTCGCAATGACAGGATGGCGTCTTGGCTTCACATGCGCGCCCGAAGTTGTGACACGAGAGATGTTGAAGGTCCATCAATATGGCATGATGTGTGCACCTACGCTCGTTCAATTCGGTGGACTCGAGGCACTTCGGACTCGTGAGCAGCACGTGCCGAGCATGGTGAAAAGTTATCGTCAACGTCGGAACTATTTCATTCAAGCGCTGAACGAGGTGGGATTACCGACGCACGTGCCAGGTGGAGCATTTTATGCTTTTCCTTCGATTGGCCATACTGGATTGACGAGTGAGGAATTTGCAGAACGTCTTCTCATCGAAGAACGTGTCGCCGTTGTTCCTGGAAATGCCTTCGGTGAGAGCGGGGAAGGGTTCGTCCGGGCGAGTTATGCGACTTCGCTCGAACAACTACAAGAAGCGATTATCCGGATTCAACGTTTCATGAAACAATTTGAAGTCACAGTAGCAAAGAGGTTGGGACATAACTAGCCGGTTTTAAAGATTTTTGATAAAAAGAGGGGTCCGGTAACCGATTTTCGGTAGCCGGACCCCTTCTTTTCTGTTTAATCTGAAATGCACGAACCCATAAAAATGACAAAAGGCCCCCGTGAGCGACTTGTTCGCTCACGAGGGCCTCTTTCTTATAAATCTACTCGGTTATGTCCCAGCCTCTTTGGCGTTTTAGCGATATAACGAAGGGGAAAAGACGGGCAAGGTGAAGATGATGAAACGATTTGACTTTGTTGCAATCGGGTGTGGTCCGTATAATCTTGGTCTCATGACCCTTGCGGAAAAAACTGAACTGCATGGGGTTTGCTTTGAGCAACGTGCGGAGATGACGTGGCATGAAGGCGTGCTGATTGAAGGGATGAGGATGCAAACACATTATTTACAAGATCTCGTCACGTTGGCGGACCCGACCCATTCGCGAGTTTTCTGAACTATTTGAGTCACTAGAAGCAGGCAAGCTTGGGGATGGCTGTCTATCGAAATGCGATCATATTGAACGACATGGCTGGCGAAACGGTCTACCCGTTTCGCCATCAGAAGCCGTTTACGACATTTTGAACAAAAAAAGGCTAGGCTGAGTCGCCTAGCGGAATCAGGGGGGAATACTTGAAGTCTTGCTTGATTTGTATTTACCCCGCACTTCGACTTTAAAACATACCAACACGTCAAAAATAATCTTTTTTACTAAATTCTACACTTTATCGAAAAAAGTATGTTATAGTAAGTTGATGAATTTAGCATAGGAGTTGTTTGTAATGGCAAAATACGAAAAAGATCAAGTATTAACAGGTAAAGTAACAGGAATCCAACCTTTCGGTGCTTTCGTAGCACTCGACGATGAGACTCAAGGTCTTGTACACATTTCAGAAATCTCACACGACTACGTAAAAGACGTAAACGATTACGTTCAAGTTGGTCAAGAAGTTGAAGTGAAAATCCTTGAAGTGGACGAAGCTTCTAAAAAAATCAAGCTTTCAATGAAAGCGACTCAAGAAGCTCCAAAACGCGAGAAGTCTGCGAAGCCAGCTCGTCGTGCGCCACGCCGCAACGAAGCATCTTCAAACTTCAAGCAAGAAGAAGCTCCAGGATTCACAGTCCTCAAAGACAAACTTGAAGACTGGATTAAAAACACAAACTTCAAGAAGTAAGTGTTTCAAGGTGGCCCGTTCCAAACGGGTCACCTTTTTTTGTTTTACAGGAATCGGTGGGACGTATGACGAAACTGTAAACCGAATAGGAGGAGATCATATGAAGATTGGCATCATCGGAACGGGGGGGATTGTGACGAGTGCCCATATCCCGAATTATGTCAAAGCAGGGATGGATGTGGTAGCGGTCATGAACCGAACACGGGCAAACGGGGAACGTGTCGCCCGGCAGTTCGGCATCCCGAACGTTTATGAGAATGTCGAGGAGATGCTCAAGCACGAACAGCTCGATGCGGTCAGTATTTGTACACCAAACGCCTTACGTAAAGAGCAAGTGCTGCTTGCGCTTGAAGCAGGATGTCACGTTCTCTGTGAGAAACCACCCGGTATCTCGGAGAATGAGGCAGTTGAGATGTTAGAAGCGGCAAAACGAGCCGGAAAACATTGCATTACGGATTCCATTACCGACATCGTGCGGATACGGTTCTGTTGAGGCGAATGATTGACGCAAGAGAACTCGGAGACATCTATGCAGCGACGGCGTTCTCCCTTCGTCGACGAGGCATTCCAGGATGGGGCGTGTTCACGAACAAAGAACTGCAAGGCGGGGGCGCCCTGCTCGACATCGGTGTACATATGTTAGACCTGGCGCTTCATTTGATGGGATACCCGAAACCGAGAGAGGTCGTTGGTCATGTCGGTCAGTATTTAGGGAATCGTCCGGGGGTCGGCTTGTTAGGGGAATGGGACGCAAGTTCGCTTACAGTCGAGGATACTGCGAGAGCGATGGTCACGTTTGAAAACGGAGCATCCTTATTGCTCGACGTCAGCTATATGGCCAATATCGAAGAGAAAGATACGATGCGTGTGAAATGTCGCGGCACGAACGCCGGAGCCAGTCTGTTCCCGCTCATGCTTCATACGGAGAAATATGGGGCATTGTTTGACGAGCAACCTGCTTATTTGACTCAATCCGATCCGTATGAGCGGAAAATCCAACTCTTCCTTGAGGCCTGTCGAGAAGAGCCGAGCTATCGTCAAGCGGAGGAAGCGGTCATACTCCATCGGATCATCGATCACATCTACGCATAAGCACGATACTTTTCATTCCGTGAAAACAGGGTATATAGTGTAGGTGTTACATATTTATATGTTTATATGAGGAGGATGACTTATGCACAACTTTGAATACAAAAACCCGACAAAACTAATTTTTGGGACACATCAGATCGAAAAATTAGCAGGAGAACTCGAAGCGCTCGACGCGAAAAAAGTGATGCTCGTCTATGGTGGCGGAAGCATCAAAAAGAACGGGACGTACGATGAAGTCGTGGCCGAGCTTGAAAAAGCAGGCATCTCATACGTAGACTTCTCAGGTGTTGAACCGAATCCACGGATTGAGACGGTACGTCGTGCTGTGAAATTTGCGCGTGAAGAGGACGTTGACACCTTGCTTGCTGTCGGTGGCGGTTCGGTCATCGACTGTACAAAACTCATCTCGGTGGCGATTCCTTATGAAGGGGACGCATGGGACATCGTGCTTCGTGAACATATCCCGACAGAGGCAGTACCGTTCGGGACAGTCCTTACACTCGCTGCGACAGGGTCAGAGATGAACTCGGGTTCGGTCATCACGAACTGGGAAACACAAGAGAAGTTTGGATGGGGTCACCCGCTCGTTTTCCCGACATTCTCGATTCTTGATCCACGTTACACGGTCTCCGTTCCAAAAGATCAGACAGTCTACGGAATCGTCGACATGATGAGCCACTGTTTCGAACAATACTTCCACCCGAACCATGCACCGGTACAGGAACGTATGACAGAAGGGGTATTAAAAGCAGTCGTTGAATCGGCACCGAAACTCGTGAACGATTTAGAGAACGTAGACCTTCGTGCCATCATCATGTTCGCGGGTACGATGGCATTGAACGGTGTCCTTCAAATGGGTGCAACGGGTGACTGGGCATCGCACAATATCGAACACGCCGTATCAGCCGTACATGACATCCCGCATGCTGGGGGCCTCGCGATCCTCTTCCCACGTTGGATGGAACATGTGTTGGATGAAGACAGTGCGGCTCGCTTTGCTCGACTCGGTATGGAAGTGTTCGATGTGGAGCCAGGCGCAACGGATTTAGAGACAGGGAAGCGTACAATCGAGGCCATCCGTGCGTTCTTCGATCAACTCGGTGCACCGAACTCGCTTCGTGACTACAATATCGATGAGTCGACATTCGATGCGATTCTTGATTCTGCGATGAAACGTGGTCCATTTGGTCGTTTCCGTACGCTCGAACGGGAAGACGTCGCGCATATTCTCGAACTAAGTAAATAAGGCGATTTCTTGCCTATTTTGCAATAATGATTGAACGAATCTAGACTTTCCGTTTATGATGGGTCATGTATGGCTCTTTTACGAGCGATTTAAAGGAGGAAATGACATGTCAACTGTACGTTTCGATTATTCAAATGCGCTCTCATTCGTAGGGAAGCATGAAGTCGACCAAATGCAAGAAACGGTAAAAACTCTTCACTCGGTGATTCACGAGCGGAGCGGTGCCGGAAGTGATTTTCTTGGGTGGGTCGACCTTCCGACCGAATACGATCAAGATGAGTTTGCACGAATCAAAGCTGCGGCGGAACGAATTCGCGAGAATTCTGATGTTCTCGTCGTCGTCGGAATCGGAGGATCTTATCTCGGTGCCCGTGCAGCAATCGAAATGCTTCAACATTCGTTCTTCAACGTATTGTCAAAAGAAGAGCGCAAGGCGCCGCAAGTATTCTATGCGGGCCACAACATCTCTTCAACGTATATGAAAGAGTTGCTTCAAGTGCTTGAAGGGAAAGACGTCTCAATCAACGTCATCTCGAAATCAGGAACGACGACAGAACCTGCGATTGCATTCCGTGTCCTCAAGCAATTCATGGAAGACAAGTATGGTCAAGACGGAGCGCGTAAGCGGATCTATGCGACGACAGACCGTGCCCGTGGCGCCCTCAAGACGCTCGCGGACGCTGAAGGTTACGAGACGTTCGTTATTCCAGATGACGTCGGTGGACGCTTCTCTGTCCTCACACCGGTCGGACTTCTTCCGATTGCCGCTGCAGGAATCGATATCGATGCTTTGATGGAAGGAGCACGCGATGCACAAAACGCCTACAGCTCGCCAGAATTGGCTGAGAACGAAGCGTATCAGTATGCGGTCGTACGTAATGCTCTCTATGCGAAAGGTAAATCGATTGAGATGCTCGTCAACTATGAACCAGCGCTTCACTACGTGTCTGAGTGGTGGAAACAGCTTTACGGAGAATCAGAAGGGAAGGACAACAAAGGGATCTTCCCTGCGGCTGTCGACTTCTCGACAGATCTTCACTCGATGGGTCAATACATTCAAGAAGGTCGTCGTGACTTGTTCGAGACAGTCATCCGTGTGAAAGAAGTTCGTCACACAATGAACGTCCCAGAAGACGCACAAGACTTGGATGGCTTGAACTTCCTCGCAGGCGAAACGATCCAGTTTGTGAACGACAAGGCGACAGAAGGGACGCTCCTCGCGCATACAGATGGCGACGTACCGAACCTTGTCGTCGAATTGCCAGAGATGACACCGTACCACCTCGGTTACTTGTTTTACTTCTTCGAGAAAGCATGTGCGATGAGCGGATACATCCTCGGGGTGAACCCGTTCAACCAGCCAGGCGTCGAAGCATACAAAGCGAACATGTTCGCACTACTCGGTAAACCAGGATATGAAGAACAAAAAGCAGAACTCGAAAAACGCTTGAATCAATAAGAAAACGAATCGGTCCGCGCGTCGGACCGATTTTTTTGTTTGAAACTGGGTGCAGACAAGGTAAAGTGAGAGTAGACAGGGGAAAGAAAGGGATGGACTATGAAGACATTCAAGGATTACTATCATAATCAAGTCGAGTTAAGCTTCACCCATTATCCGTTCTCAGACACGCCGCTCCACGTCTGGGTCGTCGCCCGTTACAAGGACAAATGGGTATTGACGAAGCATAAACAACGCGGGCTCGAGTTCCCGGGCGGGAAAGTCGAGCCAGGCGAACATGAGGATGCCGCAGCCATCCGGGAAGTATATGAAGAAACCGGAGGCGTCGTCAAGACGTTACGATATATGGGACAATATCGTGTGCTCGGTCGAGGTGACACCGTCATCAAAAACATCTATTTTGCGGAGATTGAACGATTCGAAGATCATCCCGCGGTTGACGAGACGGATGGGGCCGTCTTAATCGATGTCTTGCCGGACAATCTACTACGGAATCCACGTTACAGCTTTATGATGAAGGACCGTGTCTTACCAGAAACGATGAGGGTGCTCCATGAGCAACAACTGGTTTGACCGAATCGACGTGTTGCCACCATACGCCGGTTACCGGGTGACGCGTGGGTGGTACACAACGAATGATGGGGAAGAGGTTGTCGCCTATTCGATTGAACCGAAACGGTCGAATGGACAGGTGTTGATGTACTTACGAGGGGGAACGGCACGAATCGGGGACGTTCGGTTACCACGCCTCATGCAATTTGCGGCCCGCGGTTTTCACGTGGTGGCCCCGGTTTATCGAGGTAATCACGGGGGCACGGGAAAAGAGGACTTCGGTGGAGAAGATTTGGAGGACGTACTCTCGCTCTATGATCGTGTCCAAACGAGCGGACGACCGATTCATGCGCTCGGTTTTTCACGCGGCGGAATGATGGCACTCTCTCTCGCATCTGAACGCCCGGTCACCACCGTCACCTCATGGGCCGGTGTGACTAATCTAGAGTGGACGTATGAAGAGCAACGCTCGATGCGGAAGATGTTACGTCGCATGACGGGGGGAGACCCCGAATCGGCAGAAACAGCATATACAGAACGTTCTCCACTTTATAAGGAATGGGATGCCCCAACGCTGATCATCCATGGGACAGATGACGAGCAGGTCCGTTTGCGCCATGCGATGGCAGTCGCCGAGAAGTTAGGGGAGCAGGCCGAGTTTTGGGTGCTTCCGTTCGGACACCAACTCCCGTTTTGGGATAAATGGGAGACGACCGAACAAGCGATGGAATGGATGTTACGACAAGTAAAAGAGGCTGGGACATAACCCAGTAGATTTATAAGACAGAGGTCTCCGTGAGCGACTTGTTCGCTCACGGGGGCCTCTGTCACTTTTATGGGTTCGTGCATTTCGGACTAAACAGAAAAGAAGGGGTCCGGCCACCGAAAATCGGTGACCGGACCCCTCTTTTTATCAAAAATTTTTAAAGCGCCTAGTTATGTCCCAGCCACTTTCGTATTAGATGACCCGTGGACCGGCTGCGATGACCGATTCACTTGCTTTCGTGAACCGTGTGAAGTTCTCTTTAAACTTCATTGCGAGTGCTTTCGCCTCGACGTCGTAGCGAGCTGGGTCGCTCCACGTGTCACGTGGATTGAGCACGTTACTCGGTACGCCTTCGATGGCTACTGGGATTTCGACGTTGAAAATGTCATGTTTCATCGTCTCGACGTCACGAAGTTGACCGTTGACTGCGGCGTTAACCATCGCACGCGTGTACGCGAGTTTCATACGCGAACCTTCACCGTATGCACCGCCAGTCCAACCTGTGTTGACGAGGTAGACATCTACGTCGTGTTCCTCGATCAATTTACCAAGCATATCCGCGTAACGCTCTGGAGCGAGTGGAAGGAAAGGTGAACCGAAGCAAGTCGAGAAGGTCGCCTGTGGTTCTGTGACACCGCGCTCCGTGCCAGCAAGTTTTGACGTATAACCCGACAAGAAGTGGTACATCGCCTGTTCTTTCGTCAGTTTGCTGATCGGAGGCAAGACGCCATAGGCATCTGCCGTCAAGAAGACGATCGTATTCGGATGACCGGCGCGTGATGGGATCATCGCATTGTCGATGAACTCGATTGGATATGCCGCACGCGTGTTTTCCGTCAAGGAAATATTTTTATAGTCTGGTGTGCGATCTTCATTCAACACGACGTTTTCAATCAATGAACCGAAGCGAATCGCATCATAGATTTGCGGTTCGTTCTCACGAGACAAGTTGATCGTCTTCGCGTAACAACCGCCTTCGATGTTGAAGATCCCGTCTTTTGACCATCCATGTTCGTCGTCTCCAATCAGGTGACGCTCAGGGTCAGCCGAGAGCGTTGTCTTCCCAGTGCCCGACAATCCGAAGAAGAGTGCCGTTTCGTTCTCATCGTTGGCGTTTGCCGAACAGTGCATCGATAACACGTTCTGCTCGGGTAGCAAGAAGTTCATGACGGAGAAGATCGATTTTTTAATTTCGCCACCGTATTCTGTTCCCCCGATCAGAATCGTGCGCTTGGCGAATGAGACGAGAATGAACGTCTCAGAGTTCGTACCATCGACCGCAGGGTCTGCTTTATAGCTCGGTGCATAAATGACCGTGAACGGGTCGAACGCACCTTTCGTCGGCCATTCGCGTAAGAACATTTGTTTGGCGAACAGACTGTGCCACGCATACTCCGTAATGGCACGGACAGGCAACGTATAATGTTCATCTGCACCAACGGATGCTTCTAGATAATACAGCTTATCCTTCTTTTCTAAATGGTCGAGTACTTTGTCGAGAAGTGCTGAAAACTTCTCTTCTGCGATCGGTTGGTTCACTTTACCCCAATCGACGAGGTTGTTGCTGACTTCATCTTGTACGACGAATTTGTCTTTCGGTGACCGTCCAGTAAAAGCACCGGTGCTGACAGATAATGCCCCGTCTTTTGTCAGTACACCTTCGCCATTTTGAATGGCTTCTTCCACCAGCTCTGGAACCGTCAAGTTCCGTAACATGTCGGCACCATTAATTAATTCTTCGATTTTCAGGAGCGTTGTCGCCATCCTGAATCCCACCTTTCCCCTAAATAGATGTGGATGAAATCCGCATACTTACGCGATTACGATTAATCAGTATGACGTTTTTAATTATATGTGACACACTAATTAAACACAAGCGTTTCCTCTCTCTAAGTAAGCGCTTTCTTACAAGGTCATTTTATCACATTCTCTTATCATAAGGTGTTAAAAAACAGAAACGAAATTAAAAATGTTTGATGATTCACAAACAGAAATGTTTTGCAACTCAGTGAAAACTTTTATGAATTCGTCCGATTCCCTTGACATAATCGAGTGTCATTTATATGATGGTTTTCGTAACGGATACTCTTATTCTGAGCGGTGGAGGGAACAAGGCCCTACGAAGCCCAGCAACCGTCCGACATGAAGTCTTGTGCGGAAAAGGTGCTATCCTGAAGCGAAGCAATTAGCTTCGAACGATAAGAGGGTAAGGAAGAACGATTCAACCTTTCCCCATGTATGTCATCGGGGGAGGTTTTTTTCATTACCGTCCCAAAGCAACGCGTAAGGGGAACGAGTACCGTCCACATAATGCCCTTATTATAGGAGGTTTTTTGAATGTCAAAATTGAACCGTCGACTTTTTACTTCAGAGTCGGTTACTGAAGGACATCCAGACAAAATTTGTGATCAGATTTCTGACTCCATCTTGGATGCCATTTTAGCGGAAGACCCGAATGCCCGTGTTGCGGCAGAAACATCTGTCACAACAGGTCTTGTACTCGTAGCTGGTGAAATCACAACGTCAACTTACGTGGATATCCCGAAAGTTGTCCGTGAAACAATCCGCGAGATTGGATACACACGTGCGAAATACGGATTCGATGCTGAAACGTGTGCGGTCTTGACGTCGATTGATGAGCAATCGGTAGACATCGCGCAAGGGGTTGACCAAGCACTTGAAGCACGTGAAGGTCAGATGACTGAAGAGGAACTCGATGCAATCGGTGCAGGAGACCAAGGTCTCATGTTCGGCTATGCAACAAACGAGACACCTGAACTCATGCCACTTCCGATCTCGTTGGCACATAAGTTGTCACGTCGTCTTGCTGAAGTACGCAAGAACGGTACGCTCGAGTACCTTCGTCCGGACGGGAAGACGCAAGTAACGATCGAGTATGATGAGGACAACAACCCTGTTCGCATCGATACGATCGTTATTTCGACACAACATGCTGAAGAGATCACGCTTGAGCAAATTCAAGAAGACTTGAAAAAACATGTCATCGAGGCAGTCATTCCGGCTGAACTCATCGATGCTGAAACAAAATACTTCATCAACCCGACTGGTCGCTTCGTAATTGGTGGACCACAAGGGGATGCAGGTTTGACAGGACGTAAGATCATCGTCGATACGTACGGTGGATACGCTCGTCACGGTGGCGGCGCATTCTCTGGTAAAGATCCTACAAAAGTTGACCGCTCAGCGGCATATGCAGCTCGCTATGTAGCGAAAAACATCGTTGCAGCAGGACTTGCAGATAAAGCGGAAGTTCAACTTGCGTACGCAATCGGTGTTGCACACCCAGTATCGATCGCTGTCGATACGTTCGGCACAGGTAAATTGAGCGAAACGGAACTCGTTGAACTCGTTCGTGAGAACTTTGATCTCCGTCCGGCAGGCATCATCAAGATGCTCGACCTTCGTCGCCCAATCTACAAACAAACGGCAGCATACGGGCACTTCGGTCGTACAGACATCGAACTCCCATGGGAGCAAGCAGATAAAGCAGCCATTCTTGAAGAAGGCGCGAAACGTTTCGCGTAATCATCAAACACGACCTTTCCGCGGAAAGGTCGTGTTTTTACGTTGTCGGAGGTGTCTGTTTATTTGAATCGGACGAAGAATCAGTTGTCGTCGTATCTTGTCCAAGCGCAGTATCCTTCGCTTCGATGACTCTCTCCCCGATGTCCTGTAAGTCCGACTTGGCCTCTTGGACCGTCTCGACGATTTTTGTGACGTCCTCTTTCACGGTATCGACTTCCCCGACGACTTTTTCGTATACGTTTTGGACGTCTGTGGAGACTTCTTGAATCTTTGTCGAGGCCGACTTCACTTGTTCAATGACTTGAGACGCCTTGCCGGCAGGATCTTGTTTCACTTCATTGACGAGACCCCCGACCGACGATTTCGCATTCGAGAGGGATTGCTTTGTCTGCTCCCGGTTCGAGGAGCTAAGTAAGGCGAGTAGACCACCGACGAGTGCACCGAGCAACATCCCGGTCACGACACTGATTTTTGGACTTTCCCCGTCCAATTGATCAAATTGACGGTTCGGGTTGGCTGTCTGTTCTACTTTCGGATCATGTTCTTGTCTAGGTTCCATGCGGTTCCACTCCTTCGTTTGATTAGCATTGCTTGTGTTATACCCTAGAGAACTGGGAACGTAACGTTTTCTGATGAATCGTTATGAAAAAGAAAGGAAGGAGCAGGATAAAAACATTGGGATAGGGAATGATACAAATAGATTGGCCAAAAGGGGGAAACTGTCATGAACATGAGGGAAGCAGTGCCAGAAGATGCGACGATGATTCGGAACATCGCGCTAGCGACCATCTCACAGGATGATTCCAATCGAATGAGAGCGATGGAACGCGCATATCGGCAAGAAGAGATTGTACGAGCAATCATTTCAAGTGAAGAAGCACGAGAACAGTATTTTATCGTTGGCGAATATGAAGAAGAGGTCATTGGATTTTGTCATGCCATTGATCGCGGTGACATGTGGGAGATTCTCCGCCTCTATCTGCACCCCGATTATCATGGAAAAGGCTACGGCAAAGCCTTTTTGGCCCACCTTCAATCGAAAAAAAAACAACCGATGGAAGTGTACGTTGAGAATTCGAATGAACAAGCAATTGCCTTCCTATTGCACCAATCTTTCAAAGAAGTGAATCGTATTCAGGAAGAGGTGTATGATCGCCCGATGGAACTCATTCATTTACGATATGACCCGAGCTAAGCCTTCAGACGGATTTTATTTAAACATCAGTTGCGGCTGATGTTTTTTTGATACAATGAATGTAGTCTATAAACGAGGTGACGGCTGTATGGCAAATGAAGAGGCACGAAAAGGAGTCATCGTCATCGTGTATCCGTTACAATTCACGTCACGGATCAGCGAGAACTTTATTCGACGGCTCGAAGACGAGTATGAAGTCATCGTCGTCCGCGAACAATCGATTGGATTGACGGCGGGTGACCATAAACAACTGATCAAGCGTGCATTGCGCGAGGCAGGAGAATATAAATTACCGATTCATGTCGTGGCATTTAGTCTTGGCGCACTCTTAACGAATCGCCTTTTGCAGGAGTACGATGTGCCACTCGGGAGTCTCACGTACATCTCCCCATTGTTTGATTGGCATGCCACTCGTCAAATCGGCGGGTTGAAACAAGTCGTCGCAAGTGCTGTCGACCGTTTTCGCCCTGATTTGCCACTCGGGATGATGACATTCACCGGCGGGGGAGACGAGTCATCCCGATTCGGAGAAATCACGTATGCGCAATATCGGGAAATCGAAGAGGAAATCGTCGAGCATCAGGAAGAGAAGAAACATCTACCACGCCTTCCGCTCGCCTGTTTCTATGCACCAGACGACCAGTTCGCAGACGTGAAGTTGACGTTGAATGTTTGTCGGAAAATCGGTGGGGACCAAGTGTATATCCGTCGATTGGAAGGATTCCCACACTTTGGTTACGAACGATTGAACACGAAATTCGCGGAAACCCTCATGACGTTTTATGAATTGATTCAAGAATGACAGAAGGCGACTCCAGTGAGCCGCCTTTTTCTTATGCACGTTTTTCAATCGCAACGATGAATGGGGGATGATTGACTTGGTTGATAAACCCATAACGCAGGACACCCGCCTGCTTTTGATCGAGGGACTCTACATAACGGAGCACCTCGTCTCGTTCGATTTTCCCACTTTCATGTCCGTGGTAAATCACGATGACGATGACGCCACCGACGGTCATGACGTCTAATAGTTGGGATAATGCGGCAATCGTCGTATTTCCGTGTGTCGTGATAGATTTGTCGCTTCCCGGTAAATACCCTAAGTTGAAGACGGCCGCGGTGATTGGCCGCACTTCCTTTTCAACGACCGCTTGGACCGTATCATGACTATCATGAATCACGGTCACCCGCTCACTGACACCCGCTTCTTCAACCCGCGCCTTTGTGGCTGCTACAGCTTCTGATTGGATATCAAAGGCATAGACATGTCCTGTCTCGCCTACGGCATTCGCTAGAAACAACGTATCGTGTCCGTTCCCGGCCGTCATATCGATGGCGACCTGACCTTCCTCGAGATGGTCATGTAGTAATTGTTTTGCAAAAGGTAGTACTCTCATTAATCCCATAGATCTCATCCTTCTTTTTTCCTTGGAAAGAATCCCGGCGCTCCAATTCCGCACGAATCTTGTTTAGCACCTGCATCTTGTGACGGCTCCATAACGGACCAACCAAGAGGTCGGGTGGACCGTCTCCTGTCAAACGATGGACAATCACCTCGGGAGGGATTCGTTCGAGTTGATCGCAGACGAGGGAGACGTAAGTGTCTTCTTCCATCAAGTCGAGTAGTCCTTTCTCATATTGACGGGCGAGCGGTGTGTGTTTCAAGACGTGAAGTAAGTGGATTTTGATTCCTTGTATGTCCATTTTAGCAACTTCTCGTGCTGTGTCGAGCATCATCTCTGGTGTCTCACCTGGGAGACCGTTGATGATATGAACGCAGACACGAATGTTGTGACGGCGAAGTTTCGCAAGACCGGTCAAAAACGATTGATAGTCGTGCCCACGATTGATCTTTTTAGCGGTCGTGTCATGTACGGTCTGAAGACCGAGCTCCACCCAAAGGGACGTCCGTTCATTCAACTCTGCTAAATAGGCGACGACGTCGTCCGGTAAGCAGTCAGGACGTGTCGCAATCGAGAGACCGACGACCCCATCCTCTTTTAATGCCGGTTCGTACAATTCACGTAACCGCTCAACTGGTGCGTACGTGTTACTGAACGCCTGGAAATAAGCAATATATTTGGCACTCTTCCACTTCCGGTGGAGACGAGCCTTCACTTCTGCAAATTGAACGGGAATCGGGTCGCAAGCATTTCCCGCGAAATCACCACTTCCATCGTCCGAACAGAAGGTGCATCCGCCTTTTGAGACACGTCCGTCACGGTTCGGGCACGTGAAGCCGCCATCGAGTGGCACTTTAAACACCTTGCCCCCGTACTCTCGGCGATACGCCTCATTTAGTGTATGGTAGCGATTTTGACCGAATGGATTCATGTTCATCTCTCCTTCCTTGCTCATCCTATCACAAACGGAAAATGACAAAACTTCACAATAAGTAATTTTTCTTGACACTTCGTTGGCGTTCGTTTAGGTTTGATAAGGAAATCTTGTCGATTCGGCCTTTTTGTGCCGATTTTTTTAATGTGAAAAAAGAATGAAAGGAGGACTTGGTGTGAACAATAAAATGCCAATTTCAGTATGGATTTTAGTCATTGCGATGGCGCTCAATACAACGGCGGCGTCTTTTTTATGGCCATTTAACACACTGTATATTCATGATTTTTTAGGTGAGTCGATGACGCTTGCCGGGGTGGCGCTTCTTGTGAACTCGGCACTCGCGATTGTCGGGAACTACATCGGAGGGACGCTATTCGATCGAATCGGTGGGAAGACGACGTTGATGGTTTCTGTCGGTCTCTTGCTCGCGAGCTCGCTTGGATTTTTACTGTTTCATGCCACGTTCTTCGGCTATCTCGTATGGCTCGGATTGATCGGTCTCTCCGGAGGACTCGTCTTTCCGACCGTATATGCGTTTGCGGGTCTCATTTGGCCAGAAGGGGGACGCCGTTCGTTCAATGCGATTTACGTCGCGCAAAACGTGGGGGTCGCCCTCGGTACGGCAATAAGTGGTCAAATCGCTCGACTCAACATTGAGTGGATTTTTTATGCGAACTTCTTCTTGTCGGTCTTATTTGTCGTGGTGCTCTTGTTTGGGCTGCGTTATTTGAAAAACCCGGCACGTCCTGTCGTTCAGTCGCAACTAGAAAGGGTCGCCACGACACTCTCGAGTGCGACGAAGAAATCGATGTGGTATGTCGCCGTCGGTTATGCGGTACTTTGGTTCGTATACGTTCAATGGCAAGGGACGATTGCCGTTCACTCGAAAGATCTCGGTGTCACAATCAGTCAATACTCACTCCTTTGGACAGTGAACGGGGCGATGATCGTCTTCGCACAACCGTTGCTCAATCGTGTCTTACGACAGTTTGAGGACGACTTAAAACGTCAACTGATCATCGGGGCATCCATTTTCCTCGGCGCGTTCTTGGTCCTTCCATTCGCTGGTGGGTTCGGGATGTTCATGGTCGCGATGGTCGTCATGACCATCGGGGAGATGTTTGTCTGGCCGGCGGTTCCGACGATTGCGGCGAAACTCGCCCCTCCTGGGAAAGCTGGACAATACCAAGGGCTCGTCAATATCGCAGCATCCGTCGGTCGGATGATTGGACCGACGTTGTCTGGTTTTGTCTATGATATGTTCGGCATTACAGCAGTTTTCGGCATGCTTCTACTACTTGCTACGTTGGCCTTAACGCTATTTGTCATCATGAAAGACATTCGTGTCACAGAAAAATCAAGTTGACGTTGAATTTCAGAATGGGCTAAAATAGACTACGATGAATAACAAGCGTTGAAGAGGATTAGTAGCGAACGTTCCGTTTCAAAGAGAGTCGATGGATGGTGTGAATCGATAAGCGGATGTTGTGAACTCACCTTGGAGCTGTTTTCCTGAAACGAGTAGGGAAGACCGGGGTTACGTCTCGTTACCGGCGTCTCAAGTGGCAGCAATGCAACATGGGTGGTACCGCGGAAAGCTTTCAAGCCTTTCGTCCCATTTTCGGGGACGGAAGGCTTTTTATTATGCAGAGGAGGAAGAATGTTGAGCTATTTTAAACATCAAGAAATCGAGCCGAAATGGCAAAAGCGTTGGGAAGAGAGAGAATCATTTAAAACGACAGAAGACCCGGAGAAGGATTGTTTCTACGTCCTTGATATGTTCCCGTACCCATCCGGTGCTGGTCTTCACGTAGGTCACCCAGAAGGTTACACGGCGACGGATATCATCGCTCGTATGAAACGGATGCAAGGATATAACGTCCTTCATCCGATTGGCTGGGATGCGTTCGGTCTTCCTGCCGAGCAATATGCACTCGACACAGGGAACGACCCGCGTGAATTCACAGCGCGTAACATCGAGACGTTCCGCCGTCAGTTGAAAGAACTCGGATTCTCATACGATTGGGACCGTGAAATTAGCACGACGGACCCGAAATACTATAAATGGACGCAGTGGATCTTCACGCAACTCTTTGAACGTGGTCTTGCATACGTCGATGAAGTCGCGGTCAACTGGTGCCCGGCTCTCGGTACGGTCCTTGCGAACGAGGAAGTCATTGATGGGTTGTCAGAGCGTGGGAACCACCCGGTCTACCGTGTCCCAATGAAGCAGTGGGTGCTTCGTATCACGGAATACGCAGAGCGTTTGCTTGAAGACTTGGAAGGTCTCGATTGGCCTGAGAGCGTGAAAGAGATGCAACGCAACTGGATCGGCAAATCAGTCGGTGCTGAGGTCGACTTTAAAGTCGATGGTCACGATAAGATCGTCACGGTATTCACAACACGCCCAGATACGCTTCACGGGGCAACATACGTAACACTTGCACCAGAGCATCCGTTCACGAAAGTAATCACGACGCCTGAACAATTGCCGGCAGTCGAAGCATATATTGAAGAAGTCTCGAAGAAGACGGACCTTGAGCGTACAGATCTCGCCAAAGAGAAGACGGGTGTCTTCACAGGCGCATATGCGATCAACCCGGTGAACGGCGAGAAACTTCCGATTTGGACAGCGGACTACGTTCTCTCGACATATGGGACAGGTGCAGTCATGGCTGTTCCTGGACACGATGAGCGCGATTATGAGTTTGCGAAAACGTTCGACCTCCCAATCCGTGAAGTCGTCAAAGGTGGAAACGTGGAAGAGGCGGCTTACGTCGAAGACGGTGAGCACGTCAACTCTGGTAGCTTGAACGGACTTAATAAAGCCGATGCCATCAAGACGATCATTGAAGAGCTCGAAGCTAGTGGCACAGGGCGTGCGAAGACGACATACCGTCTTCGTGACTGGTTGTTCAGCCGTCAACGGTACTGGGGCGAGCCGATTCCGGTCGTCCACATGGAAGACGGAACGATGAAGACGTTACCGCTCGAAGAGCTTCCACTCGAACTTCCGATCATCGATGAAATCAAACCATCTGGTACAGGTGAGTCGCCACTTGCGAACGCAGAAGAGTGGTTGACGTATACAGATCCTGTTACAGGGAAAAAAGGTCGTCGCGAGACGAACACGATGCCACAATGGGCAGGTAGCTGCTGGTACTACATCCGTTACATCGATCCACATAACGAAGAGATGATCGCGGATCCTGAGAAACTCAAGCGTTGGCTTCCAGTCGACTTGTATATCGGAGGTACGGAACATGCCGTTCTTCACTTGCTCTATGCACGTTTCTGGCATAAAGTTCTTTACGATATCGGTGTCGTCCCGACGAAAGAACCGTTCCAAAAACTTTACAACCAAGGGATGATCCTCGGGGAGAACAATGAGAAGATGTCGAAATCTCGTGGGAACGTCGTCAACCCGGATGATATCGTGAAGTCGCACGGAGCCGATACACTTCGTCTTTACGAAATGTTCATGGGGCCACTTGATGCAGCAATCGCATGGTCGACGAATGGTCTTGACGGGGCACGTCGCTTCCTCGACCGCGTCTGGCGTTTGTTCGATCAGACGAATTTCGCGGACGTAGCACCGACTGCCGACTTTGAACGCACGTATCATCAGACGGTGAAAAAAGTCACGGAGGACTATGAAGCCCTTCGTTTCAACACGGCGATCTCGCAGTTGATGGTCTTCGTCAATGAAGCGAACAAACAAGAGACGTTGCCGAAATCGCAAATGGTCGACTTCATCAAGATGCTTTCACCAGTCGCGCCACACTTGTCTGAAGAGTTGTGGGAGAAGATGGGCATGACGGAAGAGTTGACGTATGCGGCTTGGCCGACATACGATGAGTCAAAACTTGTGAGCGACACGATTGAAGTCGTCATCCAGGTGAACGGGAAACTTCGTGCGAAAATGCACGTCTCGCGTGACGCATCAAAAGAAGAACTTGAGGCGGAAGCACTTGGGAACGAGCGTGTCCAAGAGTTCACAGAAGGCAAGACGGTTCGTAAAGTCATTGTCGTTCCTGGAAAACTCGTCAATATTGTAGTGGGGTAACAAAAAGAATGTGTGACATTGTCGCACATTCTTTTCTTTTTGGTGAGGTCATTTTCTTTTATGGACGGTTTTGATACACTAAAGGGCGATACTGAAGTAGAAGGGAACGACATGTCCATGAAACGTTCTTATGTGCTATACACGACACTATGTGCCGTCGTGGTCGGTGTGATCCTTTGTTATGTTTTTGTCTTTTCAGATGAAGAGATTCAACGACAGGTCGCCTCGACATTTGAAAAAATTGATATTCAAACGAGTCATCAAACGGCATCCCTTCCACCCGTGGAAGCGGCGCAGGATGATGAAGATATCGATACGACCGATGCCCTCGAACAAATCAGTCAAATCGATGAAGTGTATTACAGTGACACGATCGGGGCATATTTGGTTTTAACCGAACAAGCTAAATTTTTTGAGGTGAGTGGGAACGGGACGCGCGTCAACTCGGTGCTTCAACTTGAGAATACAGGGAAACAGCGCCTCGATGACTTTATCGGGATGCGCATGGTCGAAGAAGATCTTGTGTATGCGGTGACAGCGAACGGTACGCTCATGACAATCGAGCGAGAAGAAGGACGCTGGGTCGAGCGACCACGTAAACAAATCAAAGGACTCGTGTCGCAAGACCGGATCTTTGGTCTTGGATATGACCGGGAAACAAAACGTCTGTTCATGATGAACCGATTGGCGGATACCCCGGACCTTGAGCTCCTTTATATCGAAGAACGGGAGATTGAACCGGAGACTCCGGCTGATGACAAATCATCAGAAGCGTCAACTGATGCTGACACGACTACTCCAAATACAGAAGAATCATCGGACGACACAACGACAGAGAACGTCTCGAGCGAATCGGCTGCATCTAAAGACGTGCCTGACAGTGAGTCGGACGTACAACAAGCGGAAGAAGAGAATCAAGAACCCGTAACCGAATGGATGCTTGATTCACGCCAAGCGTTGTCTGCTGACGGGATGAGTGCTTCCATTCAACAAAAGTTTGAGCGATTCGAAGGAGTCGGCCTTGTCGAGAGACAAGGACGCATCTACGTGCTCGACTCTGAAGAGCTCGTCCTCTACACAGTCAACCCAGAAGAAGAGACCATCAACGGTCAGATGGTGACGCCTCGCGTATATGACTCGACCGGTATGTTTTTACAAGACAATGAAATCTTTGCAATCGTCCACCCGGAAGTATTCGATTTGGATGCGTTCGTGTCCGTGGACTGATCATGGGGGAATGACAAATGAGCAAGCGTTATTTTTTTGAAGAAGTGAAACAGTTTCATGAAACTTTTGGACATCCAGGAGCAAAATCGCCGCAACCGTTGACGCTTGATCGCGCGACGAAGCGTTCGGTGTGGACAGCAGAGGAAGCGGTCGTCGAGTTTTTGCATCAATCCTCGCAATCGGAAGAAGAGTTTTTACAAGCCATCGAGCAATTCCAAGTAGGATTCCAAAAAGCCGTCCAAAAATCGTTGCAAGACGCACCCCCATCGGATGATGTGGAACGTCTCGTCGGACAAGGGGATGCGTTAACGGACGCGTTATATTTTGTGATGGGCAGTTTCGTTGAACTCGGACTCGATCCCGTTCCGTTGTTTGAAATTGTTCAGCGTGCCAATATGGCGAAGCTTGGCCCGGATGGGAAGCCGATCTTACGCGAGTCAGATAATAAAGTTATGAAGCCTGAAGGATGGATGCCACCGGAGCCGGAGCTCGAAAAAGAAGTGCGTCGTCAAATTGCAGGGAAAGAATAATCACAAACGGCTTGAGCCCTCACTAGAATGGGTTCAAGCCGTTTTTTGTTGTGATGATCGTGGCGACATGCTGATTTTAGATGGGAAATGAATTGACAATCGTGCCACTCTTATACCCAATACCAACAATATTTGAACGCATCCCTTGTACCAACTGATGCGGAGGAAAATAAACAAAACTTCAAAAAATATGTATTGGATTACATAGGGGAAGTCGGAGAGGAAGAAAAAATCGATACATCCAGATTAAAAACTGATTTTAATCTAAAGCCGACTCCTCATAAGCAACAATTGCTGAAGCAGTTAGACAAATTAATCGAGCAGCATGAGGAGATTAAAGAGATTATTGCATCGACATATGCAGATTCAAATCAAATCTTACCCAAAAAGAAGAGCACAGTGTTTATTGCACCGTATAATCCTGAATTCTTTTACGATAGTGAACCGTTGAAAGGAGTAGGCGCAGCAGCATACAAAGACGCATTCATCTTGTTTCTCGATACAGATTTTGACAAAGATGTGCTAGCCTATTCGACGGCTCACGAGTATCATCATCTGATTCTTCGTGATCAAAACAAATACAATCTTAGTTCGATTCTCGAGTCAGTGATTATCGAAGGGAAAGCGGACGCATTTGCTGATCGGATTGTCAAAGGAGTTTCTCCCCCATGGCATGTGCAATTAGATGATGCGACCATGGAACACATTGCAAGTCGAGTGAATGATTATGAAACATCCTTTACTGATTTTGTAGTAGGTAATAGTCAAAAAGACATTCCGCGTTGGAGTAATTATATTCTAGGGAAGGATGTGCTCCATGACTATTTGACGGCGCATCCAGAGCTGTCGATTCCCGAATGGACATTCAAAGAAGGTCATGAAATTCTAGAAGAGTACAAATATCGAGATGTGATGGAATTGTAAAATTAAGTCGAAAAGAATGTGAAAAAGGCTTGGTCCTGAATGAGACAGGATCAAGCCTTTTGATTGTTAGTGATCATAATAGTACGCAGCCGATACGTTAGACCGAACCCTTTACCGCTCTGTCGCCAGTTCAGCTGCGTGCGATCCGGCACAATGTCCCGTTGTGAAGGCGGCCGTGATGTTGTAGCCACCTGTGTATCCATGAATGTCGAGCACTTCACCGGCAAAGAAAAGACCTGGTGCTTTCTTTGACATCATCGTCTGTGGCGCAACTTCTTTAACCGAAACGCCGCCACCTGTGACGAACGCTTTGTCAAAGTCGAGTGTCCCGACGGCGTGCATCTCGAACATTTTCAAACGTGTTGCGAAATCGATGACGGATTGCTTCTTCAACTGACTCGCGTCTTCTTCTCCAAATGCGAGTTCTTCGAGCAACAAGTCAAGAAGTCGCTCGGGGATATAGCCTTTCCATACGTTTTTAACGGCACGCTTCGGTTGGCTCTGTACTTGGTTCCACAGTTCCTGGACGAGCGCATCTCGTGACGTGTCCGGGAAGAAGTCGAGTGACAAGAGGACGACCTGTTCTTTGCTGCGTTTCCGTTCTTTGATCGTATATTGACTGCAACGGAGCGCGATTGGACCCGAGATCCCGAAATGGGTAAAAATCATGTCGCCTTGGTGCGTCTTGATCGCTTTTCCTTTTTTGCCGTGTACCGTCAACGCAACGTCCCGTAACGATAATCCTTGAAGTCGTTTCGTTCCGATGAACGCGTCATTCAATTTGATTGGCACCTCTGTCGGGAAGAGTTCCGTGATGGTATGTCCTGCCTTCTCTGCCCATGGATAGCCGTCCCCGGTCGAACCGGTGTGTGGGACAGACTGACCGCCGACCGCGACGACGCAAGCTTTCGCTTCAATCATTTCTCCGTCCATCAGCTCGACCGCGTGAAACTCGTTTTCTTCATTAAAATGTAGCGTTTTGACTTCTGCTTTTTTTCGAATCTCGACACCGAGATCTTCAATCGCACGAAGCAATGTGTTGACCACGTCTTGTGCCTTATCGGTCACAGGGAACATGCGCCCGTTGTCCTCTTCTTTCAGCGGGATGCCGAATCCTGTGAACAGGTCGATGATCGATTGGTTGTCGAACTGAGCAAGGGCGCTGTATAAGAAACGACCATTGCCTGGGATGAACTGAATCAATTCATCGATTGGTTTTCGGTTCGTGACGTTACAACGTCCACCACCTGAAATGGCCAATTTCCGACCAAGTTTTGAACCTTTATCAATCAGCAAGGTCGAAGCGCCACTTTTTGCCGCTGCATACGTTGCCATGAGTCCGCTCGGCCCTCCACCGATGACGATGACATCTTTCATAGGCTATCTCCTCATTTCTTCATCTATTATGATTAGTAAAATTATCGTAACTTTATTATCCGTAACAGTAAGAGTATAATGAGAAGCGGTTGTTTTGTAAAACCGAATTCATTGAAATCGTTGATTTATAGATGGAGGTACCTCATGTCATCAAGCGCCAAACAAGATTCTGGAAGAGCCTCCTTCGTCAAAGGGACACTTCTTTTATCAGCGGGAAACTTGATTTCTCGAATGTTAGGACTACTTTACACGTTCCCGTTCCAAGCGATGGTCGGGATTGCCGGAGTGACGTTGTATCAAGCGGCATATACGTATTATGCGATCATGATCTCCATTTCGACGGCAGGGATCCCCGTCGCCGTTTCGAAATTTATCGCAAAATATAATGCACTAGGAGAATACGGGACAAGTCAACGACTGTTCCGACAAGGGATGAAGCTGATGCTTGCGACCGGTGTCGTCGCTTTTTTATTACTCTTTTTTGCGGCACCATGGCTATCCGAACTGATGGTCCGAAACTCGGAGAACAATCAGCAATACATTGACTCGCTTACTCTCGTGACACGAAGCGTCAGTTTTGCCTTACTGCTCATCCCGGCGATGAGTATGGTACGCGGTTATTTCCAGGGGCATCAAGACATGGCTCCGACGGCGATCTCACAAGTGGTTGAACAGATTGTACGTATCCTGTTCCTCCTGAGTGGAACGATGCTCGTCTTGTTCGTCTTTGCGGATTCCAATTTCATTCAACCGATTGCCAATGCTCTCGGAGGGACGCAATCCGTTGAAACGACTGAATTGAACGGATTGAAAGTCATCGCGGTCACAATCGCGACGTTCAGTGCGTTCATCGGGGCAATCGGTAGCTTCGCCGTGCTCATCATGTATTGGAAGCGTCGGAAGGACATTCATCGGCAGACAGAAAATCCGGCGGGCACACCGGTCCGCTCGATGAAATCGTTGTTGCTCGAATTGCTTAGCTATTCGATTCCAATCGTGATGGTCGGGGTATCGACCCCTCTCTATCAATTGATTGACCAATTGACGATGGTCAATACGTTGCTCAGCTCGGGTGCGACCGTTTCTGAAGCAACGTCGGCGTATGGCTTTTTGACCGGGAACGCCCATAAAATTGTGTTGATTCCAGTCTCTGTCGCGGCGAGTGTATCGATGGCGACGATCCCGCTTGTGACGCGTTCGTTCACGACGGGGGATATGCAAAAAGTTCGAAATCAAGTAAACCATATTTTCCAAGTCTCGTTCTTCGTAACGATTCCTGCGGTCATTGGTCTCGTGGCACTTGCGGAGCCATTGTTTGGCACTTTGTTCCCGGGTGACCGTGAAGGATGGGTATACTTGTTCCACTACGCACCAAGCGCCTTCTTCTTGGCGTATTATTCGGTTGCGGCTGCGATCCTCCAAGGGATTAACCGTCAGTACTTCACCATCTTTGCCACATCGATGGGATTGTTGACGAAACTTGCACTGAACGTACCGCTCGTCTATTGGCTCGGCGGAATCGGAGCCGGGTACGCGACCATCGCAGGATACATCGTGGCCATTATTCTCATGGTATGGATGATTCAACGAACGCTCCACTTCGCGTATCAGCAACTGCTTCGTCGCACCATCTTGATGTTCTTGATGGGTGGGGCGATGTTCGCTGCCGTCTTCCTCTCTCTTCTCGTTACAATGAATGATGAGGCGAGTTGGGGGAACGACATTTTTGCGACGATCGTGGGAGTGACAATCGGCGTTCTCGTATATGGATACCTCGGCTGGCGGAGCCATCTCGCAGGGAAATTACTAGGGAAACGCTTTGAATATCGGAGGAAAATGTAATGCGGATTGATAAGTTGTTAGCGAACATGGGATATGGTTCACGAAAAGACGTGAAAATCCTACTGAAACAAGGGGCGGTGCGAGTCGATGAGGCACCTGTAAAAGATGCGAAACGGCACGTCGACCCATCATCAGAAAAAGTCACGGTGTTCGGGGAAGTGGTTGAGTATCGTCCGTACATTTATTTCATGATGAATAAGCCGGAAGGTGTGGTCAGCGCGACGGAAGATCAAGTCGAGACGACGGTCATCGACTTGATTGATTCCGAGTATGCGCATTATGACCTCTTCCCGGTCGGTCGTCTCGATAAAGATACGACGGGACTGCTCCTCATCACAAACGATGGCGCATTCAATCATGCGCTCATGTCACCTCGCAAGCACGTCGACAAAGTATACATCGCCGAAGTCGATGGAGAGATGACAGTGGAGGATATCAAGACGTTCGCGAATGGGGTCGAGTTAGAGGATGGGTATACGACAAAGCCGGCCCGTCTTGAGATACTGAGCCGGAGCGGACGTCGGTCGGTCATTCGTCTCACGTTGTCCGAGGGGAAATATCACCAAGTGAAACGAATGGTCGCGGCGGTCGGCAAACATGTCGAGCGATTGGAGCGTGTTCAAATCGGTGCATTGGAGCTCGATGAATCGCTTGAACTCGGCGCATATCGTGAGTTGACGGAGGAAGAGGTTCAACGGTTTCTTCAGTCATGAGTAAGATGAGAGAATCTGTCTGACGGGACGGATTCTCTTTTATGAGATGAAAAAAGAGACCTGAACGGCAGGTCTCTTGAATATACATATACAATTCAATTTGCCGTCTTGAGTGAACGTTTTGATGAAGTCCACGTGCCACGGCTAGGGCTCTCCACAAGGTTATTGTACTCAAGTACGTTCAAATCACGTTGCACGGTGCGTGACGTGATGCCGAACTCTTCTACTAGTTCTGAAGTGGTAACGGATTCCCTTTCATTGATGAACAAATAAATGGACTTGATGCGCGTTAACATCCGATCTGTTGAGCCTTTCATTGGATAACCTCCCAATGTGTAGAATAATGATAAACCATACCTACAGACGACAAAATGAAATATAAAATTGTTATTTTCTAAAATTACACCTTTAGTATACCGCTCTTGAGCAAAAATGCAAGTGGAAAGCACGAACAATCTGTTTGTAAATATTTGATTATGAATGTAAATATCGAATGAAGATTATTTTTTTACATCGAAAAGAAGCGTAAACACGAACGAAAAAAACTTTTCTAAATGAATGTTCGTCTCTCATACATTTGGATATACTAGTAAGGGAGAGAACATTCGTAAAAGGGGAGATGAACATGAATTGGAGACAGGAAGTCGACAATCGTAAAGAGGCATTTTTAGAAGATTTGAAAGGATTACTTCAAATCCCTAGCGTGCTCGATGAATCGAAAGCAGCACCGAATATGCCGTTTGGTCCTGAGGTTCGTCAGGCGCTTGACTACATGTTTGAAATCGGTAAGCGAGATGGTTTTAAAACAAAAGACGTCGGTGGCTACGCGGGACATTTGGAATATGGAGACGGGGAGGAAATCGTCGGCATCCTATGTCACCTTGACGTCGTCCCAGCAGGCGATGGATGGACGTATGGCGCGTTCAACCCGACCATCACGACTGATGGGAAAATTGTGGCACGCGGAAGTAACGATGATAAAGGGCCGTCTATGGCTGCATACTACGGGCTACGAATTGTCAAAGAGCTCGGACTACCACTTTCAAAGCGGGTCCGTTTGATTGCAGGTTGCGATGAAGAGAGCGAATGGCGCTGTGTCCGTGAGTATTTCAAACAAGAACAAATGCCGACATACGGATTTGCGCCAGATGCGGATTTCCCGATCATCAATGCTGAAAAAGGGTTGTATGACGGTGTGTTGACTCAATTACCGATTCAACGTGTACCAGGCTCTGCTAATCATCTCGTGTCATTTACGAGTGGGGAGCGTCCGAATATGGTGCCCGACTTCGCGAAAGCCGAATTGAAGACGGATGAGGTACTCCAGGAAAAGTTCGAGGCCTATCTTGAAAAATATGAAGCGGACGGAACGTGTGAATACGATCGTGGCACATATACGTTCACGATGAAAGGTAAGGCGGCACACGCGATGGAACCGGATAATGGGGTCAATGCGGCCTACGTCCTCGCGGGATTTTTGTTACATCTTCCACTTGATATTCAAGGGGAGCGCTATATCGAATTCGTTCGTCACGTATTCGCCGATTCTCGTGGGATTTCGCTTGGGATTGAAGCGAGTGATGAAACGGGCGACTTGACGATCAATGGCGGCGTATTCCGATACAATGAGGAAGAACGAACAGCGACAGTCAACATTCGTTACCCGTATACGGCCAAATTCGAAGAACGGTTACAAAAACTACGTGAAATCGCGTTGTCATTTGGGTTCGAGTTGAAGACTCGACAACATATGCCACCTCATCATGTGGCAGAAGATCACCCACTCGTGAAGACGCTAGCAGGCGTATACGAGCGTCAAACGGGGGAACATGCAAACTTGATGGCCATCGGAGGCGGAACGTATGCCCGTTCGCTCGAAGCAGGTGTCGCATTTGGCGCATTGTTCCCAGGTGCTAAAGATGTGGCGCATCAGGTCGATGAATATATGGAGATAGAAGATTTATTACGTGCCGCGGCGATCTATGCTGAGGCCATTTACGAGCTCGCTAAATAAGAAACAAGGAGAGCTGGCTGGTATAGTCGGCTCTCTGTCCTTTAGGAAGGAAGAGTTATCATTGGATTCGCAAAAGAGATTGTTTCAGTCTGTATACGTCGCGATATTCTTCGCGCAAGGGGCGTTGATCCCTTATATGACCTTATACTTTTCACAAACTAAGTTTGGACTGACTCCGAGCCAAGTCGGGATTGTCGTAGCCATCTTACCGATTCTATCCATCGGTGTGCAACCACTTTGGGGGATGTTGACCGACCGGACGGGGAGAGTCCGTGCCTGGTTGATTTTGGCGATGCTGAGCGCGGCGCTGATTTCTCTCACGTTTTTAGTGGCGACCTCATACGTTTGGATTGTCGTACTCATGGTGATTTGGTCCGTTTTCCAATGTGCTCACATCCCGCTTGTGGACATGATGACACTCGACTATACGACGCGGTCGAAAGTCGATTACGGTGCGATTCGACTCTATGGATCAGTAGGATTCGCCATTGCCGTCTTTGTGATGGGACGAATCTCGGATAGCACGTGGGGACTAGCTAGTACATTCGCGTTGAGTGCTGTTTTACTCATCCTTGGCAGCGTTTTTGTTCGAATGATTCCAGAGAAAAGTTCGACTCGCGATGTGACGTTGGCATCTCTCTCGTGGACAGCTGTTTGGAACAAACACTTTGTGTTCTTCTTATGTGGGGGGATGCTCGTCTTCGGACCGATTTACGCAAATAATTATTATTTCGGCCTTTACGTGACGAACAGCGGTGGCTCGACGACACTTGTCGGAACATTATTCCTCGTGGCAGTGTTATTTGAAATCCCGTTTATGAAAGTAGCGTCCCGATTGGTTGAACGCTATGGAAACGTCAGCGTTCTTGTCGGGGCCGCTATCATCTCGGCAGCTCGGAACGGGGTACTTGCATTAGAACCACCGATTTGGGTCGTGTGGCTCCTCGCAATTGCACAAGGTCTCGTCGTCGGACTCTTAATTCCCGTCGCACTTCAATTCGTTCGGACGCTCGTCGATCGGCAAGTTTCCTCGACGGCCATCGGGGTATATATGGCATTGACGTCCGGGCTCGCGACAGCTGGATTTAATATGCTGAGTGGTAAAATCATTGAACTTGACGATATTTTAGGCGTGTTTTGGATGTATACCATCGTCACGGCTCTAGGAGCGTTGATTTGGATCGGAATGTCACGTCGCACCTTGAAAGGATGAATGAGATGAGTACGCATTACTTTATTGCGATTCCCATTGAAGCGACTGAATTGGTT
Source organism: Caryophanales bacterium (assembly GCA_902362975.1). Taxonomy (GTDB): domain Bacteria; phylum Bacillota; class Bacilli; order Exiguobacteriales; family Exiguobacteriaceae; genus Exiguobacterium. The sequence continues at coordinate 35,040 of CABIYO010000003.1, forward strand.
GACGTACAGCAAACCATCTTACCTTATTACTCCTATCGCCGAATCTATCGACCGGAAGAGTTCCATATGACAGTGCAATTTTTAGGAAGCGTGGATGGGGATGAATTAGATGAAGTAAAAGAAATCACGCGTAGAATTTGTGAGAAAACATTACCATTCACGTTGGAGTTTCGAGCCATCGACCATTTTGGGCGACCAGATCGGCCCCGCGTTTTGACCGTCGTTCCGGATGAATCAGAGCCCCTTCAACGGTTGGCGCATACCCTCCGCCATGAACTAGTTGATGTGATTTCAAGATTGGACCGGAAGTCGTTTGTCCCTCACGTGACGCTCGCTAAAAAATGGGGCGAAGGGGAGCGTGTCCCGTACGTCCCTCCTGAATTTCACGTGACAGAATCAGTAGAAGAATTAATTTTATATGAAGTACAGCCGACTCATACACCTGCCTATCGAGCAGTAGACGTATTTCCGCTAAGACGGCCAGAGGAGGATATATGGCAATCCCGGTTAAAATTTTTGACGTAATCTCAAAATATGAACGTGATGTATTAGATCAATATAATCGTTATTTGGAATATGTGGAATCCGATACGGCACGTCTACAGCGTCTTCATGAAAACAATCGCTTAAACCCGGTCGAAGTGCTCGAAATTGACCGACCGTGGTGGAAGTTTTGGGCGAAGACGGAACGAATCGAATTGGAGCCGAAGCCACTCTCTGAATCACAATATCAAAAGTTGTTACGAGAGCGCCGGCATATCCAAAAGCTTCAATTCGCTTGTGAAGGGGTGCTTGAGACAGATTTACCACATCTGGCGTTTATTCGTGACTTCGCTTATCGTGTGATGCGCACTGATTGGAACGAACGACACTTTTTCTTGTATCGACCGGTCATCGAATGGAATGGTGCGATGGTTGAATTGAGTCATGTCATCGTCGGACCGACGCACCTTTATATCGTAGAATGGCTTGAAGGCGATCGAAGCATCTATCACATATCGAAAGAGAAGACGTGGGTTCATCAACCGCTGAAAGGGGAAAATACCCGTGTAGTAAATCCGCTGATTGCATTGACACGGACAGAGGAACTGATTCGTCAAGTTCTACCGCATTATGCGGGCGTGCTACAAAAAGTCGTCATTGCGACAAATGGATATTTTGATAACGTTCCAAGTGTTCGATCGACCCAATATATCGGTCGTAATGAATATACGGAATGGATGAAACAAGTGAACGGTCGTGCACCGATAGTAAAAGCACAGCAGATTCGTGATGTTGCTACCATATTAGAAGTGACTGCCAAGTTGCCGTTTCGTCAATTCATGGATCAGTGATAGAGAGGAAGGGACGCATATGCATCACACACCAGATCAAAAGACCGCCTCACATGTGACCATCGAGAGCGCGTCTTTCGTATCATTTGAGACCATACAACTTGAGATTGTGCGCGAATATGAATCCGTTCCAGTACAAATCGAACAGAATGGACGCCCGGTCGACTATCTCGTTGAGCAACAGTTTGTGACGGAATCCGGGAAGATTGAACAAATCATTCGTTTAAACGAACCAATCTCTTTAGAAAAATTGTACACCGTCTGCCATCCGGGTCATAAGACGACGGTTGTCCTACCACGAGAAATCGTCCGATCAGAGGAATTTGAACGTCGTTTCTCATATGATGGCCCACTCGGCGTATCGTTTAGGCCGCACGGAATGGAAGTGACGGTATGGTCTCCGGTTGCTTTATCCATGTGGATTACGGTACATGATGATACGAATCACCGAGAAATTGAGCGATTTCACATGAACCGCGGCGCACGTGGGGAATGGAGTGGTGAAATACCACAAGCGTTCCAAGGCATGTTTTATCGCATAGAAGTGAAAACGCCGGTCGATACGAGGCAAGTCGTCGATCCTTATGCGCGAGCCGTTAGTTTGAACGGTGAGTATGGCGTATTGCAAGATGTGGCGAGATTTGTCAAGAAACAGGTCGAACGAGCCGCACGCCCTCCTTTATGGAAGGCAACGGATGCCGTAATCTATGAACTGCACATCCGAGACTTCACAAGCCACCCCTCATCGATGAGCCAATTGAAAGGACTATACGGTGGGATTTCTGAAAAAGGAGTTCGGACGAAAGAAGGCAATAGTGCCGGACTCGACTATTTAAAAGAACTTGGCGTGACCCATGTCCAGTTGCTTCCTGTTCATGATTTTGGCAGTGTCGATGAGGCGACGCGTATGCCGTACAACTGGGGATACGACCCGATTCATTGGTTCGCACTTGAAGGAAGTTATGCCTCAAGACCTGATGTGCCGATGAGTCGTGTGTTCGAATATGCGACACTCGTCTCTGACTTGCATCAAGCTGGTCTTCGAGTCGTGACAGACGTCGTGATGAATCATATTTATATTCGAGAACAATCCTCACTCGAAGCGCTCGTACCATACTATTATTTTCGATACGAGTACGACGGGACGATAGCGAACGGAACCGGTGTCGGGAATGACACGGCCTCAGAACATTATATGATGCGACGTATGATTGTCGACTTCGTGACGTATTTCGCAACAACCTACCAAGTGGATGGGTTCCGCTTCGATTTGATGGGGATTCATGATGTCGAAACGATGAATCAAGTACGGACCGCGCTCGATAAGGTGGATCCCTCAATTCTCGTCTATGGAGAAGGGTGGGACTTGGCGACACCGCTTGGACAATCGTTGAAGGCGACGTCACAAAATGCTGCACGCATGCCTCGTATCGGACACTTCAACGATATGATTCGAGACGCGTTGAAGGGGTCGACGTTTAATGACAGGGAGCGTGGATTCATCTCCGGGAATGAGTGGCGAGAGTGGGAACTTCGAGAATGTCTCACTGGAACCGTCCATATTCCGAACGTGACAGTCGGTCGTTTCCCGAGTCCGACTTATTCCATCAATTATGCCGAAGCCCATGATAACTATACGATCTATGACAAGTTAATGTTGTCTTGTGAAGGAGTCGATGAAACGACTCGTCTTGCCATGCAACGTCTTGCTAATGCGGTCGTCATCACATCCCAAGGCATCCCGTTCATCCATGCCGGTCAAGAGTTTGGACGGACGAAACAGGGTGTCGAAAATAGCTATAATTCACCCGATCACATCAATCATTTTGATTGGGATCTTCGTGACACACGGATCAAAGACATCGAGTATGTGAAGACGCTATTGAAGTTACGGCGACTCCATACATGTTTCCGGTATGATTCCAGACAAGAAGTCATTGACCATTTCACCTTTCTCCCATCACCTCCTGGTGTCATTATCTATGAATTGACGGCCAGTCATTCTTATGATGCGTGGCAACGGGTACGCGTCTATGTGAACGGTACGTTCGACTCGCTTTCATTCGAGAGCGATGCGAAATGGAACGTATACGTTCAAGGAGAAGCGGCGAGTCTCGTTCCGCTCGCACGAAACCCAGCACACATTCAAGTCGAGTCGTTGTCAATGACGATTCTTGCGTGTTAAGATGTTGATTGTATCTCTTTAATTCAAGTTAGATTTGAGCGTGATGAATATGTATTCAGATATAGTCGGTGCGCTCGGGAAAGAGTGGACAGTCGCTTCAGCCGGAGGCATTACGGGCGAAGCGTATGTAGCGACGACGCGCCAACAGAAGATTTTTGTCAAACGAAATTCTTCTCCGTTTTTGGCGATCTTGTCAGCGGAAGGAATCGTACCAAAGCTTCTTTGGACAAAGCGAATGTTTAATGGGGACGTGTTAAGCGCCCAACAATTTATCGAAGGCCGCGAACTTTCACCAGAAGATATGAAACGACCTGATGTCGCGGCGCAACTCGGAAAGATTCATAACTCGAAAGAACTATTATTTATGTTGCAACAGCTGAACCACACACCGGTGACGCCGCACTTGTTGCTCCGTCAGTGTGAGGCATATGAACAAGATGAAACTGACCCAATCATCGGAGAAGCCATTCAATGGCTAAAACACCATTTGCCAAAAGTCGACGAGCAAGAATTTGTCGTCTGTCATTCTGATTTAAACCATAATAATTGGATTGAGGATGAGGGCGGCCTACTCTACTTGACGGATTGGGATGATGCGATCATTGCAGACCGCGCGTTCGATTTGGCGATGGTTGTATATAGCTATTTGGATGAAGTGGAGTGGGAGCGCTGGTTCTCTCATTACGGGGTACGTGTCTCGAGTGAGCTCCATAATCGAATGCATTGGTATGCAATCGCCCAGACGATTTTGACAATCTATGGGGAAGAGAATGACTCTGCGCGAACTGAAGGATTTCATGTATTACGTGAGCTGATGGATGAGGCGTACGAACGAATCAATTAAAAGGGATGGCTGTTCGCCACCCCTTTTTGAATGTGTTAAATGTCATCTGGATTCATAAAGTAAGCCCAAACGAACGTTGCGATAACACCAGCAAAAAACGTCAGTGGAGCTGCATAAAAAATAAGGAATTGATCTAAAGTACTCATCGTATTTAACCTCCTTGTGAAGGATGATTCACGTTCATTAAACTATGATTTCGTGTATAATCGCAAGAGGACTGCTCGTCCGTAACGTGCATATTCCCATTAAACTTGAACATTTGATGAACGAAAGGTAGGATTTTTATGCGTTTACGACATAAGCCTTGGGCAAAAGAATATATGGAAGCTCAAGAACATGTGTTTATTCAACATCCTGAACAGTTGAAAGGTAACTGGAACACTGAATTCGGGAATGACCACCCGCTCTTTATCGAGGTCGGCTCAGGAAAAGGACAATTTATTTTAGGGATGGCGCAACAACACCCGGATGTGAACTTTATTGCAATCGAGTTGTTTGAGAGCGTGGCCGTCTCCATCGTACAAAAACTAGTTGAAACCCCGATGCCGAACGTGAGAGTGTTGACGGTCGATGCGAAACGACTCGTCGACTATTTTGAAGCGGGAGAAGTCGATCGCGTCTACTTAAACTTCTCCGATCCGTGGCCAAAGACACGACATGCGAAGCGTCGCTTGACATATAAGACGTTTTTAGCGACATATGAGGCGATTCTTCCGAAAGCTGGAGAGATTCATTTCAAGACGGACAACCGTGGATTGTTTGAATATTCGCTTCAGAGCATGAGTCAATACGGGATGTTCTTCACAGAAATTTCACTGGATTTACACGCTAACGAACCAGAAGATAATATTCGAACAGAGTATGAAGAGCGCTTCAGTGCGCTCGGTCAGCCGATTTACCGAATGGAAGCCGTCTTCCGTCCGAAAAATTGACACGCTTTTTTCTTATTTTAATAGTATTTTCTTCACACTTTTTTCTTTCTTCTTGGTACAATAGGAATGACGCTAAACTGGAATAAGAGAAGGGGGAACATGGGGATGTTGAAAAAAGCATGGGCAAGCCTGCTTGCAGTAATCTTCATTCTAACAATCGCACCAATGAATACCTCAGCGAACGAAGCGTTCTTAGACGCTCTCGAAGAGGATTTGAAAGCAACGCATTACGACTATAAAGAAGGAACAGCTGAAATCATCAAAGAAGAGACGCTTCGCCATTCAAACGGCAACGAAGTCATCGCGGCTGTCGTAAAATTCGATACGATTCGTGATGGGATCTTCATCACGCGTAAAACCGAGTACCATTACTTTGATGCGACAGACAACAAGATTCTTACATCAGCGGATCTCGTAGAAGTAGAAGGAGCCTCAGAGTTTGCGGACGCGAACATCGACATGCTCGGTCAACAGATTGTCTATTGGTTACCGGTATTGGTCTTACTTCTATTGATTGCGATTCCAGCACTCATTTTATTCTTGGTCGTACCACGTTTCTATTCAACAAGTTCATATATGAATGCCGTATATGAAAAGAATGACAACCCAAGATAAGACATGAAAGTACCCCGTTCTCTTGAACGGGGTACTTTTTACTGTTGCTTTAACTGTCCGACGATGTCACTTAGTGACATCCCATTTCCTGAAGAAACAGAGGCGATGAAGGCACTCTCGACAATAGGACCGTCGAAAAATTCGACATGTTTGTCACCTTCGTACATGTCGATGGCGAGTTCCGCATTCATCGTCGCCGACCCGATATCACTGAGGAGAAGTGCCTCTCCTTCGACCTGGTCGAGTGCTGATAAGATGCGATTCACATCCGTTCCGATGGCGCCATCCTCAAGTCCACCGGCTAGATGAATGGGCACGGACGGTGCCATTTCCTTCATCAAATCTTGGATTCCTTCCGCAATTTTTGCGCTGTGCGAGACGATGATCAATTCAACGATGTCAATCGACCTCCTTCATAATCGCGGCCAAGAGGATTGAGCTAGAAAGGGCGCCTGGGTCAACGGTTCCGCGAGATTTTTCTCCAAAGTAAGAGGCTCTTCCTTTCGTGGCCACCATATCTTCTGTTTTTCGGACAAGCTCGTCCAACTTCTGTTTATAATCTTCACCTTGTTGGACTTGCTCGAGGAACGGGTCCCAAACGTCGACCATCGTTTTTTGGCCGACCTCCGATTTCCCTCGTGCTTTGATGGCATTCGAACCTTCCTGGAGCGCCTCCTTGAGTAAGCCAAAGTCTGCTTCGGTCGCATCCCCAAACTTGGTTGCCATCTTCACGAAAGCTGAACCGTATAAAGGTCCGGCCGCACCACCGACTTTCGACATGAGGGTCATCCCTACCTTTTTACTAAGTGCTCCGAGAGAGTCATAATCCTCATCTAAAATAGTAGAAACCGCATCAAAACCACGAGACATGTTGATCCCATGGTCACCGTCGCCGATGGCCCGGTCTAAATCGGTCAACGTATCCTTTTGCTCTTCGATGCCAACTTGTGCGTTACGTAACGCCTGCTTCATCCGATCAATCGTCAACATAAACCAAACACCTCATTTATTAAATTTTGAATCCAAGTGCTGCCGAAGGAGCGTCGAGATATGTCGTCAGCTCATCATCGAGAGGGAGTAGTGTGATGGAGAACCCATGCATCTCGAGGGAAGTCATGTAGTTGCCGACATACTTCCGTTTAAGGGTATACCCAGCAGCTTCCAGTTTTTCGGCAACGAAGTGATAGGTCACGTATAACTCAGACAACGGCGTTCCACCCATTCCGTTCACCATGACAGCAACTTCTCCTGGCTCGACTTCTTTTTTTAGATGACTGAGGAGATCGTCGACGATTTGGTCGACACCACTCGTCGGTTTCCGCTCGACACCTCTCTCCCCGTGAATCCCGATGCCGATTTCCATCTCTTCCTCGTTCAAGTCGAAACCTGGTTTACCACTGACCGGCATGTAACAAGGTTCTACGGCCATCCCCATGGAGCGAACGTGTGAAGCTACTTTTTCGGCGATGGATTTGACTTCTTCGAGTGATTTGCCACTAGCGGCAGCGGCTCCGGCAATTTTGTGAACAAAGACCGTTCCGGCAACCCCGCGTCGATCTTCTTTGTTCGAAATAGCGACATCATCGGCGACGACGACGTGGTCGACTTTGATGCCATCGCCTTCGGCCAGTTCTGCGGCGAGCTCAAAGTTCATCACGTCGCCGGAATAGTTTTTCACAATCAAAAGAACACCGTTTCCGCCGTCAGCTGCTTTGATTCCTTCAAGTACCATGTCCGGAGTAGGAGATGTGAACACTTCCCCACATACTGCCGCATCGAGCATACCGTCCCCGACATATCCAGCGTGGGCCGGCTCGTGACCACTACCGCCTCCAGATACGAGACCGACTTTTCCAGATTTCGCTCCGTCAGCCCGACAGATGACATTCACACCGTCGACGCGACCATACATTTCAGGATGGGCATGGACCATCCCTTCAACCATTTGCGATACGAGTTCACTTGCTTCACCGATTAGCTTCTTCACGCGAGATCACTCCTTTTTTTAATTGAAAACTACCAATTTCAATTTTCCACTCTTTCGAGGGAACTAAACAAAAAAACCGACGAATGATTCGTCGGTTTCGTGTCATGCATATTCGAGTAATGCGCCAGTCTCAGAGTCGACTGTAAACTCATATGTTTTCTCTTCATCGTTCTCAAGAACCGAGATACCACCTTTGTAGACGTCGTATTCACGACCGTCGTATGTGTAAATCTCCGGTGATGCAGAAATCCATGCCCCTTGGACATGGCCTTTTGCTGAGAAAGCACGCTTCGTGTACTCTAAGGCGTTTTCTGCAGATAAGCTACGTTCATCTAAAGCTTTTTTCGTCATAAGTGCGGCAATGACGGCAACCCCGATTCCAATAAACCAATACCTTTTTTTCATATGACTACCTCCCCTTGAACTATGGCTATTATGTACATCGTACCAAAACCTGTACCCGAATGGAATGAAAAGCATTCGCATCCTGTTAAAACTTTTGTATATAATGAGACAAGAACGGTTAGGAAAGGATGAGGAAAGATGGATCAGAAGACGAGAGATTTATTTAAGACGCTAACAGAACTCCCGGGAGCTCCTGGGTTCGAGTCTGAAGTTCGTCAATTTGTACGTGGACGAATTGAACCCCATTCAGATGAAATTGTCATGGATGGCATCGGATCAATTTTTGGAAAACGTGTCGGAGACGAGTCGGGACCGAAAGTCATGGTAGCCGGACATATGGATGAGGTCGCTTTTATGGTGACACGGATTACCGAGAACGGCATGCTATACATACAACCACTCGGTGGCTGGTGGAACCAAGTGCTCATGGCGCAACGCTTCGACATCATCACGTCGAACGGTAAAATCCCGGGTGTCGTCGCTTCCACACCGCCTCATTTGTTAGGTCCAGATGCAATGAGTAAACCGATGGACATCAAGCAGATGTTTATCGATATCGGAGCAGATTCGAAAGAAGAAGCAGAGTCATGGGGTGTACGTCCAGGAGTCCCTGCTGTTCCATCGAGCGCATTTACCCCACTTCATCACCCGAAAAAGATTATGGCCAAAGCTTGGGACAATCGTTATGGCGTCGGTCTTGCAATCGAATTGTTGGAGGAAACGACAAAAGCGGATCACCCAAACATCTTGTTCTCGGGTGCTACCGTACAAGAAGAAGTCGGATTACGTGGAGCGCAGACGGCATCTGAATTGATTCAGCCAGATGTGGCACTCGTGCTCGATGCTTCACCGGCTAATGATGCTTCAGGAAGTAAAACGGAGTTCGGTCAGCTCGGTGAGGGAGCCTTGATTCGAATTTTAGATCGCGTCATGGTCCTGTCTCCTGAAATGCGTGATTTCTTACTCGATACGGCTTCAGATGAAAACATCAAGACACAATATTTTGTCTCACCAGGCGGTACCGATGCGGGGCGCGTTCACATGAGCGGAGAAGGGGTGCCGACAGCTGTCATTGGCGTCGCATCTCGTTATATCCATACACATGCCTCGATTCTTCATACGGATGACTACGATGCAGCGAAAGCGTTGCTCAAAGCGTTAGTCAAGCGGCTTGATCGTTCGACACTTGAAACGCTACGTCCATCTCGTTAAATCAAACATTCCGTTCACTTGAAAAATGAGTGAACGGTTTTTTTGTGGATGTTCTTGCTATTTCATGAAAACGTCTTATACTGATAAAGGTGTTTATACATGTACGTTACTCATGACAAGACACTTGTATAAGTGTAAGGAGGACCTATTATGTTCAAGAAAAAAGGAATCTCATTGAGCCCATCGCTTTATTTTGTGACGGCGCTAAGTTATATGGCACTTGGTTTGTTTAGTACGTTAATCATCGGTCTGATCATGAAAACAATCGGAGGTCAGCTCGAAGGAACAACATTCACAGGGATGAGTGCCACGTTGATTCAAATCGGGGATGTGGCCATGAGTTTGACCGGACCGGCAATCGGGATTGCCATCGCCTATGCGTTAGAGGCGCCGCCGCTCATTTTGTTTTCTGCGCTCGTTGTTGGGGCGTTTGGATATGAGTTCGGACCGGCAGGAAGTTACGTTGCGACGATTCTTGCAGTCGAAGCCTCAAAACTTGTCTCTAAATCGACGAAACTAGATATTTTAGTGACGCCGTTCACAACGATTGCCGTAGGATACCTCACTGCGACGTATATCGGCAAGTTTGTCGGTTTATTCATGACACAACTCGGTGGTTGGATTGAATGGGGAACGGAGCAACAGCCGTTGTTCATGGGAGTGGTCGTCGCGACATTGATGGGACTTGCGTTAACGGCACCGATTTCAAGTGCTGCCATCGCATTGATGCTCGGTTTGAACGGAATTGCCGCTGGAGCAGCGACTGTCGGTTGCGCAGCTCAGATGATTGGGTTTGCCATCACGAGTTATCGTGATAATGGGGTCGGTGGGGCGATTGCTCAAGGGATTGGCACCTCGATGCTTCAAGTCGGGAACATTGTGAAAAACCCTTGGATTCTTCTTCCGCCAACAATGGCCGGGGCTGTATTGGCTCCCATTGCGATTCTGTTGTTTGAACTGGAAAGTGTCGCTGCGGGGGCGGGAATGGGGACAAGTGGACTCGTCGGGCCGATTGTCATGCTTGAAACGATGGGCTTTAGCTGGTATACCTTTCTCGTCGTCCTTGGTTTCCTCATAATTGGACCAGCCTTATTGAGTTACGCGGTCTACGCAGTCTTGCGAAGAACCGGTCGGATTCAACCGAATGATTTAAAAATTGATTACTAAAGAAGAGCAACATTTCGAGGAACGTTGCTCTTCTTCATCCAATTCCAAACCACATTTTCACGGACTCAACCGTCTCACGAGGGACGCGGAAACTGATTAAGAATAACATGAGCACAATCACGTAAATGGGAATCAAGAAACGCTTTCGAACGATGGGTAAGTGACGTGCCACTTTCTTGAGATATTTTTCGATCACATAAATGACGGCGAAACCGACAACGAGCCAAATCAAGATCTCTAGTCTCGTTTTATCAGTGTCAATAAACAAATAGCCGTATCGCAAAATGGCAAGCATTCCAAATACACCAACCATCTGTTCAAGAGGGTGCTTCATTTCAGGGTTTAACGTTTCGCGTGTTAATTTCATTCAGCTTCACCTGTTTCAACTAGTTTCGGCTTTGATTATAACAAACAGCAGAGCAGAATGTGTGACTTGACTTATGCTATTATAAGTGAGGAAAAACGAACAGGAGTGATAATCATGAAACGACTATCAACAATGGCAGAATATATCGAAGCAAAAGAATCGAAAAGTGTCCTTATGTTTTCGGCGACATGGTGTGGAGATTGCCGATTCCTTGATCCATTCATGCCGGAAATCGAGAAGAAATTTGAAGCATGGACGTTCTATTACGTCGATCGTGACGAGTTCATGGAACTTGCGCAAGAACTTGATATTTTTGGAATCCCAAGCTTTGTTGCGTTTGAAAATGGCAAAGAGGTCGATCGCTATGTCGGTCGTGAACGCAAGACGCCGGAACAGGTTGAAGCTTTCTTGAACGGATTAGGGTGAGGCTTTATGGAACGGAATGAGTTAAGACGTTATTTAGAATCGCATTTTAATGAAGAATACCGTACTTCTTTCGACCGTGAGAATGAGGTGCTACGCGTTGAGCGGAAATCTGACCGTTTTGGGGTCAATATCCGCCTTGCGCCGATTGTGGCAAAGGCAAAGACACGCGGTACGATTGCCGTCGATGAAGTCATCGAGTATATCGAATCAGCGATGAAGGCGGATGATGACATCTCCCTCACAGGGAATGAAGATGCTATCTATCCGGTCATTCGTTCGAACTCTTTCTCGAAGACGACGAAAAATGGAGAAACACTTGCATTCACCCCGCACACGGCCGAGACCGCGATTTTTTATGCGCTGGACCGTGGAAACGGATATCGGTTGATTGAAGAACGCCACCTTTCGGATGAAATGACGCTCGACCGCATCGAGCGAATCGCTCGTGAGAATGTGAAAAAACTACCGACCGAGATGAAACAAGACGAAGTGGCTGGAAACCCATTCTATTTCTTATCAACTCGTGATGGCTACGAAGCGTCTCGTGTGTTAAATGACGAGTTTCTTCGGCTGATGGAGCGACGGATTGAAGGGGATATGCTCGTCGGTGTCCCACATCAAGATGTGATGATTGTTGCGGATATTCGAAATGACCAAGGATATGATGCGATGCAGCAATTGATGTTTGATTTCTTCACAAATGGTCGAATTCCCGTCACTGCACTCGCCTTTCACTATGAGGCGGGGGAACTTGAACCGATTTTCATTGTCGGAAAAAAGACCCCGCCATCGAACACATAATCTGATAAAATAAGTGAGATGAGTTTGAAAGAAGGGACGTAGGAACGTATGCAAATGAATGTGTTTTATAACCGAGAAGGAATCGGTGATGTACTCATGATATTGTTAAAAGAAGGAGAACGACATCATCAATTTGTCGAGCGGACGGGAGACGTAGCAATCGTTAAGTCGGCAGACGGAGAAGTGAACGGATACAACTTGTTTCAAGCAAGTCAACATGTTGATGTGACAGGATGGAATGGTCCTGTTGAGTTGACAGTTGAATTAGTGGAACAGTTGCAATCTATCTTGAATGACAACGGGATTGAAGAGGACTTTTCGTGGGTTGACGTGACGCCGAAGTTTGTCGTCGGGTATGTCGAAAGCGCAGTGAAACACCCGGACGCTGACAAACTGTCGATCTGTCAAGTTCAAATCGACCAAGGGACTGTTCAAATAGTATGTGGCGCACCGAATGTGGCAACAGGGCAAAAAGTCGTTGTCGCAAAACCGGGTGCGGCGATGCCGACTGGTTTGATTATCCGTCCGTCTACACTCCGTGGTGAAAGTTCACACGGCATGATTTGTTCTGCCCGTGAATTAAACCTTCCGAACGCCCCGCAAGAAAAAGGAATTTTAGTATTAGATGACGAATATGAAGTAGGTACAGCATTTAAAATCGGTCGCTAAATTCGACCGATTTTTTGTTAAATATGGATTGAGTGAAAAAGCGAGGAATCAAGTATGGATGCATATGAACGTTCACTGAAGCAACAAGCAGAGAGAATCAAACGAGAACTGTCGACAGAAGGGCAAAAAGGTTCCCCTCCGACAAAGGTAGAGGTAAAAGAGGAATTTATTCCGTCAGACGTCCCGTCACCGATTTATGGATATGCTCGTCCGAAACCAAAGATTGTCCTTCCGGTCGAACACTCTCCTGAAACGAGAGATGCGTATGATTCAACGATGGCATCTACTCATTCTACGACGGAAGAGCCAATCCGAGAGTCATTTACTGAATCCGTCTCTGAACCTGAATGGGGCAAAGAGTCTAACGAGCTGATTTCCGACGAAATGGAAATGGAAGAAAAATCGATTCTTGGTGAAGTTTCGATTCTAGATAATGGCTTTTCATCTGTTTTTATGCAATCAACGGATTTATCCCGTTCAAAAAAGGAAACGGTCGTAGAGGCTCATCAAGATGCCACTCCTCATACGGACCTAGATATTGGTGGATCGACGGAACAGATTGGTCCGTCGCTTGAGCAGATTGCAGAAAGATTACAAACACCACCTGAACAGCAAGAAGTGTTATCTGACATAGAGTTGACACCAGCGGTTCAAGTCTCATTTAAAGCGGATCAACCGCCTATAAATGTGATGATGACGCCAAAAGATCGTATGGCGATGTACCGCAGCCGACGACTTGCGCAAAAAAAAAACAATAATCTGTAATAGCACGACTCTGTGAGTTTTGCTATAATGACAAAGGTTTGCCGCATTTTGACGAGCCGCAATGAATTAGGGGGGCTATTTACAGATGAACCGTTATCACTTCGTCGGAATTAAAGGAACGGGCATGAGTCCTTTAGCTCAAATTTTATTTGATATGAACAATGAGGTCCGTGGATCGGACGTTGAAAAATCATTTTTTACAGAAGAAGCATTGAACCGTAAAGGGATTGAAATTTTGCCATTCGATCCTGACAATATTTCGGAAGACCAAATCATTGTGCAAGGAAACGCATTCAGTGATGATCATCCAGAAATCGTGCGTGCACGTGAACTCGGATTGACGATTTATAAGTATTACGAGTTTTTAGGTGAATTCGCGAACCATTACACGAGTGTCGCTATCACTGGGTCACACGGGAAGACGTCAACGACGGGATTACTTGCACACGTCATGCGTGGAATCGAACCGACATCGTTTTTAATCGGCGATGGCACAGGAGAAGGAGTGGCCGATTCGAAGAACTTCGTTTTCGAAGCTTGTGAGTACAAGCGTCATTTCTTATACTACCATCCGGACTACGCGATTATGACGAATATCGACTTTGACCATTCAGACTATTTCTCTGGTCTTGATGACGTCATTGACGCTTTCCAAGAAATGGCGAAACAAGTGAAGAAAGGGATCATTGCTTGTGGCGATGACGAAAATCTTCAACAGATTCAAGCCAACGTGCCGCTCGTCTATTATGGTTTCGGGGCGCACAATGATTTCCGTGCTGAACAGGTCACATCGACAGAAAATGGAACGACATTTGATGTCTTTTTACGTGATGACTTCTACGGAACGTTTCGGATTCCTGGATATGGAGACCACAGCGTGTTGAACGCGCTCGCTGTCATTGCGACATGCGACTACGAGAACTTGCCGAAAGAATTGGTGAAAGAGCGTCTTGAGACGTTCAATGGTGTAAAACGCCGATTCAGTGAATCGACGTTAAACGACCAAGTGCTCGTCGATGACTACGCGCATCATCCGCGTGAAATCAGTGCAACGGTCGAAGCGGCTCGGAAAAAGTATGGCAATCGAGAAGTCGTTGCGATTTTCCAACCACATACGTATACACGCTTGAAATCATTCATGGACGATTTTGCGACGGCATTGGCCGAAGCAGACACGGTCTATTTATGTGATATTTTCGGTTCAGCACGTGAGCAGGAAGGGACGGTCACGATCGAAGACCTCCAATCACGAATTGAAGGCGCGCATATTTTAAAACGTGGTGGTACGGGCGTGTTACGCAACCATGCCGATGCCGTGCTCTTATTCATGGGTGCTGGTGATATTCAAACGTATCAGCGCGAATATGAAGAGGTTGTAAAACTTGAAGCATAAGTGTGGAGGGAGACGAAAGTCTCTCTTTTTTTATGTTTAGCCATTTTTTATGTTTAGCCATTCAAAATTTCGGTAATAGTAGTATCGACGAATATGACAAAGGAGATGTTAGGAATGGCTAGTCAAGTTGCGCTCAACACATTGAACAAAGAAGTAGCGAACTATGGATTACTGTTTGTGAAACTTCATAATTATCACTGGTATATCAGTGGACCGCACTTCTTCACGTACCATGAAAAATTAGAAGAGCTCTATAATTTAGTGGCAGAACTTTATGATGACGTGGCAGAACGCCTACTAATGAATGACGGCGAACCGTTTGCGACGATGAAAGAGTATCTTGAACATTCGACGTTAAAAGAAGGCGACCGTCATGCCGAGACAGATCAGATGATTAAAGACATCATCAGTGACTTCAAACAAATCCGTCAAGAGATGCAAGACGCGATGGAGAAATTTGAGGATGGCGATGAGGCGATTGAAGATACATTCGTCTCTCATATCGAGCGACTCGAAAAAGAAATTTGGATGATGTCTGCAGCCCTCGGGAAGAAAACAAAATTATAAACATAAAAATGGTGCGCCTTTGTCAGTCGCACCACAGCTTGTTGACAAATAACATGTTCGAACTCGTCCTTCCGGCGCCCACGCTTTCCTCAGGCAATCCCGGAGCCGCATCGCGACCTAGGTCGCTGCAGGGTCTCCGTCGGATTGCTTTCCTGTAGGAGTCGGGGCGCCGTCGGGCGAGCAACGCAAACGGTCGTCATCTGGCGGCCGTTTGTCTTTTCTAAGACCACGACGGCCGAAGAAAAAGCTCGATACTTACTTCGAATCGATGTATCAGGGGAAAGGGAAGGTAAACGCCGAGCCCGCCTGTCATTAATCCCAAGATCATCCACCTCAGCCCGCCGTTCAACATCCGTTCCGTTCGTCAGACCGTGAAGGATGGATCGTGTCGACTTGTTGATCATCAGATCCGCCCCTGTGTGTTCTTCTCATACCATTGTATGGGATGAAGGACAAAAGGTGACGAAGAACAGACAGGCGAGACTCCTGAGGGAATAGCAAGCAAAGGGAGACCCAGCAGTGACGCAGTCGCGATGCGGCTCCCTGCTTGCCCCTAGGAAAGCGAGCCATGTCCGGATTGGGCATAAGACCTATACTTTGTTTACAGTCTGTGGTGCGCCTTTGTCAGGCACACCATTTTTATGTCATTTCAAGTTTTCTGGATTAAGCGGAAGCAAGGCATCGATGACGAAACGTCCGTCTTTTCGGATGAGTACATCGTCGAACCAAATTTCGCCGCCACCGTAATCCGGGCGCTGGATGTTGACAAGATCCCAATGCACAGAAGAATTGTTGCCGTTATAGGCTTCATCATACGCTTGACCTGGCGTGAAGTGGAAGCTGCCGTCAATTTTCTCATCGAAGAGGATATCTTTCATCGGATGTTGAATGTATGGGTTCACACCGATTGCGAACTCACCGACGTAACGGGCTCCTTCATCTGTGTTGAACACTTCATTGATTCGTTCTGTATCATTGGCCGTCGCATCCACGATTTTGCCGTCTTTGAACGTCAACTTCACATTCTCGAACGTGAATCCTTGGTATGGAGATGGCGTATTGTACGTGATTACGCCATTGACCGAATCTTTTACCGGTGCCGTGAACACTTCACCGTCTGGAATGTTCATTTGACCCGAGCACTTGATTGCCGGAATATCTTTAATGGAGAACGAGAGGTCCGTTCCTGGTCCTTTCAACGTGACACGGTCCGTCTTGTTCATCAATTCGACCAATCCATCCATTGCACGGTCCATCTGCCCATAATCGAGTGTACATACATTGAAGTAAAAGTCTTCGAACGCTTCTGTCGATTTTCCAGCAAGTTGCGCCATCGATGGAGAAGGATAACGAAGGACGACCCATTTCGTTCCTTTGACCCGGTCTTCGGTATGCATTTTCCCGAGTGTGGCGCCAACGAGTTTTTGTTGCTCACTCGGCACGTCAGAGAGTTCGTTGATATTATCACCAGCACGTAAGCCGATATAGGCATCCATTGCCTGCATCTGTTTACGCTCGATGTCGGCCATGAGTTCGAGTTGCTCTCGGCTTGCGCCCGTATATAACTTACGTAAGATACGGTTCTCTTTCAACAAGACGAATGGGTGTCCGCCTGCTTCATATGCTTTTTCGACGAGTGCCTCAACGAGTGACTCCTCGACGCCAAAGTTCTCAATCAGTACTTTTTCCCCTGGTTGTAGCGTGACGGAATAATTGATTAAACCGTCTGCTAACTGTGTAATTCTTGGATCTCTCACACGATCACCCCTAATTATTTTAATAAATTTCTATTTTAGTGTAATCGAAAACATAAAAACGGGTAAAGGAATAATCAGACCGAATGGCGAAAACGGTTGTAGCAAATCTTTTCAGTCATAATGGTGCTATAATGAAACAAGAAACGATTGAATAGGAGGAATGGATTGAATGGAGATCACATTAGGAGGCATCGCTGGTCTAATTGCGGCGCTCGCGTTTGTCGTACTCGTCATCTTCTTGGCGCGTGTCTTGTCGAATGTAAACCGTACACTCGGAAGCGTCGCCAACACGACCGAAAATTTAGAACGCCAGCTCGATGGAATCACAATGGAAGTGACGGCGCTCTTACATAAGACGAACCGTCTTGCGGACAACGTCGAAGAAAAAACAGAATTGCTCGCACCTGTCGCTCATGCGCTTGATGAGCTAGGGACATCATTGAACGAGGTGACCGAGTCTGTTCGTACCGTCTCGACATCTGTCCACTCGGCAGCAGACGAAAACAAAGAACAGATTGCGCAAGCCGTCCGATGGGGATCGGTTGCGGTCGAATTGTTCAAGAAGAACAAGCCGGAAGCATCTGCTTCAAAAGAACGTCCACGTCGCCGTACACGACGTGAAAAAAAAGCAGAAACACCTGTATCACCTGATTTGATTCAAACGGACGATACAATCAAATAACTAAACTTCAGGGAGGAACTCACACATGACAGACCAAACGCAATCAACAGAACAGAATCAATCAAGTAGCGGATTTTTGACGGGTGTCATTCTCGGAGGGATTGTCGGAGCAGCGGTTGCTCTCTTAACATCACCGAAAACCGGCCGCGAAGTCCGGACGTACCTTGACGAGAAGACATCGACATCGCGAGAACGTCTGACTGTCAAATCGAAAGAGATGCGTGAAAAAGCAGAACCGGTCGTCGGGGAATGGATTAAAGTGGCGAGCGATAAGGCGGCACCTGTCCTCAATATCGTAAAAGATAAGGCACGAGAAGCTGCAGAATTAAAGCAACAGATTGATGAGGACGACCTTTCGATTGAAGAGGCGATGGAAAAGGCGGATCAACTTGTTGCGGAAGCGGAATCGGAAGTGAAAGAACAGATGGACCGTGCGGCTGAAGAAGAGGCAAAGCCATTGAACGCAACGGATTCAGAGTCTGACGATTCACTTGAAGCACCTATCAAAGAGTTGCTCGATGAGGAATCGAAAGAAGAACTAGAAAATTTAAAGAAAGACTTAAAAAAAGATAAGTAATTCGTAAGGACCGAATGCATTCGGTCCTTTTTTGGTGATTTTGTGACGTAGAAGGTTTCCTTATGACAAAGCGCACAAAGTTCGATATAATTAGGAATCTGGAAAGAACGGCTTAAGAATGTGAGGGGAAACTATGAGTCCACAAGATCAATTGAATCGATTACGTCGAGAAATGGATGAATTGAACCATGAAATGCTCGACTTGCTTAGTCGGCGCGGTACACTTGCCGTCGAAATTGGAAAAATCAAACGTCTTCAAGGCGTCGAACGTTATGATCCCGTCCGCGAGCGCGAGATGCTCGATTTTATCGCCGCTTCAAATCAAGGACCGTTTGAAACGTCACGTCTTCAACATATCTTTAAAGAAGTCTTTAAAGCGTCTGCTGAATTACAAGGGGAAGACCGTGATAAAACGCTTCTCGTTTCGCGGAAGCGTCAACCGGAAGACACGTTGGTCCACGTGAAGGACGTGACGATCGGAAACGGGCGTCCACAATTGATTGCGGGACCGTGTGCCGTTGAATCGTTCGAACAAGTGAATGCGGTCGCAGAAAAACTTGCATTATCGGGAGTTAAAGTGATGCGAGGTGGTGCTTATAAACCGCGTACGTCTCCTTACGATTTCCAAGGATTAGGCTTTGAAGGATTGAAACTGTTGAAGACAGCGGCGGACCGACACGACCTACGAGTCATCACGGAAATCATGACTCCCGGCGCAGTGGAATCGTCGTTACCATATGTCGATATCATTCAGGTCGGAGCTCGCAACATGCAGAACTTCGATTTGTTAAAAGAAGTCGGGAAGACAGACAAACCGGTCTTGTTGAAGCGCGGATTATCCGCTACAATCGAAGAGTTCATTTATGCGGCAGAGTACATTATGGCAAGTGGGAACAGCCAAGTCATCTTGTGCGAGCGGGGTATTCGAACGTATGAACGTGCAACACGCAATACGTTGGACATTACTGCTGTGTCGATTTTGAAGCAAGAGACGCATCTACCTGTCATGGTAGACGTCACGCATTCGACGGGTCGTCGTGACTTGTTGTTGCCTGCTGCAAAAGCAGCCCTTGCCATCGGAGCTGACGGTGTGATGGTAGAAGTGCACCCGAATCCGGCGATTGCCCTCTCGGACGCGCAACAACAATTGGACTTCGATCAATTCGATCAATTTGTGGAAGGACTCACCGTCCAGTTTTCCCAACTTGATTTGGTGAAAAAGTAAGCTTTCCAAACGGAAACGTTTTATATCGCATGAAGACAGGGTAAATGGATGACAGATACCTGTCTTCCTTTTTTAAGACGATTTATGAAAACTTTTTGAAAATCAGGACTTGTAGGAGGAGTAGTTTATGAATAGTAACAACGTAACGATTTACGATGTCGCACGAGAAGCCGGGGTGTCGATGGCTACCGTTTCTCGTGTCGTCAACGGAAACCAGAACGTCAAACCCACGACACGCAAGAAAGTGCAAGACGCGATTGACCGTCTCGGCTATCGTCCGAACGCCGTCGCGCGTGGACTTGCGAGTAAAAAAACAACAACGGTTGGTGTCATCGTACCAGATATCTCGAACATCTTCTTTGCTGATTTGGCACGAGGCATTGAAGACGTGGCGACGATGTACAAATACAACATCATCCTTGGTAATTCGGATTCGAGTCGTGACAAGGAAATCCATTTACTCAATACACTTTTAGGCAAACAAGTGGACGGTATCATCTTCATGGGTGGACGTTTGCATGAAGACCTCGTCGAAGAGTTCAAAAAATCACCGGTTCCAATCGTTCTCGCAGCGACGTTGAACCAAGGATATGATCTCCCTGCCGTCAACATTGATTATGAGCAGGCTGCATATGATGCGACACACATGTTGATCAACCATGGGCATGATCGCGTCGGATTCATTACTGGACCGCTCGAGCAACAGATCAATGGCGAGAAGAAATTTGCCGGTTACCGCCGTGCCCTTGAAGATGCAGGTCTTCCATTCCATGAGAACGATATGATTCTCGGTAATTATACGTATGCGTCTGGTCTCGAGGCGATGCAAAAGATGTTGCAACGTGACGATTGTCCGAAAGCCATCTTCGCAGGGACGGATGAGATGGCACTTGGGGTCATTCATGCGATCCAAGATGCAGGCTACTCTGTTCCAAACGATTTCGAAGTCGTCGGTCACGATAACACGCGTCTCGCGACGATGATTCGTCCGAAGTTGACGACGGTCGTTCAACCGATGTACGATATCGGAGCCGTTGCGATGCGTCTCTTGACTAAGATTTTGAACGCAGAAGAAATCGAAGAAAAAAACATCGTACTTCCTCACCGAATCGAGCGTCGTGATTCGCTTCGCCAAGATTAATCAAAAGCCTCCCCATCCGTCACATCATGTGAGGGAAAGGGGAGGCTTATTTTTATAGGTAAATTGACTTTCGGTCATTTGAGATGAACGGCCAAAAGACTCGTTTCGTGACTTCCCAATTCTTTTCTTCGATTTGTTGACGGCGCGGGATATGATCAAACGCATAAAGCGAGTCGTCCCAGCGAGTGGGTAACGGTTGACCAGCGACACCAGACCATTGCTCAATCCACTCGCGCGGAATATCTCCAGAATAGGGTGCTTCTCTCGTCAATCCAGCCCACACTTGAGCCCATGCGCGTGGCACGGCACGATACCAGTCATACCCGCCGCCACCAAGGGCGACGAGACGGCCGTCTGTATATTCATCGGCCAGGCGTGAGGCAATCTGTGGGATTTGTTCGAACGTCCGTATCGTTGATGCCAGATGGGTGAGTGGATCAAAGACATGGGCATCCGCACCATTCTGAGTCAGGATGATATCAGGCTTGAACCATTCGCACGCTTCACGTAAGACGGTCTCATAGCACGTCAATAAAGAGTCATCTTGGGTGAACGCATCGACCGGTACGTTCCAACTGTAGCCGTATCCTTTCCCATTGCCTCGTTCTGTCACCATTCCGGTACCCGGGAAGAGATAACGTCCCGTCTCATGAATCGACAGTGTCATCACATCATCATCGTCATAGAAGAGCCATTGGACGCCATCCCCATGATGCGCATCCGTATCGACATAGAGGACGCGTGACCCGTATTGTTTTCGCACATGTGCGATGGCGACAGCCGCATCGTTATAGACGCAAAACCCTGATGCTTTGCGCCGCATACCATGGTGTAAACCGCCCCCGACATGGAAGGCGCGCTCTGCTTTGCCGCTTGCGACGAGGTCGAGCGCATGAATCGTCCCACCGACAAGTCTTGCGGCCCCCTCATGTATCGTCGGAAAGATAGGGGTGTCTTCCGTACCGAGACCAAACTTATTCGCTTTGAGCGTAGAAAGTTCTCCTGCAGCCGCAGCTTGGACGGCTTCGATGTAATCGAGATCGTGAACGAGCGCTAACGCTTCAACCGAAGCGAGTGGAGGGGACACACATTCCGATTTGGACAGTTTTCCGGCTGCGATTAATAGCGATGTCGTCAATTCCAATCGTAACGGATTGAACGGATGATCCTCATGGAAGCGATAAGACGTCTCGTCTTCGCCAAATATGTAAATCGGTCTCATTGCGACATCTCCGGACCGAGGACATCATAGCCTTCACGTTTCAACCGTTCGATGATTCGAAGCGGGTTCATCGTCTGGACGCGGAAGGAGATGATACGTTTATATGGATCGCTCGTCGGATGAACGAAGACGTTGATGATATTAATGTTTGTTTTGGCGAGGAGTCGGGTCACTTTTTCGAGTGTACCGGTCGTATTTTCGACGAGGATCTCGATTTGCGAACTCGGTTCGAGGGCGCCGGTCAATTGGACGAAGTAACGTAATAAATCGGTCTCTGTCAATACACCGACGAGTTTCCCTTGTTCGACGATCGGGAGACAAGTTAGCCGGTTTTCGTAAAACAAGGCAGCGGCATCTTCAAAGAAGTCGAAAGGATGCGCTGTCGGTACCTCGGATCGCATGATACTCGATATAGGGTTTTGAAAGTCTGCGTTTTCACTTTCGGGATGAAAGACACTCGTCGCCCCACTCATCTCGAATTGTCCGACGATCCCAACGACTTGTCGGGCAGGATTCGTCACAATCAAATGTCGGACACGATGCTCGCGCATCAGTTTAGCGGCATGAGCAATCGTATTGGTCGGTTGAATCGTCACCACATGTCGATTCATCATCTGTTCGATTAGCATAAAATCCCTCCTTATTAGTCGTACATAAATCGTCGGCGAAGCCGAAGCGAGTCAAAATGATCAATCGTCTCTCGGCGTACATTTTTTCCGATACGCGCCATCAAACAGTTGGCGGGATGTGAGGCGATTTCAGGATCGTCCGTCGGGAAGAAAACGAGTCCGCCATGATTCATCATCTTTTCCATAACTTTTCGATAATCCCAAATGGAGAGTCCACTGCCTTTCAAATCCCAGTGCCAATAGTACTCCGTCGTTAAAATTAAAAAATCATCCATGTGAGGGTCCATCATCGATACTTCGAGTAATTGTTTCCCAATTCGCTGACCACGGAAGCGCGGACTCACCTCGATTGCCCCGAGTTCAAGGATGTATGGGTCGTTCCCTTCACTCCAACGTTCATACGGGTCAGGATAGAGGAATGTCACGTATCCAATCACGAGGTCGTCTTGCCTGGCGACGATGATTCTTCCTTCTTTCAACCTAGCAATGTCGACGAGTGCTTCGTGCTGATCTTCCGGTTCACGAAATGCCGTCAATCCTTCATCAAGACGATATGTCCGTAACACATCAGGTGCCACCGGACCATCAATCGTGACTTCCCCCAGTGAGGTCTGCCACACTTTTGAATGATATTGTTTTTCCATAGGGTCACCACCTTTTCCAACTCTTATTATAGCGCTTTCATTTGATTCGTTTCATCCGCTTTTGATGGAACTGGAAATTCATTGATTTGTCATAATTTTAACACTATACTGAAAGTGGTTATACCAATCTTTACAGGGGAGGCGAATCTTTGTCGATGGAAAAATTGAAAGCGTTAACAGGGGAGCATCAATTAGCGTCGTATGAAGAGGCTTGTCAGTCGTTTGAATGGACACAAGCAGAAGCATTGTTTTCATGGAATTTGACGGGGAAAGTCAATCTGGCATATGAAGCGATCGATCGCCATGCGGAAAGTGAATTGGCGACAAAAGTGGCGCTGCTTTATTTCGATGGGGATCGAGAAGAGCGGTACACGTATGCGGATATGAAGAAAGAAAGTAATCGTTCTGGTAATGTTCTGAAGTCGATTGGTGTGGAGAAAGGCGACCGCGTCTTTATCTTTATGCCACGTCAGCCGGAACTTTATTTTATTTTGCTCGGTGCCATCAAACGAGGGGCGATTGTCGGTCCACTCTTTGAGGCGTTCATGGAACAGGCGGTCCACGACCGTCTGCTCGATTCGGAAGCGAAAGTGATCGTGACGACGAAAGAGCTGTTGCCGCGCATCCCGGTCGATCAGTTGCCTCATTTGGAGACAATTCTACTCGTTGGGGACGATGTAGAGGAATCGGACAAGGTGCTCGATTATCGTAAACTGGCGAACGATGCGACGACAGATCTCGAATTGACGTGGGTCGACCGTGAAGACGGTCTGATTTTACACTATACATCGGGCTCAACAGGAAAACCAAAAGGGGTTCTCCACGTCCATAATGCGATGATTCAACATATGATGACCGGCAAATGGGTACTCGACCTTCAACCGGATGATATTTACTGGTGCACGGCTGACCCGGGATGGGTGACGGGGACGAGCTACGGTATTTTTGCACCGTTCTTAAACGGTGCGACGAACGTCATCGTGGGGGGACGCTTCAATCCCGAATTTTGGTATTCAGTCATTGAACGATTCGGTGTGACGGTTTGGTATAGTGCTCCGACGGCGTTCCGCATGCTCATGGGCGCGGGGGACGAAGCGTTTGAGAAGTATGATTTGTCTTCACTTCGTCATATTTTATCCGTCGGTGAACCGTTGAACCCTGAAGTCATTCGCTGGGGCCACGAGGCGTTTGACCTCCGGATCCACGACACGTGGTGGATGACAGAGACAGGCGCCATGATGATTTGTAACTATCCGACGATGGACATCAAACCTGGATCGATGGGGAAACCGATCCCAGGTTGCGAGGCAGCCATCTTGGACGACCGGGGGCAGCCGCTACCGCCGCACCGGATGGGGAACTTGGCACTCAAGACGCCATGGCCGTCGATGATGCGGAAAATCTGGAAGAACGATGCGAAGTACGAGAGTTACTTTTGGGGAGATTGGTATGTATCGGGCGACTCGGCTTACATGGATGAAGACGGCTATTTCTGGTTCCAAGGTCGGGTCGACGACGTCATCATGACAGCAGGAGAGCGTGTCGGACCGTTTGAAGTCGAAAGTCGCCTTGTAGAGCACCCGGCGGTCGCTGAAGCGGGTGTCATCGGCAAACCGGACCCGGTTCGAGGAGAAATCATCAAAGCGTTCATTGCGCTACGTAAAGGTTATGAACCGTCTGATGAGTTAAAACAAGAAATCCAGCAGTTCGTCAAAGAAGGATTGGCTGCGCATGCGGCACCACGTGAAATCGAATTCAAAGACAAGTTACCGAAAACGCGAAGCGGGAAAATCATGCGTCGTGTCTTGAAGGCTTGGGAATTGAATCTCGAAACAGGTGATCTCTCGACGATGGAAGATTAAGATAAACAAAGGGTCGACACATCGTGTGTCGACCCTTTGTTTATTCACCGTTAGCATCAGCATCTTCTTCAGCCTGTTGTTCGGCTTCTTGTTTAGCTTCTTCAGCATCTTCTTCAGCTTTCTTCTTCGCTTCTTCCTCAGCTTTCTTCTTCGCTTCTTCCTCAGCTTTTTTCTTTGCTTCGGCGTCTGCTTTTTGTTTTGCTTCTTCTTCGGCTTTCTTCTTAGCTGCAGCATCGGCAGCAGCTTCTTGTTTCTTCTCTTCATATTCTTTCTTTGCTGCTTCGGCCTCTTTCTTCTTCTCTTCTACTTTCTTCTTCTCAGAGAATGAACCAGAGTCCTGGAAGTCTCTCGAAGTGACGCTCGAAGGTTGTGAGAAGCGGGCGCTGACACCTAGAGCTTCTGGGTCATCCGCATAGACACGGTTCATCGTTTGCGACCAGATGCGCTGTGTTCGTTGATAGTAACGACCATAATCCCAGCCATCTAGCATGGAAAGTCGTTGTGAATCATAACCGGACCAGACAGCGAGTGTGACGTTCGGATTCGACCCGACCAAGTACGAATCGCGTTGTTCGTTCGTTGTACCGGTTTTACCCATCCAATCGCCAGGGACGCTGAGCAATGACTGTGCATATGTCGCAGTACCTGATGTGTAGACGTCACGGAGCATATCCACTACGAGATAAGAGGTGCGTTCTGTGAAAATACGCGTTTTCTTCGGTTTCGCTTCGTAAATGACTTCACCTTGATATTCGATTTCTTGGATGAAGTACGGTTCCACGTGTTCACCATAGTTCGCTAACATCGCATAAGAGGCAGCCAAGTCGATTGGTTTGACTTCCCCGGTACCAAGTGCCATCGCTGAGGCGTAACGGTTTCCTTCAGATACGGGGATTCCCATATCGACTAATTTCTGCGTATCGGCAGGTTTTTGGTTGCGTTCTTCATAAATCTTAACGGCCGGAACGTTCAAGGAAAGCTTGAGCGCGTCGCGCACTGTGACAGCGCCACGATATGTTTTCCCTTCGTTTTGAACCTGTTTCTTCGGTTGTCCCGGACCCGTGAACTTATAGAAATACTCTTCGTCGATGATTTGAGTGGCGGGCGTAATCATGCCAGCTTCAATCGCATTTGAATAGACAAGAATCGGTTTTGCAGTCGACCCGATTTGACGTTCTGCCCAGAAGGCGCGGTTCAAATCGTCGGTCTTACCATTGACATAGCGGCCCCCGACGAATCCGAGTACTTTCCCAGTCTTATTCTCAATCATGACAGAAGACATTTGTTCAGGAAGTGTTCGGTTCTCATCTTCAATCGTTTGATTCGGTCCGAAGTTCCCAGCATTTTTAGCCGGTTGTTGCATCGCTTCGTGAATTTCTTTATCCAATGTCAAACGGATGTTGAACCCACCTTGACGCAACATGTTATGTGCACGCTTCGCATAAGTCGAACGGATAGAGTTCTGTTCCTCAGAGCTCAATTCATTGATTTCAATCCCATCTTGCTGCAATAGATAATCCGTCACGATTTGGCGTGCTTGCAGTTCTGCTTCATCTACCACGTACGGGTATTTATCGCGAGGCTTCGTCTGAGTCTGCATGAAGTCTTGCGTGATGTCGTAGTTATAGGCGGCATCGTATTCTTCTTTCGTGATCTTTCCAGCAACGTACATGCGGTTCAATACCGTCTTCATACGGTTGACCGCACCCGATACATCCTCTTTGATGACGCCACCTTGATAATATGGTGTGTAGAAGAACGGGTTTTTCGGGATACCAGCGAGGAAAGCAGCTTGTGGAAGTGTCAATTGTTCTGCCGAAGTATTGAACACACCGCGAGCGGCGGCCTCAATCCCTGAAATGTTACGTCCCATCGAGTTACGTCCGAACGAGACGACGTTCAGATAAGCGTTTAAAATTTCATCTTTGTCCATCGTCTTCTCTAGACGAAGGGCAAGTAAAATTTCTTTTGCTTTCCGTTCGAATGATACTTCGTTCGTCAACATTTGGTTTTTAATCAATTGTTGCGTCAATGTTGAACCACCAGTGCGATCTTCAGACCCTGTCGCTTCTTGTAAAATAGCGCGCAACGTCGCTTTCGGGACGACGCCATCGTGCTCGTAGAATTCGACATCTTCCGTCGCGAGGAGTGCATCGACGACATACGGAGAAACTTTCTCTACCGGAATCGGGATTCGAACCTCATCGGTCGTATAGTTCCCGATGCGCTCCCCACTTCCAAAGTAAATATTGGATGTCGATGCATACGTATTGATTTGCGCAGTCATCGTCTTGTAAGCCGGGGTCGGCATATCTTTGACGAGTGATGCGAAATAACCGACACCAATTCCAGCACCTAAAAACCCGATGAGTACAACAGAAATGATGGTCAGGAGTAGGACGTTCCACGATACATCATATATAACATTGGCATAACGACGTACTTTCATTGACGTCGGATTATTCCATAAGTCTCGAATCTTCTGCAGCATGACAGCCTCCTTAAATATTGTGTAAAACTATTTTAGGCAGTAATATATTCGATTATAGCACAATTCAATCTACACCTTACCGTGAAACCGAAGTCCCGTGCAAGTTTCATTGTAAGAGTTGACAAGTTCAAAACGATGCTTATAAAATGAATAGTATAGTCAACAAGATAATGACGCTGTGAAGAAAGCGAAGTAGTCGACGGGCCTCTTGTTCAGAAAGCTAGTGGTTGCTGTGAACTAGCCAATGTCAATCGATGAATTACACTTTTAGAGCGTGCCTTTGGGCCGGTTCGAGACCGTTATCTCTCGCTCAAGCGGTCGCAAATTGCGACAAGTAGGGTGGTACCGCGGAATCTCCGTCCCTTCTCTTATGAGAAGGGACGTTTTTTTATGTCAATCGAAGGAGTGGAACAGATGGAACTATTAAAAGACTTAGAGTTTCGAGGGCTTGTCAACCAAATGACAGATGAAGAAGGATTGAAAGAACAACTGAAACAACCGACGACGTTATACACGGGATTTGATCCGACAGCGGACTCGCTTCATATCGGGCACTTGCTCCCAATCTTGACGCTAAAACGTTTCCAACAAGCAGGGCATCAGGTCATCGCGCTCGTCGGTGGGGCGACAGGGATGATCGGAGACCCGTCTGGTCGTTCGGATGAACGTTCATTGAACACGTTGGATACGGTCAAACTCTTCTCCGATCGAATCAAAGATCAGTTGAGCCGATTCCTTCCACTTGAAGGGGAGAACCCGATCACGATTCGCAACAACTACGAATGGACGGAAGAGATGTCGATTATCGACTTCCTGCGCGACATTGGGAAGCACTTCCCAATCAGTTACATGCTTGCGAAAGACTCCGTCGATTCACGCATGGAAAACGGGATCTCGTACACAGAGTTCTCTTACATGTTGCTCCAATCTTACGATTTCTTGAAACTATACGAGACAGAGAAATGTCGTCTTCAAGTCGGTGGAAGTGATCAGTGGGGGAACATCACGGCAGGTCTTGAATTGATTCGTCGCTTTGGTCACTCTGAAAAAGCGTTCGGTCTTACTGTGCCACTCGTCACAAAGTCGGACGGACAAAAGTTCGGGAAGACAGCAGGCGGTGCGGTTTGGTTGGACGCAGACAAGACGTCGCCATATGAGTTCTACCAGTTTTGGATCAACGTCGATGATGCAGATGTCATCAAGTTCATCAAATACTTCACGTTCATGTCGCATGAAGAGATTGAAGCGCTTGCGACTGAAGTGATGGAAGCACCTGAGAAACGTGTGGCGCAGCGCCGACTCGCAGAAGAGATGACGAAACTCGTCCATGGGGAGGCAGGACTTGAACAAGCGGAACGCATCACGACAGCATTCTTTAGCGGAGATTTGACTTCGCTTCAACCAGAAGACATGGAAGATGCGTTCAAAGGCATGCCACAATTCGAACTTGACGGTGAACGCAACCTTGTCGAACTACTCGTCGAAGCGAAGATCTCACCATCGAAACGTCAAGCGCGTGAAGATGTGACGAACGGAGCGATTTACTTAAACGGCGAGCGTGAACAAGCGCTCGATAAAGTCGTCACGCGTGAAGACACGCTCGGTGAATTCACCATCATTCGCCGTGGTAAGAAGAAATACTTTGTGATTCGTCACGTATAAACATCCTGTCCGTTCCTCATTTGTTGAGGAATGGACTTTTTTATACATGACGTGCGGTTCGGATTTGCTAAAATGGGGAGATAGGAGGGATGACGATGGAGATAGAAGAATTTTTCGGCGACCAGTTCCATCAATGGCGTGAACACTTTTGGTATTATGAAATGGCGATCACGGAACTCGAGAGCGACCTCGGGATCATTTGACTTAGATTGGCAGACGAGACTCAGGTATATCAACATGACGTACCAGAATCATCGAAAGAAGAGCTGATTGAAGCATCACTCATGGCGGATGCCCTCGATACGCAAATGGGGCGTATCCGACAAGAGATTCTGAAGAACTAAAAAAATCCCCTTCACGAAGAAGGGGATTAAAAGCATTAACGTGAGTAGTACTCGACGATGAGTTGCTCTTTGATTTGGTCGTTAAGTTCAGCGCGTTCTGGGAGACGTACGAATGTACCTTCGAGTTTCTCAGCGTCAAACGATACGAAGTCTTTTGTAGCTGGTGCTACTTCAAGTGCTTCTGTAATTGCTTTTACGTTTTTCGACTTTTCACGAACTGCGATGACTTGACCTGGTTTTACGCGGTAAGACGCGATGTCAACGCGTGATCCATCAACAGTGATGTGACCGTGGTTGACGAGTTGGCGTGCTCCACGACGTGTGCGAGCGAGGCCCAAACGGTAAACGAGGTTGTCAAGGCGTGATTCGAGCAAGATCATGAAGTTCTCACCGTGGATGCCTGGCATTTTACCAGCATCGTTGAAGATGCGGCGGAATTGCTTCTCGTTCACTCCGTACATGTGACGAAGTGCTTGCTTCGCTTGAAGCTGAAGACCGTATTCTGAGATTTTCTTACGACCATTTCCGTGTTGACCTGGTGCGTAAGGACGTTTTGCTAATTCTTTACCCGTTTCGCTAAGCGAGATGCCTAAGCGACGCGAGAGTTTCCAAGCTGGACCTGTATAACGAGCCATGATTGGACTCCTCCTTGTTGTTCATGTATTTTGCACAAAAGAACAACGGTGTCAAAGACGAGTAACGCCCCTTTCAAGGTGCAAGCACCTTCACTTGATAGCGAAGCTACGAGATGCCCCTCCGACAAGAGTCGAGGCCCGAAAGGTGGATACGTTTGTCTGTGACTGCTATCGTCATTTCATGCACAAAGATGAGTATACGATGAATACCATCTCTTGTCAATCAAATAAAGCGAAGAAGTGTTTCACAAAAACGTTCGAGTCCTTGACGGTCGATTTCTGAGAAACGGTCGAACTCCGGGCTATCGATATCGAGCACGCCAATCGTTTTCCCGTCACGTACGAGAGGGACGACGATTTCAGAGTTCGAAGCTGCATCACATGCAATATGACCAGGGAATTGATGAACATCGGCCACGAGCTGTGTTTCTTGTGTAGCTGCCGCAGTTCCGCAAACCCCTTTACCGAACGCAATGTGAACGCAAGCCGGGAGTCCCTGGAATGGTCCTAGAATGAGACTGTCTTCAGAATCAGTCACGTAGAATCCGACCCAGTTGATCCGATCTAAAAATTGGTTAAGTAATGCGCTGGCGTTGGCGAGGTTGGCCACTGTATTCGTTTCGCCCTCTAACAATGCGGCGAGTTGCTTATTTAATAGGTCGTAACCGGCTGTCAAATCACCTGAGTACGATGTCGTTTGGAACATATGAATTCCCCTCCATCTTTCATGTTTTTAGAATTTAGCATTATGGTACACGCAAATTTCAGATTTGTCTTGTTAGAAAGTTCCGAAAAAATGAACAATCTCCACTGAAACCATTGGAAAACCTATGCAAATCGTTGGTTCTATAATATGATTAGGTATATCTATTCTTATAAAATACTTCTTTTTTATATAAAAGGTACATAAGTCCACGAAAGCGGCTTGGAGGTTGTGACAAAGATGGATTACGGAATTTATGGATTAATCATTGGAATCATTGTCGTCGTATTAGGCGGTATGTTGGGGAGTATGCTCATTCGAAGGAATTTTTACCAAAAAATTGACGACTTGGATATGAGGAAACAAAGTGTGCTCAGTGCGAGCATACCCGTCGAACTCCAGAAATTCAAACAGTGGCCGATGGAAGGAGAAACGAAAGAAAAGTTTGATCGTTGGCATCAATCTTGGGATGAGTTAGTAAGTGTACATGCAGGTCAAATCGATGAAGCGTTATATCGGGCTGAGGAAGACTTGGACAAATATCGTTTCATGAAAGTCAAAGCTGACTTGAATGCGACTGAACAACTCATTGAAGAACTCGAGACGATGGTACACGCCATGCTCGATGAGATGGATGAATTTACGACACATCACACCTCGCTTATGGACATCGTGAAGCAGGATGAAAAAGAGTTGTATCAGTTCCGCAAGACGTTGAACTCACAAAACCATGCGTTCGGTCCAACCTATGCATTGGTGGAACAAGAGATTGCCGCTGCCGAGGCGAAACGCAATGAGATGATCAACTTAAAGCAGGCTGGTCAAGTTTCCGAGGCGTTTGAAACCGGACAAGCCTTATCGAATCAAGTAGGTCACATCCGTGAACTGATTCGGGTCATTCCGCAATTCGTACGAACGGTTCAAGTGGAGTTGAAACAGCAAATTCAACAGCTCCGCGCGGGACATAAGGAAATGCAAATGGACGGATATGCACTTGAACCACTAGGATTAATGGAAGAAATCGATCAAGCAGAAAATCGTCGAGAAGAGTTGATGGTTCGAATTGAACGCTTGGAATTTGATCATTTCGAAGAGGACATGCAACAGCTGAGTTCGGATATCGACCAATTATTCGAAGCGTTCCGAACAGAGGTTGATGCCCGCCAATACGTGAAAAAAGAATTTGCGACGATCCAAGAGCGCGAATTGCAATCTAGCGAAATCATGAATCACTTGCAGACGGAAATGTCTCGACTTGTAAGCAATTATGAGATCAATGCACGCGTCGGAGAAGAGTTCGAACAATTAGAACGTGAACGGGCGACGCTCACGGCAAATGTACTTGATATCGAACAAGCTCTCGTCGCGCAAATGTTACCATTCAGTATGATCAAATCAAAAGTGCAGGAAGCGAAACGGTCACTTGACCAATTCAGCGCCATGCATGAGCGTTTCATTGAAGATACGAATTCATTACGTAAAGAAGAGCTTGAGGTCCGTCACAAGTTAGAAACGTGGAAGAAAGAGCTGTCTGGGCATCGTCGCCTATTAGCGAAAAGTGCGATGCCGGTTGTTCCGAATGATCTGTCAAACGACTTACGTCAGCTCCAAAAAGGTGTCCAATCGTTAGATGAACAGTTTGACAAAGCACCGTTCAACATGACGTATATCGTCGGGCTTAGCCATGATGTCGAAGAGATGATGGACAACTTCCGTGACCGTGTCCATGCACTGATTCGTCAAGTGACGTATGCGGAACAGTTGCTACAATATGCTAACCGTTTCCGACGCCGTGACAACGAGGTCCATATCGCCTTGACGCTTGCAGAAAACAAGTTTTTGCATGGAGAGTATGGCACTGCTGTCGAAATCGGTGAGCGGGTGCTCGGTCGATTCGATGAGAACGGAGCCAATGAAATTCGTCAACGAGTGGATAAAGGATTGGAACAGCAGGAATTGCTAAAAAAATAAACGAGGCATGAAGATTGACGGAAACGGGAAAAACGTAGACGTCAATCTTTTTTCAATCAAGGAGGAATCGTCAGATGGGTACACTATGGGTCAACGGGAACATCTATACATTGAATAAACCGGGTGAGATGGAACGTGCCATGTTTATTGAGCATGGACGCGTCTTGAAGATGGGGGACGAGGGACATCTCCGACGTACATATGCCGGCCGCATCGAAGAGATTGTGAACTTGGAAGGGAAGAGTGTGTATCCGGCCTTTACCGATTCACACATTCACCTTGTCGGATACGGCGAAGCGCTCGACCGTGTCGATGCGAGTGAGGCGACGGATCTTCGAGAATTACTTGAAACGATGAAGCAACGAGGGTCGGATGACGATTGGATCGTCGCAGAAGGGTTTGATGACCGTCTGCTTGGCGACATGCCGACACGCGAGATGATTGATGCAGTGATTGACGACCGTCCTGTCGTGTTGAAGCGTGTCTGTCGTCACGTGGCCGTCGTGAACTCGAAAGGACTGGAACGACTTGGACTGATCCATCATACGGTGATCGAAGGTGGAAAACTTGGGCGAGATGAAGAAGGGAAATTGAATGGCGTCCTATATGATGCCGCGCTAGACCTCTTGTATAAAGAATTGAGTGGGAACCGTAAGAAAAATGCCGCTTCCCTTCGTCGGGCAATCAATTCATTATTCGCACATGGAATCATCGGCGCCCATACGGAGGACTTGTTTTATCATGGAGATCCGCTCGAGACGATTCGAGCGTATGAAGATGTACTGGACGATCTTCCGTTTCAAGCACACCTCCTCGTCCACGAACAGGTGGTGGACCGGGTCATTCAGCAAGATGCGATGACTCGACGGAAGCGGTTTGACTTCGGTGCGATGAAACTCTTTGTCGACGGTTCGTTCGGTGGTCGCACCGCTCTGTTATCTGCACCTTATGCCGATGATCGGAGCCAGCGAGGGATTGAAGTACATCGACCAGATCATCTTGAAGCACTCGTGAAAAAAGCGCGAACGTACGGGATGAATGTGGCGGCGCATGTGATTGGAGACGCGGCGGTCGAGCAATTTGTCGGTTTGCTTGAGAAGTACCCTGCCAAAAAAGGGACACGAGATCGAATTATCCATGCTTCCTTATTGAATGATGCATTGATCAAACGGATCAAATCATTACCCGTTTTGATTGATATACAGCCGGTATTTTTATCGGATGACATGGATATGCTGTTTGAGCGTCTAGGCAATGAACGAGTGCATGACGTCTATCGATTCAAGTCTTTACTCGATACGGGGGCGTTGGTGTTAGGTGGGAGTGACGCGCCGATCTCATCTGTCGACGTCCGAAAAGGGTTGTTTGGAGCGGTGATGCGACAGTCGTTTCACGGGTCGAGCACGCTAAACCCGAGTGAGCGTCTATCGATGTATGAAGCGCTTCGCAGCTTCACGTATTCGCCTCATGTCGCTACAGGGACGCACGGAAGAAACGGGCTATTGGTTCAAAGTTACAATGCTAACTTCACAGTATGGGACGAAGATTTCTTTAAATTGGGTGGGGAAGACATCCTACACAACCGTCTTGTCATGACTGTCGTCGAAGGGAAGCCGGTGTACGAGGCAGAAAAAGCCATGATGTAAAAAGAGGAGTGGGTTCACCCGAAAGGGATGGAACCACTCCTTTTCTCCATCAGAAGAATGAGCGTTGCACTTTATGCCAGAACGAGTTGGTCCGAAGTTTGACTGTCTTGATGACCTGGTCCGAGAGTTCGATATCGATTCGGTCTGTGTACTTCAAGCTGAGCGCCTCGTTATCCATCCCGATAATCGGATAGTCGTTGCCGTCTTCGACGATGCGGAGCGACAACTTGCGCGATTCGTGGACGATGAAAGATGAGCCAAGTGTACGGTAACGGTTGTTGTTAACCGAAGCGATCTCACTCACTTGCATACATGGGATGAGCGGGTCGACGATCGCACCACTGAGCGATTTGTTGTAGGCAGTCGATCCCGTTGGTGTCGATACAACCATTCCGTCCCCACGGAATGTTTCAAAATGTAGGTCGTCGATATAGACCTCGATTGCGAGTGATTTGATAATACTTGATTTAATCGAAGCCTCATTTAAACAGAGGAGCGGCGCCGATTCGTTGATCGATGCTGAAAGAAGTGGATATTTCCGGACTTCGAGACCTTCTTCGATTCGTGTCGAGTTGTCCGAGAAGAGGCGATCGACTTCATCGAGTTTATGTATGTCGAAATCACAATAGAACTCGTTCAATCCACGACCGAAGCCGACGTAGATGGCGTCCTGACGAAAGCCCGTGTAGCGAACCGCTTGTAAGAATGCCCCGTCCCCGCCGACTGCAGCGATGATGTTCGCGTCTTCCGGTTGATTCACGATGTTGAACCCGTGTTTTTCCCCAATCTCTCTCAGATTCTTCACTTCTTTTGTGAATTCGTTGACGTTGCGATGGTACAAATAGACGTTGTTTCTCATCTGAGTCATCCCCTTTGTCAATGGTGTCCCTTTTATTATAACGTGTTTCTTCCTACCGATATAGGAAAAACTGAAACAAAGCCAAAAGCAGGAAGTTTGTCAAAGGCTCGAGTTCATCGATATGATGAACAAGTAACTACAACAAAGGGGATGAGTACATGCCAACATTTAAAGGGAACAACGTAACATTACAAGGAAATCCAGTGAAGGTAGGGGATCAAGCTCCTGATTTCCGTGTCTTGACGACTACATTAGAAGAAGTGACGCTATCGAGTTATCCGGGAAAAAAATTGATCAGTGTCATTCCTTCGATTGATACAGGCGTATGTGATGCACAAACGCGTGAGTTCAATGAAAAGGCTTCATCTCTCGGTGGTACCGTCTTGACTATATCGAACGACTTGCCATTCGCGCAGCGTCGATGGTGTGCTGCATCCGGGTTGGACAACGTGGTCACACTCTCAGACCACCGCGACCTCTCGTTCGCAAAAGCATACGGTGTTTTAATTGAAGAAATGCGCCTCCTTGCGCGTTCGGTATTTGTCGTCGATTCAAATGGCATCGTCCAATATGTACAATATATGGATGAAATGACAGATGAAGTTGATTTCGCAGCGGCTCTTGAGGCGTTCGAACAAGCGAATTGATTCGTTTGGCGAAATTGATTAAAATAGCTTACACTAGTACGTGAACCGACCGGTCCTCTCATGGGGGCCGGTTTTGTATGGAAAGGATGAACGAAAATGGAACGTTTTGAACAACTCTACCGTGATTGGAAAAAGGATGCGAAGAAACTAGTCAACGACCTGGATGTATTACCGATCGAGGCACTCGTCCAAGTAT
The DNA here is from genome assembly GCA_902362975.1 of Caryophanales bacterium. Taxonomy (GTDB): domain Bacteria; phylum Bacillota; class Bacilli; order Exiguobacteriales; family Exiguobacteriaceae; genus Exiguobacterium. Next base: position 71,602 of record CABIYO010000003.1, read on the forward strand.
TTGATCATGTGGACATTGAAAAAGAGAAGATGGACGATGTCCGTAAAGCTGTGAGTTTACTCGTCTTGGAAGAAACGACACAACTTCCTCCGAACAATCAGCCGACACCGGATGCGGTCAGCCTTTTTATGGGTTATCTAGCTACGAAGCTGCTTAAGGAAAATGCGACGATTCTAGACTTAGGTAGTGGGACAGGTACGTTGACGCATGCCATTCTTTCTCAGTTAAAACATGCGACAGCGCAAGCGGTCGAAGTAGATGAACTGTTGCTTCGTCTTTCCTACTCCATTAGTAACTTGTTAGGAGAACCGGTGTCCTACTTCCATCAAGACGCCCTTGCTCCTTTGTTTGTTGAACCGAGCGACCTTTCCGTTGCTGACTTGCCCATTGGCTATTATCCAAATGATGAAGTGGCAGCCGGTTACGACATGAAACGAGAAGAAGGACATGCCTATTCGCATTTCCTCTTGATGGAACAGGCGATTCGCCATACGAAACCAGGAGGGCATGGATTATTTGTCATCCCGAACGATTTGTTTGAACAGGATGACGAAGGGAAATTAAAACAATGGATGGACCGTGAGGCTGTTGTGAAAGGGGTCATTCAACTTCCGACAACGATGTTCAAAGACGAGCGTTACGCGAAAAGCTTATTGCTTCTTCAAAAAGTAGGAGAAGGCGTTACACGACCGAAACAAGCGCTATTCGTAGAACTTCCGTCATTCACTGATGTCAGAGCAGTAGCCAATGTCGTGAAACAGATTGACGAGTGGTTCAAAACAACTCAAAAATAATGGACAAAATACTTGAAAAAGGTATGCAAAATCAAGTATCTTCATTATGATACAGTTATCAGTTTTAAATTGAACAGATAAAGATATGCGTTTAAAACGAAAGGTAAGAGGTGTATGACATGACGAAAATTATGGCAGTCAATGCGGGTAGTTCATCGCTTAAGTTCCAGTTACTCGAGATGCCGACGGAAGAGTTGCTCGCAGTCGGACTCGTAGAGCGTGTAGGGAAAGAAGATGCGATTTTTACAATCAAGTACGGGGAAGGACAGAAGTTCAACGTAGTCACACCACTTCACACGCACAAAGAAGCAGTTGAATTGACGTTGGAGAAGTTGATCGAGTTGGATATCATCCAATCATTCGATGAGATTTCTGGCGTAGGTCACCGTGTGTTACACGGAAAAGAGTTGTATGCGGATTCGGTCGTCATTGACGATGAAGTCATGAAGAACATCGAGTCGTTCACAGAGCTCGGACCACTTCATATCCCACCGAACTTGACAGGGATTCGCGCGTTCCAGGAAATTTTACCGAATGTCCCACAAGTAGCGGTATTCGATACGGCGTTCCACCAGTCAATGCCTGAAGAGAATTTCTTGTACAGTCTTCCTTACGAATACTATACAGAATACGGTATACGTAAATACGGCTTCCACGGAACGAGCCACAAGTATGTCACACAGCGTGCGGCAGAACTTCTCGGTCGTCCGCTAGAAGACTTGCGTTTGATTTCATGTCACCTCGGTAGTGGTGCATCGATCGCTGCAGTAGCAGGTGGTCGCTCAATCGATACAACGATGGGCTTCACACCACTTGAAGGAATCACGATGGGAACGCGCTCAGGTTCTTTGGACCCGGCCCTCATCCCGTTCTTGATGCAAAAAACAGGGAAGTCTGCTGAAGAGGTCTTGAACGTCATGAATAAAGAGTCTGGTGTGTACGGACTTTCTGGTATCTCAAGTGACTTGCGTGACATCGAGCAAGCTGCTGCAGAAGGAAACCATCGTGCAGAAATTTCATTAAAAATCTTCTCGAACCGTATTCACGGTTACATCGGTCAATATGCGGCTGAAATGAATGGTGTCGACGCCATCATCTTCACTGCAGGTGTCGGAGAGAACTCGGACGTCATCCGTGAACGCATTCTTCGCGGTCTTGAATTTATGGGTGTCTATTGGGATCCTTCTCTTAACAACGGTGCTCGTGGGAAAGAGTTGTTCATCAACTACCCACACTCACCAGTTAAAGTCATCATCATCCCGACGAACGAAGAATTGGTCATCGCACGTGACACGGTACGCATCGCAAATCTTATCGAAACACACGCTTAATACGAAACGAACCCACGTTATTTCATGTAACGTGGGTTTTTATGAGCCTTTTTGACTAATGTGAAGAAGGTGCAGTAGGACCATAGTTTTCCTCTTTGTAATATTCGAAGCTTGTTTAACATCGTTTTGCAATGTTTACGTCATGAATTAACCATATATTGGGTGTGGATTTATGAAAATGTCTCTTGTTCGATTCAATCCTCTAATCTAACACGATAAATCATTAGTTTTGACATCGATTTGTAATGTTCGTGTCACTCAAATGAACAGGAAGTGTAACGGCACTGACCGATATTTCGTCATATAGTTATTTGGACGAAATGTTCATCGGAAGTGAAGAGTCACCTAGATAAAGGATGACACGAAATCGAAGACAAATTGACGAAGAGAGGACGAATAAACGTATGTTGAAAAAAATCATGACGCTCTTACTTCTCGCCATCGCCGTATTTGCATTTGCTCTACCGACTTCACCAGTAGAAGCAGCTACTAAAAAAGTTTATGTTGCGACAAAGTCAGGTTCGAAGATGGTTTATGCGGAAGGGAAATCAAATGCACGAGTGATTGGGAAGATGACAGCGAGTGATCGTCTTCAACGTACAGGTTCTCAAGGTGCTTGGATTCGTGTGAACTATAAAGGGAAGGCCGGATGGGTCCCTACAAAGAACTTACGTACGGTAAGTGCTCCAAAACCGCTCAAATCAGCAAGCGTGAAAACATATAAGATGAAAGCATCGGCATATACACCGTATTGCAAGGGATGTTCAGGTAAGACAGCACTTGGTTGGAATGTTCGTACTCAAAAGCGCAATGTCATCGCGGTAGACCCGCGTGTCATCCCGCTCGGAACAAAAGTACAAGTATACGTAGGGAGCAAGTTGTTAGGTACCTACACGGCAGCTGATACAGGCGGCGCCATCAAAGGGAATAAAATCGACATCTTAATGTATTCACATAGTGCGGCGATTCAATTTGGTCGCAAAACGGTTACGGTCAAGGTGTTGTAATGCATAAGAAAGGGTCTTGCGATTGCGCAAGACCCTTTTTGATGGATGAATGATTATTGACGAACAATGAGGACGTCACATTTAGCATAACGGACGATGCTTTCAGAGACGCTTCCGATAAAGAAACGTTCTACAGCGTTTAAACCTGTCGCGCCACAAATAATAAGATCAATATCATGATTAGGCGCAATCTTTTTCGCAATCGTCACTTTCGGTGAGCCGTATTCGATCACCGTCTCGACTTCTTTTACGCCACGCTCTTTCGCGCGATTGACATAGTCTTCAAGCAATTCTTTCGCATATGTCTCGGCGCGTTCTGTGATTGTCCGATCGTACGCTTCTACAGTCGCAAACGTCCGCGTATCAATCACATGACCGACGTACAGTTTTCCTTCGTTGCGAATCGCGACATCGATTGCTGTTTCGAATGCACGTTCTGCCTCTTTAGAGCCGTCAACGGCAGATAAAATGCGTTTGTATACAATTGCCATGTAAATCCCAACCTTTCGCTCGAAATATACGTTCAGCTTACATATATAGTATACCACTTCTTTCGGTTTTCACGCTTTTTCGCCATGAAAATGAATGGATTTTTTCATGGCGATGTTCACGACATGTCCAAGTTTGGAATTCGTGTGAAAGAACGGGTAAAATAAAAGGCGGAGGAGGTAGGACGATGAAACATGTATTGATTACATCTGGAGCCAAAGGGATTGGACGCGTCGTGACGGAGCGTCTGTTACAAGAAGGATGGCACGTTAGCATTTTGCAACGGAATCCAATCGACTGGGAACATGAGCGGATACATATGATCAAGGCCGGATTGACGGACCGCGAACAACTGCTCTCGGCCTATGAGAAAGCGGTCGAACGGTTTGGTGAACCGGACGCTTTGATTTTAAATGCAGGTCCATATATCTTTGAGCGGAAACCGCTCGTCGAATTGACGAACGACGAGTGGGACGAAGTACTCACTGGCAACCTGTCCGCCTCATTTTGGTTAATGCGTCGTGCGCTTCCTTCCATGCGCTCGAATCGATTTGGGCGTATTATCTCGTATGGGTTTCCGGAAAGTGGGACGGCGCCTGGCTGGATCCATCGTTCTGCGTTTGCCGCTGCAAAGACGGGACTCGTCAGTTTGACAAAATCGGTCGCATTGGAAGAGGCCCCGTTCGGGATTACGGCGAACATGGTTAACCCGGGCAATATCGTCGGCTCGCAAAAGGAGATGCGCATTGAGACAGCGGAGGCAGATGAAGGCACTCCGGTCGGTCGACACGGGACAGGAGAAGATATCGCGCGTTTGATTTCGTTCTTATTACAAGAAGACTCGGACATGATCACAGGAGCCATCATCGATGTGACAGGTGGCGTCAACGTCGTCCATCAATATCGGAAGTGAGGGGAACACGATGAAGATTGGAGTGGTCACGGACATTCATGGAAATCTCGAAGCGTTGGAGGCTGCGCTCCAAGTCATGGATACAGAGCGGGTCGACGTCATTTGGTCACTTGGTGACATGATTGCGATGGGACCGGACTCCAATGCGGTCATGGAGCGATTGCTAGAACGGGGCGCACATATGATTTCTGGGAATCATGATGAGGCCGTCCTTTCCCTTTTGGCTGGACACGGTCATCCAGAAAGTTATGCACATACGCGCCCCCACCATGAGTGGGTCGCGCGTCAATTGGAGACTCGATATGCGGATGTCCTCGAATCTCTTCCACGAACGATGTCCGTCGAAATGGCTGGCGAAACGGTGTTCGGCATTCATTATCATATCCCGACCGAACGACACCATGCCACAATCTTCGAGGAACCGTTTCACGAGATTCTCGAACCGACGCTGGAAAATATGCAACGATTATATGGGACATATGAAGGAGAAATCGTGTTATTCGGACATCACCATTCCATCCACTTGTTTGAAGATGACAGGAAACGCTACGTCAATCCTGGTGCGCTCGGGGTGGCGAAAGATGAGCTGGCTCGCTTTGCCATATTATCTGAAGGAGAAACCGGTATTGACCTTGAACTGAAGGCGGTCCCATATGACAAGCGTGCCTTTTTAGAGAAGATGGAACGTTATGACGTACCTCAACGGGATGTCATGCTGCGCTTGTTCTATTAAGTAAGCTATGTAAAAAGTGCGATCCTTGGTAATGGATCGCACTTTTTGTCATTCTATCTCTTGAAGTGTTTTCGGATAACTCGTCAATGTGATAGGACCACTTTCTGTCATAACGAGATCATCTTCGATACGGACTCCGCCGACTCCTGGTAAATAGATACCCGGTTCGACTGTCAACGTCATCCCGACTTGGGCGGTCATGTCATTATTCGCTGCCATCGAGGGATGTTCGTGTACTTCGATTCCAATTCCGTGACCGATCCGGTGGGGGAAGTATTCACCATATCCTGCAGACGTGATGACTTGTCGTGCGGCGATATCGATTGCGCCAAGTGTCGTCCCGACGTTCGCCATCTCGATTGCGGCTTCCTCCGCTTTGAGAACCGTGTCGTAAATCTCACGTTGTTTGCGACTCGCCTCACCGAAGACGACCGTTCGTGTGATGTCTGAACAATATCCCTGCCAGACGACGCCGAGGTCGAACAAGGCGAAATCGCCTTTTTTCAGACGGTTGTTGCCTGGGACACCGTGAGGGTCTGCACTATTCTCGCCGAACAAGACAAGTGTGTCGAACGACATTTCACGGACACCTTGCTGTTTCATGGCGTATTCAATTTCCGCGATGACCTCGAGTTCAGTCACGCCTTCACGGAGGGAGCGGATCCCGGCTTCGATGGCCATATCTGCCAATTCGGCGGCCCGCTGCATGATTCGGATTTCGTCCGGTGATTTGATCATACGTAACGTTTGGAGCTCGTCTGTCAAATCGATAATGGACAGACCGGCAAAACCGGCACGAAGATGCTCGACTCGATTGAATGTCAAATGTTCCCCTTCGATACCGATTCGTTCAGGAACGATTTGGTTGTCGAGGAATAACTTGACGATTTTGTCCCATGGATTTTCGTGGTCCATATACGTCACGATTTCACCTGACCAGTCACTCGCTTCGACAATCCCTTTTTCAAGTGCTGGGCAGATGAGGGCAGTTGTGCCGTTTTTCAAAATTAAAATGGCGATCAATCGCTCGTGTGCTTCCGCGTATACACCCGAGAAATAAAACACGGATGCTTTCGATGTGATGAATGCTGCATCTAACCCTTTTGTCGCTAGAGATTGTGCAATTTGATTGGTGCGTTGATTCAAGTCATATCCCTCCCCTTCTACCTCTTACGTTGAATACTCGTCTATTATAGCTGTTTCGAAAACAGAAAGGAAATGTTGCAATTTGATTGGTACAGTTTGAACTAGTTTGACTGATACAGTATACTGAATAGGGTAGAAAAAGTATTGAGAGAAGGGACTCCGCGTATGACCACAAAACATGAACAGATCATAGCACATATCGAGTCACTCGATGTTGGGTCAAAAATTTCGGTCCGCCAAATCGCCAAAGAGTTGGCTGTATCAGAAGGTACGGCTTATCGGGCCATCAAAGAAGCTGAGAACCTAGGTTTCGTCTCTACCATTGAACGGGTAGGGACGATTCGGATCAAGCGAAAACATAAAGAAAATATTGAAAAGCTGACATTCGCCGAGGTCGTCAATATCGTCGATGGTCAGGTGTTGGGTGGACGTAACGGTCTCCATAAGACGCTATCGAAATTTGTAATCGGTGCTATGAAGCTCGAGGCGATGATGCGATATATCGATGTCGATTCACTCGTCATCATCGGGAACCGTGAGAAGGCGCATGAACTCGTCTTACAATCAGGTGGGGCTGTATTGATCACAGGGGGATTCGATACAACGGATGAAGTGAAACGGATGGCAGATAAGTATGATATGCCTGTCATTTCTACGTCCTACGACAGTTTTACCGTCGCGACGATGATCAACCGAGCCATCTATGACCGTCTAATCAAAAAAGAGATTTTACTCGTCTCGGATATTGTCATCCCGCTCCACGATACGTTCTATCTGAAGTCAGATGACACGGTGAAACGTTGGCATGAGCTGAATGAACGGACGAAACATAATCGCTATCCTGTCATCGATGAACAGATGAAAGTGGTCGGTGTGATCACGGCAAAGGATGTCATCAATAAATCACATGACTATGAAATCGAGAAGGTCATGACCAAAAGTCCGATCACGGTAGGCGTACAAACGAGTGTCACCAATGCGGCACACCAAATGGTATGGGAAGGAATCGAGATGCTACCTGTCGTCGATAACTACGGACGTCTACTTGGGATTATTAGCCGTCAAGATGTGTTGAAGGCGTTGCAACTGGCGAACCGTCAACCGCAAGTCGGTGAGACGTTCGATAACATGATCACGAACCAACTGAAAGAAGACCCTACATCGAACGGGACGGCATTCACGGTTGAAGTGGCACCACAGATGACGAGTCATATGGGGACCGCCTCATCTGGCGTGTTGACGACGTTGTTGGTCGAAGGGGCGACGCGAAGTCTGCGTCATATGAAAAAAGGCGACCTCGTGGTCGAGAATATCACCGTCTATTTCATGAAACCGATTCAAATTGAAAGTCAGATTCGAGTGTCGGCCAATGTCTTCGACCTCGGTCGGAAGTTCGGGAAAGTGGATGTGGAGATGACCCAAGGGACACAACTTGTCGCCAAGGCGCTCGTCACGGCACAACTCATCGACCGGTAACGAAAAGAGCACCTGCTACGCACTGTAGCGGGTGCTCTGTTTCATGATGGCATATTCATTGGTTCTTCTGCGGCGAGTGGGTAAATTTTGCGGTAACGGATAAATCCGACAACGGCATTCCCTAGACCGACGACTAACATGACGATGCTGACAATCCAACCGACAGTTGAATTCAGACCGAATCCCCCGACCATTTGGTTCACAGCGAACAGTACGAGGAATAAGCTTAACCAGATCAACGCTTGCGTGTTGAACAACGCTTTACGGTTTGGCGTCTTTGTCAAAAAAGCGCGGCGCTTAAAGACAAGGTACGCACCGAGCGCGAACAAAATGAGTCCAATCATGACAAGTTGCAAGTGAAGGAACCCCTTTCTATCTCGTAATCTGTTATCATCATACCATAATAGTGTGTAGGAAAGTGAGGAATCATCATGACGAAATGGCAGGAAGCGGATACAATCAAATCAGAAATTGAGGCGGCTGACACCATTTTCATCCACCGCCATGTACGACCAGACCCTGATGCATTGGGGAGTCAGCTTGGTTTACAACGCATTTTAAAATCGGTTCATCCGGAGAAACGAATCTATGTGGTCGGTGGCATGGTTCCAGACCTTGAGTTTTTAGGAAAGATGGAACATGTCGAAGAAGAAATGTATCAGGACGCGCTCGTCCTTATATTGGATACGGCGAATCAAGAGCGAATCGATGGACCATTTGCGCTAAAAGGGAAGACAATCATTAAAATCGATCATCATCCCGATGAAGATCCGTATGCGATGACACAGATTGTCGATACCTCGGTCAGTTCGACGTCTGAGATGATTGTGGAACTCGCGGACATTTGGGGATATCCCATTGACCAAGAGGCGGCATTTTTACTTTATGCCGGCATCGTTGGCGACACAGGGCGTTTCCAGTTTCGGAATGCTACGGCCCGAACGTTTGAGATTGCTTCGGCACTGATTGCGAAAGACATCGACACGAATAAACTATATCGTCATATGTATAAAACGAATTTGTCGACCCTCCAACTGCAAGGCTATGTGTTACAGCATGTCCAAGTAACGGAAGAGGGGGTCGGCTATGTGAAGATTGACAAGGACGTGCTTCGAACGTTCCATGCCTCTCCAGAAGCGGCGTCTCAACTTGTCAATAGCTTCTCGGGTCTTGATGGATTGAAATGTTGGGTTATGTTCGTGGAAAACAAAGAAGAGATTCGTGTGCGAATCCGGTCGAAAGGTCCTGTCATCAATGAAGTGGCCAAGCGATACCGTGGGGGCGGTCATCCGATGGCGGCCGGTGCCACGATTGACACATGGGATGAGATGGATGACGTGATTGCGGCTTTGAATGAAGTGGCGGGGGCATTCACGTTTGAAGAAAATGAAGAGAGCTGACCGCGGTCAGCTCTCTTCATTTGTCTCCATTTTCTTGTGGGATGAACCATGTACCCCGGTCGGTCACATCCTCGACGACGTCGAGCTGATATTCGGTAATATACTTACGGAGCCGGTCGATGATTTCTGGACTGTCAGCAAACACTGTTTGACCATTCTGTAATTTTTCTAACTTATCGCGTGCAATCTGTCCCCGATTGATAATCATACGCTTTTACCCCCTTTTGTCGTGAGTTTTGTCTATAATTATTGTATCAGAGAAGTGATGAATTGAGTTTGACAATTCCATTACTACTATAGAGAGGAGGCCAACGATGATTCATCTGAATGTCAGAACTGCTTATAGTTTACTACAAAGTACAATCCGGTTAGAACAATATGTCTTGCAGATGACCGAACGGGGAAGTCGTTCCGTGGCGATTGCAGACGATGCGTTTTATGGGGTTCCGACATTTTTGTCATATTGCCAACGATATGAGGTGAAACCGCTCATCGGACTGAGAACGGTACTCCGATTGGATGGGTTAGACGTATCCGTGATTGTGTATTCATCAAACGAGACGGAGCTCAAAGAACAATATCGGATCATCCAGGAGGGAGGGATTGAAGGTCGGACAACGATGCCGCTGATTGTCCTACCTGAAAATTGGAAAGCGAGTGATCCGGTTCACCGGCGTCGCCTCTATCATCAACTCTTGTCGTTTGTCGATGAAGAGAAGCTGTGGCTTGGACTCCCGGCACCTCAGACAACGGAGCAGGTACAAGTGTTGAAGCAACTTCGTCTCATGCGAGAAGAGCTAGCTGTCCAGTTGATTCCAGCCCCTGAAACGAGATACATGAGACCGGAAGATGTGGAAGGATTCCGAGCCATTTCTGCCATTCGTGAAGGGGAAGTAATGTCGAATGAAGACGTGCGACAAAAAGGATTGCACGTTCGACTACCGAGTGAAATGAATGACTGGTTCACAACGGAAGAGTTAACAGAACTGGATCGATTCGAGGCATTGATTCGACTCGAGCATCTACCGCGTGCAGAAGGAGCGATTCCAGAACTTCCGGATGCCGATCAAAAGCTGAAACGACTTGTCGGTGAGCGGTTGAAATCGATGGAACTCTTGAAAGAACCATATATCGAGCGGGCAAAATTTGAGCTTGAAGTCATCGCCAAGACGGGATTTTCTTCCTATTTCTTGATTGTGGAAGATATCGTTCGGTTTGCTCGAGAATCTGGGATTGAAGTAGGACCGGGTCGTGGGTCGGCAGCAGGTTCACTCGTCAGTTTTGCCCTTCATATCACAGAAGTCGATCCGGTTCGTTATGGATTACTGTTCGAACGATTCTTAAATCCAGAGCGTGTGTCGATGCCAGATATAGACCTTGATTTTGAAGATGAACGTCGTGAGGAAGTGGTTTCTTACGTTTTATCAAAATACGGTCATACGCATGCCGCACAAATCGGGACACTCGCCACATTTGGTGCGAAAGCGGCGATGCGTGACGTCGCGAGAGTGCTCGGAATGACCCTTGAGGAAGGGCAGGCTGCGAGTAAGCAAGTGAAAGCTGGAGGACTTGATGAACTGATGTCGAGCCCGAAGCAGATGAAGTGGTTTGCCGGTAGCCAAAAGCGTCAGCAGTTATTACGGATTGCCAAACAGCTAGAAGGTTTGCCGCGTCAATCCTCCGTTCACGCGGCGGGAGTCGTGCTCAGTCGTCAACCGATTGAAGAAGTGACGCCGCTCCAACCCGAACTCGAAGAACACGTGACCCAATATAATATGAAGGATTTGGAAGAGGTCGGGCTTCTAAAAATTGACTTGCTCGGATTACGAAACTTGAGTCGCTTGCGAAAGATGGAAGACTTGATTCGTGAAAGTGACGCACTGTTCTCTCTGAAAACGATTCCGCTAAACGATGCCCGGACGTATCGACTGCTTGCGAGAGGTGAGACGGACGGAATCTTCCAATTCGAATCGACCGGGATGAAGCAAGCGCTTCGACAAGTGAAGCCGACGGAGTTTGAAGATATCGTTGTCACGATGTCGCTCTATCGCCCGGGGCCGATGCAATTCATCGAAACGTATGCGAAACGAAAACACGGTATGCCATACCAACCAGTCCATCCGGACGTAGAAGACGTCATGAAACCGACGTATGGTGTACTCGTCTATCAAGAACAGGTGATGAGGTTGCTCCGTAAACTCGGAGGTTATTCCTACGCAGAGGCGGATTTAGTCAGACGTGCGATTGCCAAAAAGGATACGGGAACGATTGCTCGGGAACGAGAACGATTTTTGCAGCAGGCAAAAGCGGGAGATCAGGACGTTTTGGCGCAAATCTTCTCATGGATTGAAAAGTTTGCCGGGTACGGATTTAATCGCTCTCACGCTGTCGCCTACAGTTTGATCAGTTACCGATTGGCTTACGTCAAAGCACATTTCCCTCGAGTCTTTCATGTGGTGACATCAGACAAAACAACGGAACTTGTCAGATTGTTACGGAAAGATCAAATTCCGGTGTACCCACCGGATGTCTTACATGGCCACGCTGATGCGACGCTTGAAGGCCCGGGCGTCCGGCTCGGGTTGAAGGCGGTCCAGGGATTGACCAAACGGGATGTAGACCGTCTGATTGAACTGAACGGGCAGTTGAAAGATGTCAGAACGCTTCAAGAAACCATGGGGTGGAAGAATAAAGACCAACTGAAATTACGTCGATTACTTGGTGCGGGTGCGCTCGATCGCATGTATCACGGTGACCGGACACGTGCTTTTGAAGCGGTCGAACGTTTGCGTGAAGAAGCGGAGACGCATTTTTTACCGGATGAACTGTCTTCACTCGGACTCAAACAAAAAAAAATGAAAGAACCGAATTGGTCTGAAGAAGAGAGGGAGGCGCTTGGGACATGGGTGGTCCATTCTCCATTGACGGCACTTCCGGATATCGGGATCGAACCGTCTACAATTGAAGAAGTCATGAATGGAACAAATGGTTATCTCGTCGTATATGTAGACGACGTACGGACGTTCATGACAAAGAAACAAGAACGGATGGGCGTTCTCATGGTGGACGATGGCATGACTCAAGACGAGGTTGTCGTATTTCCTCGAACATTCGCCCAGTTTGGACGGTCCCTCTATGCCGGTAACATCTTGTTACTCGAGGTTCATTCGAATGAACGGGATGGTCGTAAGCAATTGATTGTCGAACGAGTTCGACCGTTACACGGACAAGCTTTATTCATTCGGCTCACACTCGACCGCTTCCCTGAATTGGAAGATTGGATTCAACGCGCACAAGGGGATGTGCCGGTTGTGTGCCGATTCACGGATTCGAAGGAAGTAAAACAACTGGCTTCGGCTTTTTCCATCAACCCGAATGAGGAGTATATGGCGGAGGCGAAAAGACGGTTCGGGGAAGAAAATGTCGTATTGAAACGAATCGATACAAAAATGGTTGGTCCAGAAACTAGTACCAAGTCCTAAAAAGTGATATAATCGCACTAATTGGTCTGACCACTTAAGTTTGATAGGTGATCCAAAAAAAGGGAGTTGAACGGTCAGATGCATGAAAAACACGCATCCTCATTTCACGGAAACATTTCAAAGATTAGAAAATTAATAGTCCAATCGTCTTTAGTTCCAGGTGATCGGCTTCCATCCGAACGAGAGCTCGCTGAAACGCTGTCCATTAGTCGCGCTTCGGTTCGCGAAGCGTTACGGGCGTTGAGTTTTTTAGGCATCGTGGAGACGAGACATGGTGGTGGCACCTTTTTGTGTGAACAAGACCGACATCGGTACATCGAGATATTGTCGGAGTTCATTGTGACCAAACAGACGAAAGCGACCGATATTATCGAGATGCTTCGACTATTGGAGCGCATGGCGTTTTCAGAAATTGAACTGACTAAAGAACGACTGGATCTGCTAGAGACAGTGATCGATGATGATCGAACGTTTCGCCAGCAACTCATCTTTCAGTTGAAGAATGAATTGTTCATTCGAATTTGGAGTGAGGTCAACCGCTTTTTTGAAGGATTAGACGTTGGGGATTTATATACGCTCGAGGAACGGAAACAGTTTGTCGAGACGTGGCGTGGAATGGGGATGCCGGAATGAACGAGGGGGAAGCGATGACTGCTTTTTTCAAGAAACCGAAACGATATATGCCATTGCGTCAACGAGAACCAAAGATTGACGCACCACAGGGATTAATGACGAAATGTCCATCTTGTAAATATATGCATTATACAAAACAGTTGAATGAGAACCACAAAGTGTGTGATTGCGGCTATCATTTTCCGCTTCATGCGCAAGAACGGATTGATATGCTTGTCGACGAAGGGTCATTCGAACGATTTGCGGGACCTTCTGTCAAGACGAATCCACTCGACTTTCCTGACTATGAGGAGAAGTTGATGAAAGATCGGGAGCGGACCGGGATCGAAGAGGCCGTCGTATGTGGAAAGGCGACAATCGACGGACTTCCACTCGTTGTCTGTGTGATGGATGCGAGATTCCGAATGGGATCGATGGGTGCATACGTCGGAGAAGCGATTGCTTCGGCTGTACGAACCGCCACATCACTCGGGCTTCCAGTCGTCTTGTTCACAGCATCAGGTGGGGCTCGGATGCAAGAAGGAATGGTTAGTTTGATGCAAATGGCCAATACGTCCATTGCTCTAAAAGAACATGACGAAGCAGGACTGCTGTACATCGCGTATTTGACACATCCGACGACTGGCGGTGTGTCAGCGAGTTTTGCGATGCTTGGCGACTTGAACGTCGCAGAACCGGGAGCGCTCATCGGGTTTGCAGGACGACGAATCATCGAACAGACGATTCGAGAAAAGCTTCCAGAGAACTTTCAAACTGCCGAGTTTCTACTTGAGTCTGGGCAGCTGGATGCAGTCATTCATCGTGAACAGATGCGTTCGTTCTTGAAGAAGATGATTGAATTACACGATGGGGGTGTCCGTCATGTTTGACCCAAGCAAGGAAGTCACCGAACAGCTAAATAAATTACGGGAGACGGCTGAGACGAAAGGGATTGATTTATCCCGAGAGATTCGTCATCTCGAGTTAAAGCTCGACCGATTAGAAAAAGATATTTATGGGAATATGAGACCGTGGGACCGCGTCCAGTTGGCGCGAAACCCGAAGCGTCCGACGACGCTCGATTACATCCAACATTTGTTCCCTGACTTCATGGAACTTCATGGGGACCGACACGGATATGACGATGCGGCAATCGTATCTGGACTCGCAACGTTTGAAGGAGTGCCGGTGACGATTATCGGACATCAACGTGGGCGGAACACGAAAGAGAACATGAAACGGAATTTTGGTATGCCACACCCGGAGGGCTATCGAAAAGCCTTGCGTTTCATGAAGCAAGCCGAAAAGTTCAACCGTCCCATTTTGACATTCATTGACACAAAAGGGGCTTATCCGGGGAAAGCCGCAGAAGAGAGAGGGCAAAGTGAAGCGATTGCCCGCAACTTGTTTGAGATGGCGACGCTGAAAGTGCCAATCGTCTCCGTTGTCATTGGGGAGGGTGGTTCAGGCGGTGCGCTTGGAATTGGTGTATGCGACCGTCTATTAATGCTTGAAAATAGTACGTACTCGGTCATCTCGCCAGAAGGTGCAGCGGCACTGTTGTGGAAAGATGCGAAACAAGCAGAACGTGCGGCAGAGACGATGAAGATTACAGCACAAGATTTATTTGATCTAGGGATTGTCGATGAAGTGGTAGGAGAAGTGTATGGGGGGGCACACGTTGATGTGTCACTACAGTCGTCACTCTTGAAACCTGTCTTATTACAGCATATGAATCAGTTGCTCGCGCGATCGACTTCTGAGCTGATTGAAGCACGTGCGACCAAATATCATCAAATTGGCACAATTAATGAGTGAAAACGGTAACAATGGCTTTGAATAAAGCTTTATTCATTCATCAACTGACTGCTTTGTAAGATACCCTATGCATTTTTTTCACATACTTGTGTTGTAAAACAAAGGTCAGACGTGGTATTTTATTTTCAGATTTCGTTAAAACACATAAGAGGTGAGCGACGTGAATTTAAAACGTATTGCGGTATTAACAAGCGGAGGAGACGCTCCTGGAATGAACGCTGCTATCCGTGCCGTGACCCGGAAAGCAATTTTTGAAGGTCTTGAAGTGTACGGCGTGTATAACGGCTATCAAGGATTAATCGAAGGTGATATAGTCGAATTAAGTCTTGGATCAGTCGGCGATATCATTCAACGTGGAGGTACGTTCCTTCGTTCTGCGCGCTGTCCTGAATTCAGAACAGAAGAAGGTCGCATGAAAGCAGTAGAACAGTTGAAGAAGTTCAATATCGATGCCCTCGTGGTCATTGGTGGAGATGGCTCTTATCGCGGAGCTCAAAAATTGACTGAACTCGGATTCCCGACAATCGGCCTTCCGGGTACAATCGATAACGATATCCCAGGAACAGATGCGACAATCGGTTTTGACACGGCGCTCAACACAGCGCTTGATGCGATCGATAAGATTCGTGATACGGCGTCATCACATGAACGCACGTATGTCATCGAGGTCATGGGTCGCGACGCTGGTGATATCGCGCTTTATTCTGGTCTCGCTGGTGGTGCTGAGTCGATTCTCGTCCCAGAACGTCCAGAAGATTTGAATGCAATCGTGGAACGAATCAATCACGGGATTGCACGCGGTAAGAAGCACTCAATCGTCATCGTTGCTGAAGGTGCGGGGAGTGCGGAAGAAATCGGCAAATTGATTGCTGAGAAGACGAACTCAGAAACACGCGTCACGATTCTCGGTCACATCCAACGTGGTGGTTCCCCAACTGCCGCTGACCGTGTCCTTGCAAGTCGTATGGGTGCATACGCTGTTGAGATTTTGCTCGAAGGGAAAGCGGGCCGCGTTGTCGGAATCCGTAATAACCAGATGACAGATCTCGATATCGATGAGGCGCTCGACAACAACAAGCACTCGATTGATATGCAATTGATTGACCTCGTCAACCAGTTGTCGATTTAAACGATTTTGTATGTTGCAGAGACGGGATACGGTCTAAGGCCCCCCGTTTTCTGTTTGTAACTTGCACTATATCCCCTAGGAGGTTTTATATTATGCGTAGAACGAAAATTGTATGTACCATTGGACCGGCTTCTGAAAAGCGTCTTCCTGAGATGATCGAAGCTGGGATGAACGTTGCCCGTCTTAACTTCTCACACGGTGACTATGAAGAGCACGGCGCTCGTATCCGTGACATCCGTGAAGCGGCGAAAGCAGCGGGTAAAGTTGTCACAGTACTTCTCGACACAAAAGGTCCAGAAATCCGCACGCATACATTCGAAGGCGGTCAGGCACTTCTTGAAAAAGGAAAAGAAGTCACGATCGTCTCGACGGAAGAAATCGTTGGAACGAAAGATCGTTTCTCTGTAACTTATGAAGGACTCTATGATGATGTCGAAGTCGGTTCACAAATCATGCTCGATGACGGTCTCATCGGACTTCGTGTCGTTGAAAAACTTGATAACCGTGAACTCCGTTGCGTCATCGAAAACGAAGGGATTATTAAGACGAAGAAAGGTGTTAACTTGCCAAACGTCAAGGTAAACCTTCCTGCCCTCACGGACAAAGATATCGCAGACATCGAGTTCGGAATCTCACAAGACATTGACGTGATTGCAGCATCATTCGTACGTCGTGCATCTGACGTAGTTGAAATTCGTCAACTTCTCGAGAAACACAACGCGTCGCACATCAAGATTTATCCGAAAATCGAGAACCAAGAAGGTGTCGATAACATCGAAGAAATCTTGGCAATCTCTGATGGTTTGATGGTAGCTCGTGGGGACCTCGGAATTGAAATCCCGACGGAAGAAGTGACACCCGTTCAAAAAGAACTCATCAAGAAATGTAACGACCTCGGGAAGCCGGTCATCACAGCGACGCAAATGCTTGATTCAATGCAACGTAACCCGCGTCCGACACGTGCGGAAGCGTCAGACGTAGCAAACGCAATCTTGGATGGAACAGATGCAGTCATGCTCTCTGGTGAAACAGCTGCAGGGGACTACCCGATCGAATCTGTTAAAATGCAAGCTGCAATCGCTGAGCGTACAGAACGCATGCTCGACTACAAAAACTTGTTGAAAGATCGTCAGAAGCGCAGTGAGCACACCGTGACGGATGCGATCTCACAAGCGGTTGCACACACGGCGATCAACTTGAACGCCAAAGCAATTTTGACGCCGACACAATCAGGTTACACAGCTACTCGTACAGCGAAGTATCGTCCTGAAGCGAACATCATCGCGGTGACGGAATCAGAGCGCGTTGCGCGTCAATTGAACCTCGTTTGGGGCGTGTACCCAATCGTTGCTGAAACAATGCCGAACAACACGGATGACATGTTGGTTCAAGCATCAGAAGCGGCACGTCACGCTGGATTCGTCACTGACGGTGACCTCGTTGTCATCTCAGCTGGTATTCCTGCAGCGACTGCTGGTACGACGAACATGATGAAAGTCCACATCGTTGGTCACGCTCTCGCAGAAGGACGTGGAATCGGTGAGCGCGGTGTCGTTGGAGAAGTCGTTGTCGCAAAAAATGCGGATGAAGCAAACGCAAAAGCGAAAGACGGCATGATCCTTGTCGCACCATTCACAGATAAAGAAATGATGCCTGCGATCGAAAAAGCAGCTGGAATCATCACGGAAGACGGTGGATTGACGAGCCATGCTGGGATCGTTGGACCATCACTTCGCAAGCCGGTCATCGTAGGTGTTGATGCAGCGACAACAACTCTTCGTGACGGTCAGATGATTTCAATCGACCCACTTACAGGTAAAATCTACAACGCATAATTGAACGACAATCGAACCGGCCTTCTACAAAGGTCGGTTCTTTTTCCGTTCGAAGAAAGGAATACGTATGAGTGCATATCTATTTTTATTGATGCTCGTCTTGATTGGGGTCATTTCAAATAACCAATCTGTCATTATCGCAAGTAGCGTCTTGTTGATCATCAAAGCAATCGGTTTCGGCGATCAATTGTTCCCGACGCTTGCATCGAAAGGAATCAGCTGGGGTGTGACGATCATTACGATTGCAGTCCTCGTCCCGATCGCGACCGGCGATATCGGATTTAAAGAATTGTGGAATAGTATTAAAGGGCCGGTCGGAATCGTCGCGTTTGCTTCAGGGATGTTCGTCGCCATTGCTGCAGGGCAAGGTGTCCAACTGATGCGTGTCGACCCGGTCGTCACCACGGCGCTCCTTGCAGGTACGATTCTAGCGGTTGGATTCATGAAAGGAATCCCCGTTGGACCGCTTGTTGGAGCTGGGATTGCGGCATTGATTTTAGGTGGATATCAAGTCGTTGAAAAATGGTTTTGATATTTTCTGACAACTGAAGCCGCTTACATTTCTTTTTTGCAATAAATTGTTTATACTATATAAAGGACAGGATAAACGGAGACTGGGTGAATGCAGGGGAACAACCCGTCCCGTATCCTTATTCCCTATAAACAGACTGTTTTTACGGTCGACCACTTTAAACAAGACTGAGGGGGAGTTATGAATGTCAACGACAAAAGGGTTAGAAGGAATTGTGGCAGCAGCCTCAAAAGTCAGCTCAATTATTGACGGACAATTGACTTATGGAGGATACACCATTGATGATTTAGCGGACAACGCCACATTCGAAGAAGTAGTTTTCTTATTGTGGAACGACCGTTTACCAAATGCAGAGGAATTGACAGCGCTCTCAGAAGCGCTTGTAAAAGAAGCGACATTACCTGAAGATGTGATTGATACGTTAAAACGTGCGCCGAAGTCAGCCAATGCGATGGCAACGATTCGTACAGCAATCTCACAACTCGCTCTATACGATGAGGAATCTGAAGACATGAGTAACGAGGCCAACATGCGTAAAGCGATTCGCTTACAAGCGCAAGTCGCTACAATCGTGACGGCATTCGCTCGTCTTCGTAAAGGAGAGCAACCGGTCGCACCGAAACCTGGTCTTTCTTACGCTGCGAACTTCTTATACATGCTAAACGGTGAAGAGCCGAGCGATGTAGCAGAAAAGACGATTGATAAAGCACTCATCTTACACGCAGATCACGAGTTGAATGCTTCGACATTCACTGCTCGCGTGTGTGTGGCGACGCTTTCAGATATGTATTCGGGTGTCACGGCGGCTATGGGAGCACTCAAAGGGCCACTTCACGGAGGGGCGAACGAAGCGGTTATGAAAATGTTGCACGAGATCGATTCGGTCGACCGTGTCGAAGAATATGTTCGTGGCAAATTCGAGCGTAAAGAGAAAATCATGGGCTTCGGTCACCGCGTTTACAAGGACGGCGACCCACGTGCGAAGCATTTGAAAGAAATGAGCCGCCAATTGACTGCTCAAATCGGCGAACCGAAATGGTATGAGATGTCTGAGAAAATCGACCATCTCGTCGAAACGGAAAAAGGATTGAAACCGAATGTCGATTTCTATTCAGCTTCAACGTATTATGCGCTCGGACTCGAGGAATATCTATTTACACCGATTTTCGCTGTATCTCGTATGTCTGGCTGGATCGCGCACATTCTTGAGCAATATGCGGACAATCGCTTGATTCGTCCACGTGCGGAATATGTCGGTGAGACGAGCCGTAAATATGTTCCGGTAAACGAACGTTAATTCGAGACACATTTTAGACAAAAGTTTGTTAAACTAACAAGTGACGTAGGTCGGCGCACGCGTCGACCTACAGTAATGTACTTAGGGGGATTCATTATGTTGACACAAGGACAAAAGATTACAGTTGAAAACGGTGTATTGAACGTACCAAACGTACCGACCGTACCATTCATTATCGGTGACGGAACAGGTCCTGACATTTGGAATGCGGCTGTTCGCGTATTTGACGCTGCGGTTGAAAAAGCATACGGTGGCGACAAGAAAATCGAATGGATGGAAGTATACGCTGGGGAAAAAGCATATAACGAAAAAGGTGAATGGCTCCCAACAGAGACACTTGATCAAATTCGTGAGTACTTGATCGCCATCAAAGGACCACTTACGACTCCGGTCGGTGGAGGAATTCGTTCATTGAACGTCGCACTTCGCCAAGAACTCGATTTATATACATGCCTTCGCCCAGTTCGCTACTTCACAGGTGTTCCGTCACCAGTAAAACGTCCTGAAGATACAGACATGGTCATCTTCCGTGAAAACACTGAAGATATCTACGCTGGAATCGAGTACGCGTCTGGAAGTGACGAAGTGAAGAAACTCATCAAATTCTTGCAAGACGAGTTGAACGTCAACAAGATCCGTTTCCCAGAAACATCAGGGATCGGGATCAAGCCGGTTTCTTCTGAAGGAACAGAGCGTTTAGTTCGCGCGGCCATCGAGTATGCAATTGCGAACGACCGCAAATCTGTCACACTCGTCCACAAAGGGAATATCATGAAGTTCACAGAAGGCGCCTTCAAAAACTGGGGTTATGCACTCGCTGAAGCGGAATACGGCGACAAAGTGTTCACATGGGCACAGTATGACCGTATCAAAGAAGAATCAGGCGAAGCGGCTGCTAACGAAGCTCAGTCGAAAGCAGAAGCTGAAGGAAAAATCATCGTCAAAGATTCGATTGCAGATATCTTCCTCCAGCAGATTTTGACACGTCCACGTGAGTTCGACGTCGTTGCGACGATGAACTTGAACGGTGACTATATCTCAGATGCCCTTGCTGCTCAAGTAGGTGGAATCGGGATTGCACCTGGTGCGAACATCAACTACATCACAGGACACGCAATCTTCGAAGCGACACACGGTACAGCTCCGAAATACGCAGGTCTCGATAAAGTAAACCCATCTTCAGTCATTCTTTCAGGTGAGATGATGCTCCGCCACATGAACTGGAACGAAGCGGCTGACCTCATCATCAACTCAATGGAGAAAACAATCGCTTCGAAAGTTGTCACATACGACTTCGCACGTCTTATGGATGGCGCGACAGAAGTGAAATGTTCAGAGTTCGCGGATGAATTGATTAAAAACATGTAAGACAATCGAGGAGGGGAGCTCATGATTCGTCGTAACAAAATTTCCGTTATTGGAAGTGGCTTCACCGGTGCAACCACTGCACTTTACTTGGCTCAACGTGAGCTAGGGGATGTCGTACTACTCGATAGGGAAGAAAAAGTTGGACCGACGAAAGGGAAAGCGCTCGATATGCAAGAAACGGCTCCGATTCAAGGGTTTGATGCGTGGGTCATAGGTACGTCTGATTACGCGGATACAGCCGATTCCGATGTGGTTGTCATCACCGCGGGAATCGCGCGCAAGCCGGGGATGAGCCGGGACGACCTCGTCGCAACGAACGCAAACGTCATGCGTTCGGTTGTGAAAGAGATTGCCCGTTACTCTCCAGACGCCATCTTGATCGTATTGACGAACCCTGTAGACGCCATGACGTACGCGGCGTTCAAAGAATCAGGGTTCCCGAAAGAACGCGTCATCGGTCAATCTGGTGTGTTGGATACGGCTCGTTTCCGAACGTTTGTGGCACAAGAGCTGAATGTGTCCGTCAAAGATGTATCCGGATTCGTTCTTGGAGGTCATGGCGACGATATGGTTCCTCTCGTACGCTATTCGTATGCCGGTGGCATCCCGCTTGAGAAACTCATCCCACATGAGCGAATCGAGCAAATCGTCGAACGAACACGAAAAGGTGGCGGCGAGATTGTCCAACTATTGGGCGATGGCTCGGCGTATTATGCGCCAGCCGCTGCCATCGTGGAGATGGTCGAGGCGATTGTAAAAGATCAGCGCCGAATCTTACCAGCCATTGCATACCTTGAGGGTGAGTACGGATTCCATGACTTGTATCTTGGTGTCCCGACGATTCTTGGGAAACATGGAATTGAGCAAGTGTTAGAGCTCGACTTGACGGATGAAGAAAAAGCAGCGCTATCCAAGTCTGCAGATTCTGTCCGCTCGGTATTAAGCGTCTTATAAGACTGAGGTGCTTCCTGTCATGTTACAGGAGGCACCTTTTTTGCGCCTTCTCTCTTATCGAACATGATACACTGAAAGTGGATTTGTTTTGTTTTTGTAAAGATTTGCTTTGAGATTGGTCGTTTCAAGCATTGATTTGTAAAATAGAAAGTGACATTTGATGGTTTAAGGGGAGGAAGCAGTGTGGCTGATAAAGTAATTGTTGTCGACGATGAAGTGTCGATTGCGACATTATTGAAATTTAATTTAGAACAGGCTGGCTTTGAAGTAGAGACGGCGCACGACGGCAAAACCGGATTGGAATTGGCTGAGAAAAAGGACGCCGTGCTCATCGTGCTCGATTTGATGCTCCCGGAGATGGATGGACTTGAAGTGTGCAAACGACTTCGTCAGCAAAAAGTCAATACACCGATTTTAATGCTCACGGCAAAAGATGATGAGTTTGATAAAGTATTGGGACTCGAGCTCGGAGCGGATGATTATTTGACGAAACCGTTCAGCCCACGTGAAGTGGTCGCGCGTGTCAAAGCGATTCTTAGACGTTCTGCTCCGCAAGAATCGGCGGTTGAAGAGGACGTCATTCAAATCGGTGATGTTAAAATCGTCGCTTCAAACTACGAAGTGTTCAAGCAAGGGGAGCGTCTCGAATTGACGCCGAAAGAGTTTGAATTGTTAGCCTATCTGGCAAAAAATAAAGGACGCGTGTTGACGCGAGATCAATTGTTATCGGCCATTTGGAATTATGACTTTGTGGGTGATACCCGGATCGTTGATGTCCATATTAGTCACCTTCGTGAAAAAATTGAACCGGTAACGAAGAAACCGACCTATATTAAAACGATTCGTGGTCTTGGCTATAAGATGGAGGAGCCGACTTCGGAATGAAGACCTACCGCTCTAGATTTATGACGACTCTCATTTTTCTTGTGACCGGTGTCTTGTTGACGCTCGGGATTGTCCTTGGGCAACTCTTCAAAGACTTTTATCTGGATTCAGAACGAGACCGTCTAAAAGAAGATGCTCAATTGGCAGCCCTCTACCTCGAAGGAGGCGAATTGGACGAGATTCGTGAGTATGTCGGTCAAATCGATGACGGGAGCAGTTTTGATATTCTCCTTCTGAATAGTCGGATGGAGGTAATCGCTGGTACGCCGTTTCGCGTCGGGTCCATCGATTATAAAATCGATCCGAGTACGGTGCCTGAGGAAGGGACGTTCGGTGAAGCGGATGAGGACGAGTTGATTCAATACACAAAACCGATCGAACTTGCGACCGGTGGGACAGTCTATTTAACATTCATTCGTTATGTATCGGATTTAGAAGGGGTGTACAATCGCATCTGGTTGACGATTGCCCTCGCGCTCTTTTTCTCCTTCTTCATTATTTTGTTCGTGCTTCAACATTTGACGAATCAATTTATTCGACCAGTCGATGAGGCGACAATCGTCTTGCGGGAACTAGCAGACGGGAATTACAGGGCCCGTGTGTATGAACTCAGAAATGATGAGGAGACAGGTAGCCTAGCAGGGTCAATCAACGTACTTGCTCGGAATTTGGAGTCGATTTCTCTCGGGGAGTCTGTGCAACGGGCGAGACTCGAATCGTTAATCGAGTATATGGGGGCGGGTCTTCTGCTCGTCGACGAGCGTGGGATTGTCACGTTGGTCAACCGCTCTTACCGTGAGATGTTCCAATACGATGATTTATCGATTGGACAGTTTTATCATGGGATTCTACCGAGTCCTGAAGTAGAAACACTTATCGAAGACGTCTATCTGACGGAAGAGGTCCACCGCCGTCAATTATCGATTCGAACGGGATTCAATCAAAAAACGTATATGGTATCCGCGGCACCGATTTTCAGTGACACCGGGATGCTTCGCGGCACGACGTTGTTGTTCAATGATATTACGGAACTGAAGCGACTTGAGAAGATGCGGAAAGACTTCGTGGCGAACGTCAGCCATGAGTTGAAGACACCGCTCACGTCCATTCGTGGATTTAGTGAGACGCTTCTAGATGGGGCGAAAGAAGTCCCGGAACTTCGCGACCAGTTTTTAGACATCATCCAAAAAGAAGCGACGCGGATGCAGATGCTTGTTGAGGATCTCCTTGAATTATCGAGATTGGAGCGAGATGACTTCCAAATGGAGTTGGTGTCCGTCGATTTGAATCAACTCGTCGATGAGGTCTGTCTCCTGCTCAGTCAAAAGGCGAGTAAGAAGTCGATTCAGCTAGAAGCGAAACACGAGGGGGCGGTCGTCTTGCAGGCGGACCTGAACCGAATGAAGCAAGTCATTATGAACTTGGTCGCCAACGCCATCAACTATTCACCAGAAGGGAGTCGTGTCGAAATCGCTGTAGAAGCGAAGGTGGATTCTTACAAACTTCGTGTCAAGGACAACGGAATCGGGATTGCTGAAAAAGAAGTGAGTCGCATCTTTGAGCGCTTCTATCGTGTCGATAAGGCAAGAAGTCGGAACTCGGGTGGAACTGGCCTCGGACTCGCCATCGTGAAACACATCATCGATTTGCATCATGCGACGATTGACGTCGAGAGTGAGGAAGGCAAAGGAACGACGTTTACCATTACATTCCCTCGGGTTTAACAATGACTTTATCGTTCATTCATATTTACTTTACAATACCTTGCTATCCTATGAATGAGACCTCTTCATCATCTCGTGACTCGATCGGTGCTCATCTCCACACGGTCGAGAATTTGGCCCTTTTCTATTCGTAGAAAAGGGTCTTTTTTTTCGAACGCATGTACCCGTATGGTATGATGGTTGAAGAGAAGAATGGAGGTCGATTGAATGAATAAACTACTAGTCCTAGATGGGAACTCCTTAATATATCGCGCGTTTTTTGCACTGCCTCCGATGTCGGATGCGTCAGGTCGGAATACGAATGCGGTGTATGGGTTTACGATGATGTTATTGAAACTAATAGAAGATGAGCAACCGACTCATTTTGCCGTGGCATTCGATGCGTCAAAGAAAACGTTCCGTCACGATACGTTTGCGGAATATAAAGGTGGACGTCAAAAAACACCAGGAGAATTACGAGAACAATTCCCGCTCGTGCGTGACGTTTGTCGGGCGTTTGGCATCCCTGTCTTAGAGCTCGATCAATACGAGGCGGATGATATCATCGGGACGCTCTCAAAAGATCCGACTTTTGATCAAGTGACGGTTGTGACGGGGGATAAGGATTTACTTCAATTGATCAATGAGCGCGTGACCGTCTATTTGACGAAACGAGGCATCACTGACGTCGAGAAAATGACCGAGACCGCGTTCAAGGAACGTTACGAGGGACTACAACCGATTCAGATGATTGATCTAAAAGGATTGATGGGGGATAAATCCGACAACATTCCTGGGATTCCCGGGGTCGGTGAAAAGACGGCACTGAAGTTGATTGCCACATACGGTACCGTTGAGGCCCTTTATGAACATACGGATGAGTTGAAAGGGAAGCAAAAGGAAAAGATAGTGGCGAATGAACAAGAGGCGAAAATGTCGAAACAGTTGGCGACCATTTACACGGATGTACCGATTGATGTGACGATTGATGAACTTGTCTTTAAGCCGTATGACGCTTCGGTCGTCAAAACGCTTTTTATGGATTTACAGTTCAAGTCACTCATCGGCAAACTGAAGGATACCTCTTCAGAAGAACCGGTTGAAAAATCGGAACGACCAACAATCGCGTTGGCTGATCAAGATTTATCACGTGCTGTGTTATTGCTTGAACAACTGTATGATGATTATTTTGAAGAAGACGTGATTGGAGTGGCGATCGCGTCGGAACGAGGCGTCACGATTGGAGATGTGACGCTTCTTGAGGACGAACGGGTCAAGGAATGGATTGAAGACGAGACGAAGACGACGATTTGTCTCGATGCGAAACAGACAATCATTCAATTGAAACGTCATCAACTGGCACTGCGTGGGTATGAAGACTTGCTTGTCGCAGGGTATTTGCTCAACCTATCTGGCGGGACATCTCTCAGCTCGATTGCCGCACACTTTACGTATCCTCTTGAGGAAGATGAAACGGTCTACGGAAAAGGTGCAAAAATCAAGGTGCCGGAAGAGAACGTCTTTCATGCGCATCTCGCAGAAAAGGCGTACGCCATCTATACCTTGTTTGAACGCGTGGTTTTGGAGTTAAAAGAGAACGAACAGACAGAACTCTATGAAGCGCTTGAAAAACCACTCGTCTCCGTATTAGCCGAGATGGAGTGGGCCGGTATCCGCGTAAATGTCGAAACCCTTCAACATATGGAAACGGACCTACGTGAACGTCTAAACGCACTCGAGGTCACAATTCATGAATTAGCCGGCGAACCGTTCAACATCAACTCACCGAAACAGTTAGGGGTCGTCCTGTTTGAAAAACTGTCACTCCCTCCTGTGAAAAAAACAAAAACAGGGTACTCGACAGCAGCGGACGTCCTCGAAAAATTGGCGCCGCTTCATCCAATCATCGAGAAAATCATGCACTATCGTGAACTTGGAAAACTTCAGTCCACGTATGTCGAAGGCTTGCAGAAAGTCGTGAAGGATGATGGCAAGATTCATACGCGTTATACACAGACGTTGACTCAAACGGGACGGCTTTCATCCGTTAACCCGAACCTTCAAAACATCCCGATTCGATTGGAAGAAGGACGTCGTATCCGTAAAGCGTTCACCGCGAGTGAACCGGGATGGGTTCTTTATGCGGTTGATTACTCCCAAATCGAACTGCGCATCATGGCACATATGTCACAAGATGAAAAGATGATGGCAGCCTTCCTTCACGATGAGGATATTCATACGTCGACGGCGGCGAACGTGTTTAAAGTTTCGCCTGAAGAAGTCACGTCCCTCATGCGTCGTCAAGCGAAAGCTGTCAACTTCGGAATCATCTATGGCATCAGTGATTATGGACTCTCGCAAAACCTAGGGATTACACGAAAAGAAGCACAGACCTTTATCGATACTTACTTTGAACAGTTCCCTGGAGTGAAGAAGTTCATGGATGCCGCGATTGAACGGGCACGTGAACACGGGTTCGTCGAGACGATGTTGAAACGACGCCGGAACATCCCGGATATTCATTCTCGCAATTTCAACTTACGTGGGTTTGCTGAACGTACCGCAATCAACACACCAATTCAAGGAACGGCAGCGGACATTATTAAAAAAGCGATGATTGATGTCGATCATGCGTTAAACGCGTCAAAACTTCAATCCAAGTTGTTGTTACAAGTACACGATGAATTGATATTCGAAGGTCCGGCCGAAGAGATGGAAGCATTAGAAAAACTCGTGACCGAAGCGATGGAACAAACGGTCACACTTGATGTGCCGTTACGTGCGGACGGAGCGGTTGGCAAGACGTGGTTTGATACGAAATAAACGGATAGAAAGGAAATCAGTATGCCAGAATTACCAGAAGTCGAAACGGTCTGTCGCAGGTTACGACCTGCCGTTTCAGGAAAAACGATTCAGTCTGTCGATGTCCTCGACCCTAAAATTATCCGCGGGCTCGACCCCGAAGAATGGGCTCACCATTTAATCGGAGAAACGATTACGGATGTGGAACGTCGGGGGAAATTCATCTTATTCAAATTGACGAACGGATATCTCGTCTCCCATCTTCGCATGGAAGGGAAGTTTTTCCCTCATGAGACCACTACAGAACCCGTGAAACATACACATGTCGTGATTACGTTTACGGACCAATCGACTCTACACTACAATGATGTTCGAAAATTCGGTACGATGGAGTTGCGGACGAATGAAACGATTCATACCACACCACCGCTCTCATTACTTGCGTACGAGCCGTTTGACGAGCGTATGACAACCGAGGCGTTACATCGACGTTTAGAGCGCATGAAGACACGCGCGATTAAGACGGCACTCCTCGATCAGTCCATCTTTGTCGGTTTAGGAAACATCTATGTAGATGAGACGCTGTTTCGTGCAGGTGTCCATCCGACTCGACCGGCCGCAAGTTTATCACGTGAAGAAGTCGACCGTGTGCGGACTGAAGCCGTTGCCGTCTTGAATGAGGCCATTGAGCGTGGAGGTAGTACGATTCGAAGTTATGCCAATCCGGATGGAGCCACAGGAACGTTTCAAGAGAGGCTCTATGTGTATGGACAGACGGGAGAACCGTGCCGCCGTTGTGGACATGAAATTGAAAAGATGAAATTGGGCGGGCGAGGCACGCATTACTGTCCGCACTGTCAACAATGTTAAGGGGTGGGCGTGTATGTTGAAGATTGGATTGACTGGTGGGATCGCAACCGGGAAATCTACGGTATCGCGACTATTTCGAGAGCGAGGCATTCCGATTATCGATGCCGATTTGATTGCAAGGACGGTCGTTGAGCCAGGAGGAAAGGCGATTGAAGGGGTGAGGGCCGCATTTCCAAAATGTTTTGTGGGTGATGTGCTGAACCGTCCTGCCCTCGGTCGGGAAATCTTCCATGATGAAGCAAAACGTCAGCAATTGAATCAATTGATGCATCCGGCGATTCGAGAAGAAATGAACGAGCAGATGCGAAAGTATGAGGCATCGGGGGAACCTGTCGTCATTTTTGATATTCCGTTACTGTTTGAAGGGACGATGCTCGATTTAGTCGATTATTCTGTCGTCGTCTACTGCCGTGAGGAGATTCAACTGATGCGTCTCATGGAACGGAATGGATTGACGAAAGAAGAGGCGCTCGCCCGTATTCGTTCACAGATTCCAATTGAAGATAAAAAGCACCAGGCTGATTTCCTCATAAACAATAATGGGGCATTGGGGGACCTTCCTCCGCAAATCAATCGTCTGGTCGAGCAGTTTCAAATGATACAAAAAGAAGGCGACTGATAATCGCCTTCTTTTTAGTTTAACAGAAGTAGGCGAGAATTCTCCCTCCTCTAAGCGTCTCGGGGCGTAAGCCCAGCGTAGGTGGGAGATGAATCGCCCGGTCCAAAACTCTTCTCCCCCTGTGACAGATATGACGAACAAAAGTTCGTGATTCCGTCAGATTCTCCCTCCCCTTCCGTGGGTATTGGATGAGGAGGACACATCATGATCTTCGAAAGGGAGGAGGGACGGACATGCTGAAAGGCTATAAATATAGGCTTCACCCGACGCCTGCACAGGCCGAGTTCCTCATCAAGACGATCGGCTGCGCCCGGTTCATCTACAACAAGCTGCTCGAGGACCGCATCGCCATCCGCGAGGAGGCGAAAGCGGGGATCGTGACGAGACGGAAACCGGCGACACCCGCATCCTACAAGCCCTTGTTCCCGTTCCTCGCCGAGTCGGACAGCCTCGCGCTCGCAAACGCGAAACTGAACCTCGACACCGCGTTCGCGAAGTTCTTCGCCGGGACGGCCGGCTTCCCGACCTTCAAATCGAGACGACGGTCGCGCGCCTCCTACACGACGAACAACCAGCACGGTACGATCCGCATCGAGAACGGCAAGGTGAGACTTCCTAAAATCGGCTTCGTGAAGTTCGAACAACATCGTCCGTTCGAGGGCGTCATCCGGTCGGCGACGGTGTCGATGACCAAGACAGGCAAGTTCTTTGTCTCCCTCCTCGTCAAACAGGACGATGAACCATGGATCCCAGCCGAGAACAAGGTCGGGATCGATCTCGGTCTAAAACACTTCGCCGTCATGACGAACGATGCGATGGTCTCGGAGAAGATTGACAACCCTCGCTTTCTCCGAAAATCCGAAGCGAAGGTCAAGAAGGCACAGCGCGCGCTGTCACGCAAGAAGATCGGAAGCAAGAATCGTGAAAAAGCCAAATTACTTCTGGCAAAGAAACACGAAAAGATCGCCAACCAACGCCAGGACTTCCTTCACAAACTGTCGAGACGGATCGTTGATGAGAACCAAGTCATCGTCGTGGAGACATTGACATCGAAGGACATGATGAAGAACCACAAGGTAGCGAAATCCATCGGGGATGTCAGTTGGTACGAGTTCGTCCGGCAGCTAGAATACAAATGCAAGTTCTACGGACGGACGCTCATCAAGGCAGACCCCTGGTTCGCATCGACGCAAATCTGTTCTTCTTGCGGCGAGAAAGGTCAGAAGAAGACGATGGATGTCCGTGAATGGACGTGTGCCTGTGGCGCGCATCATGACCGTGACATCAACGCAAGCCTCAACCTATTGATGTTGGCCGACTGACAACCATTCAGGGCAGGGACTGCCCGACGAGCTTGGTAAATAACCGTGGCTGGTAAGAGCACGGTCTTCCCAAGAAGCTCCCCCTTCAATTTGTGAAGCAAATAAGTGGCGAGTAGTTCACTGGATCGGATTCTGGAGACCCTTTTTTCCATGTATCATAAATCGCACGTCCATCACTCGGATGCCCGTTCGAATAATAGATAGGATAGAGTGAAAAGAAGATATAGTAGAACGAGAAGTAGGCGAACTGATACGTATAGAGTGTCGGTTCAATATCTCCTCGAAGGATGAACGCGTTGACGATCAAGATACTCACTAAATTGAAAATGACTCCACCGCCATAAACTAGCGTACGAGTGACCTTGTTGCTCCATCTTAAATCCGTGAACTGGCACCATGCATCGTAAAAATAGACACGGTTTACTTGTAAACGACCTACTTTAAAAAGTTTCTTCCCGGTACCGATTTGCATGTCGAGTGAGCCACCGAACAACTTTGCGAAGAAGAAGTGACCAAGCTCATGTATTAATGTCACAATCGGTAAAATGATAAAAAACGAAATAAAGAATTTATCGATATCTCCCCAATCAAACATCATGACGCCTCCTTTCTCTTGTCTGTTACGCCAACGAATTTCCCTCATTTTCAAAAAACAAACAAAGAAAAACGAAAAAAATGTGACGATTCATAGTGAAAACGCTTACAGCTATCCGTTATAATGAAACCGTAATGTAGAAAAAGGGGGATCTATCATGGGGACAAAAGTGGCAATTAACGGATTTGGTCGAATCGGAAGAATGGTATTTCGAAAATTGATGCTCGAGGGACGTCATGAAGTGGTGGCGATTAACGCAAGTTATCCGGCGGAAACACTTGCGCATCTCATTAAATATGACTCGATTCATGGTCCATTCGGATTGACAGTACGTGCGCATGGGGATGCGCTCGAAGTCGATGGGAAACGGATTGAACTCATTTCGGAACGGGATCCATCACGCTTGCCTTGGTCAGACCTTGAAATCGACATCGTCGTTGAAGCGACCGGAAAGTTTAACTCTGATAGTGGGGCACGACTTCATCTCGAGGCAGGGGCGAAAAAAGTGATTTTGACCGCACCAGGTAAAGGAGATTTACGAACGATCGTGATGGGGGTCAATGATCGTGACTATCGCCCGGAGGAAGATCATATCATCTCAAACGCATCGTGTACGACGAACTGTCTCGGACCGGTCGTGAAGGTCTTACATTCGACATTTGGTATTGAAACGGGACTGATCACGACCGTTCACGCTTATACGAACGATCAGAACAATATTGATAACCCGCATAAAGATTTGCGTCGCGCGCGCGCATGTGGAAGTTCTATCATCCCGACATCGACGGGAGCGGCTAAGGCGATTGGTCTTGTGATGCCAGAACTACAAGGGAAGTTGAACGGAATGGCACTCCGTGTGCCGACTCCGAACGTATCACTTGTCGATTTGGTCGTTGAACTCCACCGAGATGTCACGGTCGATGAAGTCAATGAAGCGTTTGAACGGGCAGCGTTTGGAGAAATGACAGGTATTTTAGGCGTTTCTCACGAACCGCTCGTCTCTATTGATTTTAACGGGGACGATCGCTCGTCGATTATCGACATGGATTCGACAATGGTGCTCGGCGGAAATCATGTCAAAGTACTCGCGTGGTATGACAATGAATGGGGCTATTCATGTCGTGTCGTGGATTTATTGGATATGGTGGCCAGCTATCTTCAAATCGGTCAGCAAGAAACACATGCCTAAAAAATATTACGTTCAGGAAAATGTTTTTTGAATTTTTTCATCAAATGTCTTGTAACGACGTCCCAAACACGTTACACTCAATTTCGTGAACTTCAATTGGTCTGACAAACGCAACTTAAAGGGTTAGGACCTCTTAGGACTAACTTGCCCCCGTGGTTGTGGACGATTCAGGCACAAAGTGAGTGATCATCAACTACTTTGAGACCATTGATGTAAAGGGGGATCCACTAATATGGATACTATGGGACGTCACATTATTACAGAACTTTGGGAGTGCAATCCCGACAAATTGAATGATATCGACTATATCGAGCGTTTGTTCGTCGATGCTGCTCTTCGTTCGGGCGCTGAAGTCCGCGAAGTTGCATTCCACAAATTTGCGCCACACGGTGTAAGTGGAGTCGTCATCATTTCAGAATCACACTTAACGATTCACAGTTTCCCAGAACATGGCTATGCGTCAGTTGACGTGTTTACATGTGGAGATCGAATCGATCCGGCTACAGCATCGCAGTATATTGCTGAAGGATTGGATGCAAAAGTACGTGAAGATGTGAAACTTGAGCGTGGAATGGGACCGATTCGTGTTCCGGAAGCGCAAGTGGCAATCAGCAAATAAATCAGATTGACCTTTTGAGGCTGGCCGTTTAACGGCCAGCCCTTTTAATTGTTTTGTTGTCGCCTTAATTTTGATATGCTTAACGTATATAACTCAGGCGTTGAGGTGGATTATGGGACTGTTAGATAAGTTACAAACACATATTGAAACGAAAGACACACATAAAAATGAAATGCTTCAAACACGTTACTATGCGGCATCGTCACATGCGATGTTGCAATGGTTAGAAGGAAAGATTCAAGAGAACGGACAGACGGTTCGTCGAATCGATGCAAATCGAGGGGAACTTTCATTTATAGGGGAAGGGTGGGACGGGCTCATCACGATTGTTCAAGTGGATGGCGGCCGGACGGCAGTCGATTTCACATTAAACCGTGAGCAGCGATTCGGTGCAGACCTCTCGCAAATTGTATCGTACTACTACGAAGCACTCACGCAACAATTCCCGCTACGTGCCATTGGAAATAAAACAGTCGAACGATAAGGAGGTTTGAGCATGCGTTGTCCGAAATGTGATCATAATGGAACGAGAGTGCTCGATTCCCGTCCAGTGCAGGACCATTATTCGATTCGACGTCGTCGTGAATGCGAAAAATGTGGGTATCGGTTTACAACGTTTGAGACGGTCGAACAGACGCCGCTCATCATTGTTAAAAAAGACGGAAATCGTGAAGAGTTCAGTCGTGAAAAAGTGCTTCGCGGCATTATTCGGGCGTGCGAGAAACGACCTGTCACACTTGAACAGCTCGAAGGGGTTGTGACGAAAGTCGAACAGCAACTCCGTGCTCTCGCCCAGTCAGAGATTCCGAGTGAACAAGTAGGCGAGCTCGTGATGAATGAACTCGCAAGAGTCGATGAAGTCGCATATGTCCGTTTCGCATCGGTATATCGTCAATTCAAAGACATCACGGTGTTCTTTAAAGAACTTGAAGATTTAATGAAGCAAGAAAATTCGACCAACTAAAGGGCGGCCTGCTGGTCGCCCTTTTTCAAGGGAGAGAGCCATGGAGAAAGAACGTACAATCTTTGGGACGGACGAATTGTTAATCATGAGTACCGGTCTTGTCGACCGTGAATCGTACCAGTCCCTTTACCACTTATACCAACCTGTCATCGGAGTGAAGGCGCTCGCGCTCTATCAAACGTTATGGAGCGAGCTGAAACCAGGCAAAATGAAATCCAACTATATGTCACATAGTGCATTATGTGAGATGTTGGAGTTCTCTATCAATGAGTTAATGGACAGTCTGTTCCGCTTAGAAGCGATCGGGTTAGTGCGCACTTATAAAACAAAAGACGCTCGATTGACACAATACGTCTATCAGTTACGCGTCCCGCTTGCACCGCACACGTTTTTGAATGACGGTCTGTTGTCGAGTTTCCTCTTCTATAAAGTCGGGGAAGTACGATTCAAACAATTGCAGGGGCGTTTTACGATTGATCCGTTGCCAGCAGGCATCGTCGAGGTGACAAAGGACTTCAATGAAGTGTTTGATGTCAAAGGAGTGAACCATCGTGCGTTCACACAAAAAAATTATGAAAAGCCGGACCGGGCAAAGATTGAAATCAACTATTCGTTCGATATGGAAATTGTGAAAAAATTGACGAATTTTCCAGTTGGATTTTTCACGAAAAAATTAGACGAAACGATCACAAAACTGGCCTACGTGTCTCAACTTGATGAAGAGACGATGGCTGAGATGTTAAAAGAATATTTCGTCCATGAGGCGTATCTGCCACTCAGTGAGCAAGAAAAGCGGGACGGGTGTCGTCAAATGGTCTTGCAATTGAAAAAGAAACAGACGCGCCATCGGAAAGAGAAGACCGTCGAACTTGAACAGACGAGACTTGGAGACTTGCATGACCCTGAGGTGATGGAGTCCGCACATCCGCATCAATATGTCTCGACGCTGCGGAAGACCCCGCAACTTTCAAAGAGTGATGAACAGTTGGTCATCGAACTCGTCGATACACTCGGTCTCGCGCCAGGGGTCATCAATGCGCTCTTCTATTACTGTATCGAAGTGAAGAAGCAGACACGGCTGAGCGAGAACTATGTCTTGCGCATTGCGACAAGTTGGAAAACAGCAGGCTATACGAACGCAAAAGAAGCGCTAGAGCGTGAAGAATCTCAAGATGCGCTCATCGAGAAGAAACAACAAAAACGCGAGAGCATGCAACGCACCACGGTCGGATCACGACGGAAACCCCAGCAAGGGGACATGCCGAAGTGGCTCGAGGATGAGGCGAAACAACAGCGCTCATACGACCAAGCGAGGAAAAAAGAACTCGAGTCGTCCGTTCCGGATGACGCGGAACTCGTGAAACTATTAAATGAATTGAAAGAGAAGGGGTGAGGGGATGGAACGAATCAATCAGTCGCTGTCTCAGTTGATGAACCGAAAAGAAGTTCGTGAGGCGTATGAGTCGATTCGCAGACGTACACTGAATCATCCGGGTGTCATCGCATTTTTGAATGCTCATCCAGAGTTAGAGGAGAAGGCGATTGAAATCGGGTTTACCAAACTGAGTGAGTACGCGGAACAGATGGACGGAAAAACGCTCAGAGAAGATCAGGCCGTCATCCCAGGCCATCAACCGGTACTCTACGTCGATTTAGGACAGATCGCGATTCGGTATGAAGAGACGGTCGCACATCGCCAGGCGAGACGACAAAAAGAAATGGACCGGAAATTCAAAAGTTTGTTTTTACCGGAAGAAGTTCGTGAGGCGAGTTTCGAATCTTTCGATTGGGCCGACGACGCGCGTAAAATCGCATTGCGTGAAGCGATGCGATTCGTGACAGGGATGAAGGCGCGTCAAAAAGTGAACGGTCTCTATCTCCACGGTAGTTTTGGCGTCGGGAAGACGTACTTACTCGCCGCAATCGCCAACGAGTTGAAGGTAGCGGACATCGAGACGATTTTAGTTCACGCCCCGGGCTTTGTGTCGGAGGCGAAACGTAAAATCCGTACCGAGTCGTTCGACTCTTTCTTGACGTCGTTTCAACATGTGCCAGTCTTATTGATTGATGACATCGGAGCTGAAGCCATCAGTCCGTGGGTGCGAGATGAATTGTTCGGCATCATTCTTCAGTATCGGATGATGCATCGCTTGCCGACGCTCTACAGTTCAAACTTTAGCGGGGAAGAGCTCGAGACACACTTTTCAATCGATGGTTCGCCGCAAAACAAGATGAAAGCACAGCGACTCATGCAACGGATTTCTACGACGACGACCCAAATTGAGTTAAAAGGTGAAAATCGGCGTCGGTAAAGGATTGTTTTTCTCTGTTGAGTTGACTATACTAAGAATCATATAAAGGATGCATAGAAGAGGATATGGATCATCGAGACGAGTTTTAGCGAGGGGAGGGCGGTGGAAGCTTCCTAACGACGACGATGCATTTACTCCCTCGGAGCACCGTACGGGTCAATCGTGCGGCGATTCACACTCGTTATCGTGTGTTCGAGCCAAGCAGATTGCTTGGGAACGAGGGTGGTACCACGAGAATCAAAGCTCGTCCCTTTTTGAGGGATGGGCTTTTTATATTCATTTTTGAGAGGGGACAAATGTACATGATTCAATTAACATTTCCAGATGGCGCGGTAAAAGAGTTCGAAGCCGGCGTCACAGCAGAAGACGTCGCGGGCTCGATCAGTCCGGGACTCCGTAAAAAAGCAATCGCAGCAAAACTAGACGGAGAACTCATCGACTACCGTCGTCCAATCGAACATGACGGCAAATTCGAGCTCGTGATGCCGGACTCGGAAGACGGTCTTGATTTGCTGCGTCACTCGACGGCTCACTTGATGGCTCAAGCGATCAAACGGTTATACGGAGAAGACAACAACATCCATCTCGGAATTGGACCGACGATTGAGAACGGGTTCTATTATGATATCGAGATGGATCGTCGCATCAATGAGGAAGACCTTCCTGAAATCGAAAAGATGATGAAACGCATCGTCGATGAAAACTTGGAAATCACACGCGAAGTCGTTTCTCGTGACGAGGCGCTCGCTCGTTATAAAGAGTTGGGAGACCCGCTCAAGATTGAGTTGATTGAGGATATTCCTGCTGATCAAACACTGACAATCTATCATCAAGGTGAGTTCTTCGACCTTTGCCGTGGACCACACGTCCCGTCAACATCGAAGTTGAAAATCTTCAAATTGATGAGCGTGGCTGGTGCCTACTGGCGTGGAGACTCAGACAATAAGATGTTACAGCGTATTTATGGAACAGCGTGGGCGACGAAAGAACAACTCGCTGAACACTTGCGTCTTCTTGAAGAGGCGAAAGAACGCGATCATCGTAAACTTGGGAAAGAACTCGATCTCTTCTTCGTCTCACAAGAAGTCGGTCAGGGGCTTCCGATGTGGCTTCCAAAAGGGGCTTCGATTCGTCGTACGGTCGAGCGTTACATCGTTGATAAAGAGCTTGAACTCGGATATCAACATGTCTACACACCGGTTCTCGGTTCAGTCGACTTGTACAAGACATCTGGGCACTGGGATCACTACCAAGATGACATGTTCCCGAAAATGGAGATGGACAACGAAGAACTCGTCCTTCGCCCGATGAACTGCCCGCATCACATGACAATCTACAAACATGAGCCACGTTCTTACCGCGAACTTCCACTTCGAATCGCTGAGCTTGGTGGGATGCACCGTTATGAGATGTCAGGGGCGCTCACAGGTCTTCAACGTGTTCGCTACATGGTCTTGAATGATGGTCATACATTCGTTACACCAGAACAGATGAAACAAGAATTCAAAGACATCGTTCATTTGATTCAAGAAGTATACGCTGACTTCGGCATCAAAGATTATCGTTTCCGTCTCTCATATCGCGATCCTGCTGATAAAGAGAAGTACTTCGATAACGATGGGATTTGGGAAATGGCGCAAAGTCAGTTGAAGGAAACGATGGATGAGCTCGAGCTTCCGTACTTTGAGGCGGAAGGGGAAGCGGCATTCTACGGACCGAAACTCGACGTACAAGTACGGACGGCGCTCGGGAAAGAAGAGACGCTCTCGACTGTCCAACTCGACTTCTTGCTTCCAGAACGTTTCGATTTGACATACACTGGGCCAGACGGCAAGGACCACCGTCCAATCGTGTTGCACCGTGGTGTCGTCTCGACGATGGAACGGTTTGTCGCTTACTTGATTGAAGAATATAAAGGCGCGTTCCCGACATGGCTCGCACCGGTCCAAGTCAAGTTGATCCCGGTTTCACACGTCCACGATGAATACGTCGCGGAAGTGAAAGCAGAACTCGTCAAACGTGGCGTCCGTGTCGAAACGGATCTCCGTGACGAGAAACTAGGTTATAAGATTCGCGAAGCACAAATGAAGAAGATTCCGATAACGCTCGTTCTTGGGGATAAAGAACGAGATGAGCGTGCGGTCAATATTCGCCGCTACGGTCAGCAGGAGCAAATTTCTGCTTCACTTGATGAATTTATCGCATCGCTCACAGATGAGATTGCGAACCGTTCACGTTAAGTGAGGGACCACCTTTCCAAACAGAAAGGTGGTTTTTTCGGTCTTTAGACGGATGTGTATTTGTTCATCTACACGTATCGTAAACATAAGGAGTGATACTTAATGAATTATATGAAGCCAGTATTGACACTTACCATTGGAGCGGTTGCGTTCACAGGAGCGCTTCCAAAAGTCGGAGCTGAGGCTATCGTCAACGATACGATTGTGACGCTCGGGGAATCGTTATCTTCAGAGCAACAAAAATGGGTACTCGAACGTATGGATGCCCCAGAAGGAATCGAACCCATTATCACGACTGCCGCAGATGAAGAAAAATATTTAGGAGACTCGGTTCCGCAAGCACAACGTGGAGGCGGCATGTACTCGTCTGCCCGAATCAAATTGACGAACGGGACAGGTCTTGATATTCAAACGGAAAACGTGACATGGGTCACGAAAGATATGTATGCGAACGCCCTTGTCACGGCAGGTGTGACGGATGCGGACATCTATATTACGTCACCGATTAAGGTGACGGGTACCTCGGCTCTGACGGGAATTATGAAGGCATATGATCAGACCGCGGCCGAGACTGGGATTAAACTGTCGGATGAGCGAAAAGAATTGGCACAAGAAGAGCTGGCGGTTACGTCTGAAATCGGTAAGACGGTTGGACGAGAGGATGTAGCAGGTCTCATGAACGAGATTAAAGCGGAAATCGCAAATCAGATGCCGGAGACAAATGTTGAGATTCGTGACATCGTCATTCAAGTATTGAACCAAAATAACGTCCAGTTGTCTGAGGGCCAACTCGATCAACTGACGACACTATTCGAAAACATGCAACAGGCCAATTTAGATTGGTCAGCAATCAGCAGTGGATTGAAAGATGCGGGTCAAGATGTGCAGGCATTCCTCGAACAAGAAGAGGTAAAAGGATTCTTCGCCCGATTGTTTGAGGCAATCGGTAACTTCTTCAAGTCACTTACAAATTGATGATGTGACATGACTAAATAGTGTAGTGGTGGATAAACGTAAGATGGAATCGGGTATACAACTTTCATAATAGTTGATCACGTCTTAGAAGGAATTGTTATGCCCGGTGGGGTTCCATTACATCTATTGCTCGTACATGCACCAATCGGTCTACTGTTGTTTGGTACACTATTGATTCTCATCAGTTTCAAACGAAAGGGAAGTTGTGGATTACACTGAGTTTTGTCGTTGCCCTCATCGGAGCAGGACTACTTGCTTATGCAGGTCACCTAGGTGGTCAAATGGTATATATGAAGAAATAAAAAAAGACGTCTGTTTCAATCAAGATGAGACAGACGTCTTCTATCTTTTTCGTCTTCTAACCTATGTGCTTGCATCGTCTTACTGACAATCTGCTGGACTTGATCATGGTAGTCATGTTCTCGCGATACATCTTTTCACCAGTTCATGTCGATCCATCCTTTGATATTTCATTATTCCCTTTGAAAAGGTATTGCGAAACGAGAGAATGACTGGTATTATCATAAAAGTGTGAGCTACCAATTATTCATGCGCGATATCTTGACATCTTTTCCTGCTAGTGCTAAGATGACATAGTGATTAAAAACAACAAAGCAGAAGCACCCGCTTTTCACCTCGTCTGAGAGTCATCAGGCAGGTCCATCAAGTTCTTGGTTCATTCGGCATCGTCTGCCGTTTTATGACCTCAACAGATGTGTGGGTGGGAAACTGCCGACGCTTTTTTTATTGCCATGTTGTCTTGTCAATCTAAATCTCGTGCAATCGCACGATGGAGGTGCTAACCATTAGCAAAGAGCTCTTTATCAACGAAAACATTCGTGCCCGTGAAGTACGTCTCATTGGCGCAGACGGTGCACAACTCGGTGTGACATCACGTAACGATGCGTTACGTTTAGCTGAAGAAGCGGAACTAGACCTCGTCTTAGTCGCGGATAAAGCAAATCCACCGGTCGCTAAAATTATGGATTATGGGAAGTACCGTTTCGAACTCCAGAAGAAGGAGAAAGAAGCGCGTAAAAACCAAAAAGTCATCCAAATGAAAGAAGTGCGTCTCAGTCCAACAATCGAGGACAACGATTTCCAAACAAAATTGCGTAATGCACGCAAGTTCCTTGAAAAAGGAAACAAAGTGAAGGCTTCGATTCGTTTCCGCGGACGTGCCATCACACACTCGGAAATCGGGAAACGTGTTTTGGACAAAATGGCAGCGGAATGTGCCGATTTGGCAACAGTTGAACAAAAGCCGAAGATGGAAGGACGCAGCATGTTCTTAGTGCTGGCTCCGATCAAAGAAGATTAATTATCGATTCTCAGTGGGGAGGAAATACTCATGCCGAAAATGAAATCGCACCGCGGTGCTTCAAAACGTTTCAAACGTACAGCATCAGGTAAACTCAAGCGTTCACACGCTTACACAAGTCACTTGTTCGCAAACAAATCGACTAAAGCGAAACGTAAGCTCCGTAAAGGCGCTATCGTATCAGCTGGAGACTTCAAACGCATTCGCAACATGATCGCGAAGTAATACAGAAACAATTTAGGAGGGAATCCATATGCCACGCGTAAAAGGCGGTTATACGACTCGTCAACGTCGTAAAAAGCAAATTAAACTTGCCAAAGGATACTTTGGTTCGAAACACATTCTATTTAAAGTAGCAAAACAACAAGTCATGAAGTCACTCATGTACGCTTACCGTGACCGTCGTCAGAAGAAACGTGATTTCCGTCGTCTTTGGATCACACGTATCAATGCGGCAGCACGTACAAATGGTCTCTCATACAGCCGTATGATGCACGGCCTCAAGCTTGCAGGAATCGACATCAACCGTAAGATGCTTGCTGAGCTTGCTGTGACAGATGCACAGGCATTTGCGTCACTCGCTGAAACAGCTAAATCAAAATTGAACGCGTAATCGTTCAATCGACAGCGCCGAGACACTCTCTCGGCGCTTTCTTTTTTCTTTAGAATTTCTTAGAATTAAGAGAAGGAGGAAAGCGTATGAATCAATCGGTTGTTGCCATCGTCGCCTTAGCGCTCATTGTCTTGAACGTTTACACCTATATCCAAGCGAAACAGTATACGCAAGGTAAAGGTGACTTTAACGTCCTATTCGCCTATGCAGGAGGAGCCATCGGTGCCTTGTTTGGTCTTCATCTGACTCGGAAGAAGACGGTTCATGCCCCAAAACTGCTTCAATTACAAGTATTGATTTTAGCAGTGGGCTGGTCTTTAATGATTTTAGTACTGTTATAAGTGGGGATAGAGGAGGAATATCCGGTGAACTGGACAACATTGTTTGATCGGCAGCGCGAATTAGACGAGCGGATCAAAACACATCATGGATTATCCGGCAATCAATTCGATGAACGGTTACTGGCGCTGCTTGTCGAGCTCGGTGAACTGGCTAACGAAACACGTAGCTTTAAATTTTGGTCGAAGAAAGGACCGTCGCCTCAAGATGTGATCTTAGAAGAATATGTGGACGGCATCCATTTCTTACTGTCACTTGGTCTAGCGCTCGGGTATGAACGAGATGCGTTTCCTGCGGGAAGTTCATATCTTGATGCGACTGATGCTTTTTTAGATATTTATCGAAAAGTGACGAACTTTGGTCTTTCAAAAACGGAAGCCATGTACGAGACGCTGATGGCAGCTTATCTTGAACTTGGTTATACGCTCGGTTTTAATGAGCAACTCATTTTGCTAGCATATATGAATAAAAATGAAGTAAACCATGAGCGACAAAATCAAGGATACTAATGAAAAGGAGCGGATTGGTATGAATGAATCGTTACATATGTTAAAACGTTTGACGGATGCAACAGGCGTCCCAGGAAATGAGGGAGAAGTCCGTCAATTGATGCGTGAATACCTAGAGCCGCATGTCGAGTCGTTTGAACAGGATGGACTCGGAAGTTTATTTGGTCAAGTGACCGGAGATGCTGAAGGTCCGCGTGTCATGATTGCGGGTCACATGGATGAAGTCGGCTTCATGGTGACGCGTGTGGAAGAAGGCGGTTTCCTTCGTTTCCAGGCGCTCGGTGGCTGGTGGAACCAGGTGCTGTTGGCACAACGAATGGATGTAGTCACACGGTCTGGTGAAAAGATTCCGGGTGTCATTGGTGCGAAACCACCTCACGTCCTACCGCTTGAGGCACGGAAAAAGCCAGTCGAAATCAAAGATATGTTCTTAGATATCGGTGCGACGTCGAAAGACGAAGTGGCTGAGTGGGGAATTCGTCCAGGCGATACGGTCGTGCCACATTGTGAATTCACAGTCATGAAAAATGAAAACTTCTTAATGGCGAAGGCATGGGACAACCGCATCGGATGTGCGATTGCCATCGAAGCAGCAAAACGTCTGAAGGAAGAATCGTTCCCTGGCGTCGTGTATACAGGAGCGACGGTTCAGGAAGAGGTCGGGTTACGTGGAGCGGTGACCGCTGCCAACTTGATTCGCCCGGATGTCGCGATTGCTGTTGATACAGGCATTCCAAGTGATACGCCGGGGATGACTAAAGCAGAAGGGTTGTCAAGTCTCGGGGACGGGGTTCAAGTCATCTTCTTTGATGCGACTACCGTCACGAACCCACGCCTTGTCGACCTCATCGTTGACGTGGCCAAAGAGCAAGACATCAAATATCAATTGGACTTAACGCCAGGCGGTGGCACAGATGCTGGACGATTCCATCTTTCTGGAATCGGGATGCCGGCCATCGCATTGACAGTGCCGGTCCGCTATTTACACACGAACGTGTCCATCATCCATAAGGATGATTACGAAGCAGCGGTACAACTCGTTGTCGCATTGACGAAACGTTTAGACCACGAAACGGTCCAATGGTTGAAAGAGGGATAATATGACGAAGATTACGTCTACGAAGAGCGAGACGATCAAACGATTAAAACGATTGATGACGAAAAAAGGTCGTCAAGAAACGGGGCAATTCCTAGTAGAAGGGGAGCATTTGGTGGACGAGGCCATTCGTGCCGGTCGACTCGTCCAACTCATCATGGCTGAGTCGTATTCACCAAAAGGAACGTGGCGACTTGAAGATATGCCAGTCCTCGAGTTATCCGACCACGTTGCGGACCTTCTTTCCGAAACGGAAAAGACCCAAGGCGTGTTTGCCGTTGTCAAGATGACGCCGGTGGAACGAAAAATGAAGAAAGTACTCGTACTAGACCGAGTACAAGACCCGGGTAATCTCGGTACGATGATTCGGACAGCAGATGCTGCCGGATTCGATACGGTGTTACTCGGGAAAGGGACGGTCGATCCGTTCAACGCCAAAGTCGTACGTGCCACACAAGGTTCACTGTTTCACGTGAACGTGACCTCGGTCGACTTGCTTGAAAAGTTACCTGAACTGAAAGAAAATGGATTCCACATCTACGGCACAGCTCTCACAAAGGCAACATCTTATGAGCAAGTTGCATTCGAAGACAAAGTGGCCCTCGTCATCGGGAATGAGGCGCAAGGGGTACATGCTGATGTATTGGCACTCTGTGATACACGTGTGCATATTCCGGTGCTCGGCGACGCAGAATCGCTCAATGCGGCGGTCGCTGCCGGTATTTTAATGTATCGCATCGCTTTACAATAATCTTGTCAGCACGTGAAAAACGTGATAGGTTAAACACATCGATGAATAAGATATGACGTTGAAAGAACATAGTAAGCGAATGACCGATTCCGTTCAGGGAGCAAGGGCCGTGACTGAGAGCCTTTGCCGGATTCGTC
The DNA here is from genome assembly GCA_902362975.1 of Caryophanales bacterium. GTDB lineage: Bacteria > Bacillota > Bacilli > Exiguobacteriales > Exiguobacteriaceae > Exiguobacterium. Next base: position 115,779 of record CABIYO010000003.1, read on the forward strand.
GCTGAATTCACTCTGGAGTCGTGTTGGAGACAACACCGGTTTGGCATCACGATAACGATGCTCTCAAGTGGGCCATGAATTGGCCAAGTAGGGTGGTACCGCGATGATTCGTCCCTTCAGTCAACGACTGAAGGGTCTTTTTTATGTAGAGGAGGAAGCGAACACATGAAAGAACAATTAGAACAGTTACAAGTGGAAGCGTTAGAAGAAATCAAACAAGCATCCACACAAAAAGCATTGAATGACGTCCGCATCAAATATTTAGGGAAAAAAGGACCGATGACTGAAGTGCTCCGTGGCATGGGTAAATTATCTGCCGAGGAACGTCCGATTATCGGTGAGTTGGCAAATACCGTGCGTACCACGATTCAAAGCACACTCGATGCTCGAATCGAAGAGGTGAAGGCGATTGAATTAGAGGAAAAGTTAAAAGCGGAAACGCTCGATGTGACTCTACCAGGGCGGACATTGACTCCTGGCCACAGTCATCTCTTACAACAAATCATCGACGAGATGGAAGATTTGTTCGTTGGACTCGGATATACGATTGCTGAAGGTCCTGAAGTCGAAACCGATCTCTATAATTTCGAAATGCTAAACTTGCCGAAAGATCATCCGGCACGAGACATGCAAGACTCGTTCTATATCACGGAAGAGACGTTACTTCGTACTCATACGTCTCCTGTACAGGCTCGCACGATGTTGGAGGCGAACGGAAAACCGATTCGCATTATCTGCCCAGGTAAAGTGTATCGTCGTGATGAAGACGATGCGACGCACTCGCATCAATTCATGCAAATCGAAGGTTTGGTTGTCGATGAATCCATCTCGATGGCTGACTTGAAAGGGACACTCGAAGTGTTCGTGAAGCAGTTGTTCGGAGAAACGCGCGAAATTCGTCTCCGTCCAAGCTTCTTCCCGTTCACGGAACCATCGGTCGAAGTCGACATCTCTTGCTTCAAGTGTGGCGGGAAAGGATGTAACGTCTGTAAAGGAACCGGGTGGATTGAAATTCTCGGAGGCGGAATGGTTCATCCGCATGTATTGGAGATGGCTGGCTATGACTCGTCAAAAGTGTCAGGATTCGCATTTGGAATCGGAGTGGAGCGTATGGCGATGCTCAAACACGGCGTCGACGACATCCGCCATTTCTACACAAATGACTTACGTTTCATCGAGCAATTCTAAGGAGGAAGACAGATGTTACTTTCAAAAAAATGGTTGAATCAATATATTGATGTATCCGATTTAAGCGGTGAAGCGCTCGGTGACTTGATTACGAAGAACGGAATCGAAGTCGAAAGTGTGACAAATCGTGGGGAAGGACTTTCTGGGCTTGTCGTCGGGCGGGTCCTTTCATGTGAGAAACATCCGGAAGCGGATAAGTTAAACGTGACGAAAGTGGACATCGGAGAATGTGATCCTGTTCAAATCGTCTGTGGCGCACCGAACGTGCGCGAAGGGCAACATGTGATCGTGGCCAAAGTTGGTGCACGCTTACCAGGACTTAAAATCAAAAAAGCAAAACTTCGTGGTGTCGAATCACAAGGGATGATTTGTTCACTCGAAGAGCTCGGCTTTGAGAAAAAACAAATTCGGGAAGACGAGCAAGATGGAATCCACACATTCCGTGAATCCGTACAAGTTGGTGCAGATGTGCTCGATTTACTCGACTTGAACGATGAAGTCATCGAACTCGGCTTGACTCCGAACCGTTCGGATTGCTTAAGCCTCTATGGAATCATTCATGAGGTTGCGGCCATCTTAGAGCGTCCATACACGTTGCCGACGGCAGATGTCACGTCATCATCACCATCGGATGTGTCCATCGAACTTGCAACTCCGAACTGTTCATATTACGCAGCTCGTGAAGTCAAAGGGGTAACGATTGCAGAATCGCCACAATGGCTAAAGAATATCTTGATCGCAGAAGGTGTCCGTCCAATCAACAACATTGTCGATGTGACGAACTACGTGATGCTTGAAATCGGACAACCGCTTCACGCATTCGATGCGAAGAAACTCGGCAACTCGATTGTGGTCCGTCAAGCCGAAAATGGAGAAGAAATGGTCACACTCGACGACGTGACACGCACGCTCGATTCATCGATGATGGTCATCACGGATGGGCAGGCTCCAGTCGCCATCGCAGGCGTCATGGGTGGTGCCAATACAGAGGTAGATCAATCGACGAAAGATATCATTTTAGAGTCAGCGTACTTTGATCCGGCATCCGTACGGAAGACGAGCCGTACGCTTGGTCTACGTTCAGATTCAAGCGCTCGTTTCGAAAAAGGCGTTGACCCAGAACGTGTCATGCTCGCGCTCGATCGCGCCGCGCAATTGATTGTCGAACTCGGTGGAGGGGCCATTCATGATGCGGTGCGTTCAGGTGAAGTCGAATCACGTGCCCGAGAAATCCAAGTGTCGATTGACTATATCAACAAGCGCTTAGGGATGACACTCGATCGTCAGACAATCGTTCACATCCTGGAGCGTCTCGGTCTCGCGACAGAAGGGGATGATGTGCTGACAGTACACATTCCATCGCGCCGTCCGGACTTAGAGCTTCCGGCTGACATCACAGAAGAAGTGGCACGTCTATACGGATATGATAGTCTCCCGTCGACGTTACCTGCCTCTCGATCGAAAGGCTATTTGCCAGCAATCAACGTATTGCGTAGGCAGACACGTCGCTTGTTACAAGGAGTAGGTTTATCACAAGCCATTACCTACTCATTAATGAGTGAGGCACATGCGACACGTTTCGGTGGAAAAGCCGATCAGCTCGTCCGATTGGCAATGCCGATGAGTGAAGAGCGCTCGGTCCTTCGTACGTCGCTCGTCCCTGGGTTGCTGGAGGCGGCGCGTTACAACACGGCGCGTCAACAATCGAACGTCGCACTTTACGAAACAGGACGCGTCTATACGGAGCACGGAGAACCGTTACCACGTGAGAAAGAACGGGTGGCTGGTGTCGTCACAGGTCTATGGATGGATCATCGTTCGCAAGGAACACGGATCCCGGTCGACTATTTCGTCGCAAAAGGGATTGTCGACACGTTAGTCCAAACGCTTCGCCTAGATGTCACGTATGAGGCCGTATCGATGCCTGATATGCACCCTGGCCGTACGGCGAACATCTTGATGGACGGAGAGGTCATCGGATATGTCGGACAAGTGCATCCAGTAACATCGAAAGACGTCTATGGTATGAAGGAAGTGTATGTATTCGAACTCGACCTCTTGGCACTTCGTAGAAACGAGACACTTCTTTATCAAGACGTACCACGTTATCCATCAGTTTCACGAGATTTGGCACTCGTCTTATCACGTGAGATTCCGGCTGGGACAGTGGAACAAACGATCCGCCAAGCGGCTGGTCCACTCTTGATTGACCTCGTCTTGTTTGACGTCTATACAGGGGAGAATGTTGGGGAGGATGAGAAATCGATTGCCTTTTCACTCAAGTTCCAAGACCCGTCACGAACGTTACAAGATGAAGAAGTAACGGCAATATATGAAACAATCGTCGAGGCGGTCCGTGCGACACACGGCGCTGAACTTCGAGCGTAAAAAAATAAGGGGCGTTGTCCACCTGTGACAACGCTCCTTTTATTATTGAATCTCGAGTGCGAGATCACCGAACTTGGTCCATCCGACAAGACTCGTCACACGATAGAGGGCCCACGTAATGAGTGCAGGGAGTACGACGCCGGTCATCGTGAAGATGAGAAAGGCATCTAACCCTTGGGCTGCTAAAATCTGAAGCGGGGCAATCAAGGAGTTGAGCCCGAGACCCGCAATTTCATATGGGACTTGGAGTGAGAACATCAAAGTAGCAATCGGTGCGGAAATCATCGCGGCGATAAACGGTGGGACGACGATTCGTGGATTTTTGATGATATTCGGAAACTGCACTTTCGGTGTGACAAAGAATGAGGCGACCAATCCACCTGGGTCGGTTTGACGATATGCCATTAAGGTAAATCCAACAAATTGAGCAGAGCAACCGATCAAGGCAGCGGCGCTGGCGACAGGGTCAAGTTGAAGCGCGATGGCGAGTGCAGCAGATGATGCAGGCGACATGAGCATGACACTGAAAACAAGTGCGATGACAAGAGATGTGGCAATCGGCGACGATTCTACAGATGCGGTAATCCCTTGACTGATTGAATTGATAAGAGGAGTCGTGACCGCTGCTGCAGCAACCCCGACGATTCCACCACCTAATACGGCTGTGACCGGAACGACCATCATATCAAACTTTGTTTTTCCGAGGACACGTTTTCCAAGCCAGACAGCCGCCGCCGCTGCAATCAGTGCGCTAATCGGTTGACCTGGAACGAGGACGAGTCCGCTTTCTGTCGCTTTTAAAGCTGCGCCGCCAATGGTTGAAGCAATCATGGCGCTAAATAGGATGAGCGTGTTGCTTCCGAGTTGAAACGCGACACCAGCGCCTAAGGCGGGTGCCAATAATGATTTGGCGACTTGTCCAATCTGTACGAGCATCGCGATTCCGGTCAAATTACCAATCGTCTCAATCAATAAACCGACACCGAGCGTGACGAGGACGGCGTTTGCCATCCCTGCTGAAATTTTTACCATTCGATCTACCATATACTGCTTCACTTCCATCATCTCCCCTATGTCTTTATGTCAATAAAAAAACCTATCCATCAAGGATAGGCGCGGTTTCAATCTACAGGCGCCTGTCCGATTACCACGGGAACAAGGGCCTGAAAAGTCGTTTTTTGAAAACAAAACGATTTCAGTCCCTCAGTCGAATAATAATCAGCAGGCTGTTCATATGTACGGGATTGGACATTCTGAGCATCTCCTCTTCGTTGGATTTGCTAAAGAATACCATCTATTTTTGTAATAATCAATATTTTCTGGAAATAAACATAAAAAAATTCAGGAAGCCCCGTGGCATCCTGAATTAGCTCATTTGTAGTGAACGTGCTTGAATCTGATCATCGATAAAATTCATCGACAACGCATTGAATTGATCGGGTTGGTCCACATTGACCACATGACCGGAGTCTGCAACGATTTCAACATTTGCTGTCGGCTGATGTTTCGCTGTCCGTTCGACAGCTTCAAGAAACATATAATCCTCATTACCCATAATATATAAAATCGGGACGTTCGTCTGAATCGAAGTGAACTGATTCAGTAAGGGATTAATATTTTCCGTCATTTTGAACCAACGGATAAACTCGCGTTGACATAAGTTCGCCGCATCGCGGACGAACATCATCCGAGACTTTTTGTGACGCTTCTTCGGGAGTAAAATCCATGCGAATAATTTATATAACCACATATAGGGGACAAAGTTTTGCACAAGACTACCAAGTCGGATGAGCATCGTGGAGCGGACATTGAATTTGACGATGGCTCCGCCGAGAACGACCGATGCGATTCGATCGGGATAGTGCTCAAACATCGCCTGAATCACAATCGTTCCTAAAGACAGACCGACCATGTGTCCTTTTTTGATACCTAAGTGATCCATGACTTCAATGACGTCTTTGGCGACGACATCAAACGTATAGGCGTTCAACGGTTGTTTGAGCGACTGTTCAGCATCGTATGAACCACCATGACCGCGTAAATCGACGAGCAGGATATTATATTTTTTACGGAACGGACGAAGTTGACGATACCAATGCGATAAACTTCCTCCGGCCCCGTGTATGAAGATGACCCAAGGATGGTCATCACTAATCGTGTAGGTTTTATAATGCAGCATGAACGCTATCCTCCAAAAAATTAAGTTCATTTAACCATAAAATGAGTATATCATACTTGATGTCGACGCTCTACAAACGACGTTCATTCAAGTTGAGGGCTTTCTTTGTATTCGCAAAATGGACTTTAGCAATCTCTTGTAAATAATCCTGACCATGACGTCGAATGATTTGAGCGGCAACTTCGTCGACTTTGGCCCCTGCACCTTTTGGAAGGGTCAATCCTGCTTGTTTACTTAGTTTGTCCATTTCTTTTAAGAAGAAAGCGCGAGCTAAAATGGATGCAGCTGCGACGGCGACATGAAGTCCTTCGGCTTTTGTGGAAAAGTAGACATCGTCGCGCACGATATCGCGTTCTGCCCGCAAATGTTGATAGTAGACCGACTTCTCTGCGAACTGATCGATGAGAATGGCATCGGGTTTTTGTCCGAGTTTCTCAAGCAACGCTCGAAGCGCGGCATTATGGGCGATGGCAGTCATTTTACCTTGTGTCATCGTACGTTGCATGTTGTTGTATGTTGGATTATGCAGTGTCGCTTTTTGATAAGGAATCGTAGCGTGTAAATCCTTCGCAATCTGGATGATTTCAGGGTCGGATAACTGTTTGGAATCTTTTACGCCGAGTTCTTCCACGAGTGCGATTTGATCGCGTGAGACAAAAGCCGCTACGACGACGAGTGGTCCGAAATAATCTCCTTTTCCGACCTCGTCGCTTCCAACGACAGACCAACTTGAAAATCCTTCAGGTAGGATGGTGTTCGGTGTGGATGCTTGTTTCTTCTCGGCAGGTGTTCCCCATTTCACTGCCTCGGTCTCGGCATCTTTTCCTTGGAACATCACTTTCCCTGATTGATAAATCGTTACGACAAATCCTGGTGTCTTGGCGCTGAATGTCGCATATGGTGGTGGCGTGACTGCATACTCATGGTACATCTTTTTTAGTTTTTCTTGTGATGCGGTTGATAGCTTGATAACTTGGTTGCCCAACATGAGCACTTCCTTTCTGTCTAGCAAATTCATTTTACATTTTTTTATGAATTTTTGAAACCGAAGATGAGATTTAATCGTATAGGGAAGTGAGTAGAGAAAAGTGAGGTGAGGTGGACGTGTGGTGGCGCGATGACACGCAACAAGATGAGGTAGAGGAATTATATAAGCACATTCTCGAACTCGAAGCGAGAATTGCTAAATTAGTAGCTCATCAAGTGGGAGTGCGTCGGCTACTGATGCAAGATTCTTCTGAGGGCGTGACGGATCAAGTCGTTCAAGTTCAAAAAGAAGTGGAATATTTTTTAAACAGGATGCGGCTCGAACGACAAGAACTTGTCGACCTATACAATCGGCGACGGATTGAACGTTTCATCGGGCGAGTTCGAGAAGTGAACGACTTATCCACTTCATCACTGTCGGAGTGGGATGAGATTGAAGATCGGCTTGCATTAGAAGTCGAACAACTTCGACGTATACTGATGATGGAACAAAAACGTCGACAGGAGGGGTGGTAATGGAGGCAATCGATCAACTGTATTGGTGGGTGTTGATCATCGCTGGTCTTGGAACCTTTATTTACATGATGTTCTCCGATGCGTTCGATCTGTTCGAAGGATGGTTTAACCCTGCAGTCATCTTATCATTCTTAGCATTAGGAGCAGGGATTGGGCTCATCTTAAACGCATTGGCTCACGTTTCCCCGATGATTGGTCTCGCAGTCGCATGGGTCGGGTCTCTTGCTTTGACGACGCTTCTTTATCTATTTGTTCTCTTACCGCTTTCCAATGCGGAAGAGTCCATTGGTTTGACGGATGAGGCATTAGTTGGACGTGTCGGACGATTGACCGTGCCCATTCCTGAAGGCGGGTACGGCGAAGTTTTGATTGAGACAGTAACGGGCTCGCTTTTAAAGACGGCTCAAAGCTTAGACGGTACATCGATTTCGACAGATCATCGGGTAGTCATCATTGAAGTAAAAGGCACTATCGCAATCGTCATGCCATATGACGAACCTACAATTCGAGAGGAGATATAACACATGAATACGGCTATCTTAGTCAGCATCATCGTCGGGGTCATCATCCTCGCACTTGTGTTTGTATTCGTATTAAAATATCGCACAGTCGGACCAGATGAGGCACTGATTGTGACAGGTAGTTATTTAGGCAAGAAAAATGTACATAGCGATACATCCGGTAACCGCGTTAAAATCATTCGCGGTGGCGGAACGTTCGTTTTCCCGGTATTCCAACAAGCAGAACCCCTCAGCTTGCTCTCAAGCAAATTAGAGGTCACAACACCTGAAGTCTATACAGAGCAGGGTGTCCCGGTCATGGCGGACGGAACAGCCATCATTAAAATTGGCGGATCGATCAGTGAAATCGCGACAGCGGCTGAGCAGTTCCTCGGAAAACCGAAGATTGAACGAGAAAACGAAGCAAAAGAAGTGTTAGAAGGACATTTGCGCTCGATTTTAGGTTCCATGACCGTTGAAGAGATTTACAAGAACCGTGATAAGTTTTCGCAAGAAGTTCAACGAGTCGCATCACAAGACTTGGCGAAGATGGGGCTAGTCATCGTATCCTTCACCATCAAAGACGTTCGAGACAAGAACGGATACTTAGAATCGCTAGGGAAACCCCGTATCGCCCAAGTGAAGCGTGATGCTGATATCGCGACTGCGGAAGCGGATAAAGAGACGCGCATCAAACAGGCGGAAGCGATGAAAGATGCGAAGAAGGCCGAACTTGAGCGTGCCTCTGAAATCGCGGAAGCTGAGAAAGAGAACCAACTCCGAATCGCGGCATATCGCCGTGAGCAAGATGTTGCCAAAGCCCGGGCCGACCAAGCGTATGAGCTTGAGGAAGCGCGTGCGAAACAAGAAGTCACCGAACAACAGATGCAAGTTCAAATCATCGAGCGTCAAAAGCAAATCGAACTCGAAGAGAAAGAAATTATGCGTCGTGAGAAACAATATGATTCAGAAGTGAAGAAAAAAGCCGATGCGGATCGATACTCGATTGAACAGTCTGCCGCTGCGGATAAAGCACGTCAAATCGCAATTGCGGATGCAGAGAAGTATCGTATTGAAGCACAGGCAAAAGCCGATGCGGAACGCGTACGTTTGGCAGGTCTTGCAGAAGCGGATTCTGAACGTGCGAAAGGTGAGGCGGAAGCGGAAATTATCCGTTTGACCGGTCTTGCAGAAGCCGAAGCGAAAGAGAAGATTGCCGAAGCCTTCGCGCAATACGGACAAGCGGCGATTCTCGATATGGTCGTCAAAATGCTTCCTGATTATGCGAAAGAAATTGCATCGCCACTTGGTAACATCGACCAGATCACGGTCGTGGACACGGGGAGCGGTCAAAACGGCGGAGCCGGTAAAGTGACAGGTTACGCAACCGACCTCATGGCATCGCTTCAACAAACATTAAAAGCTTCTTCGGGTATCGATATGAAAGACTTGCTCGAGAACTTTGCTGGGAAAGGGAACGTTGCGAAAGCCCCAACACCGGAGCGTGAATTAGCTGATACACCGGCTGCTGCTTCAAAAGAATGAGTGTACGAAGCCATGGACGATGTCTATGGCCTTTTTTATTACCATAACTTTTAAAAAAAATCATGGATAACAATGCCTTCTCGGTCGATATAAGGGTTGTCAGACCATTAGAGAGAGGAAGTATTGAATACATGAAGAAAAGCATAATGCTCAGTACAATCACAGCTTGTACCTTTTGGTTGTCCGGTTGTCAGTCGGTTATCGACGATCCGAATACCACTGTAGAAGAACGACAGACGATGGGGGTCGTCCTATCTGACGTTGGTCTCGGGGACCAGTCGTTCAGTGACGCAGCCATGCGCGGGATGGGTGAGCTACGTGAGACGGGTGATTGGTTCGTTGATTATCGTGAACTATCCGAAACGGAGACGTACAAAGTTGGCTTTGAAGAATTGGTAGAAGAGGGACATGATGTGATCGTCGGTCTCGGTTTTGCGTGTCAAGAAGACTTAGAGGCCGTTGCGGCTGAAAATCCGGAACAGCAATTCGCTTTGATCGATGGCGTGTCTGAACTTCCGAACGTCTTGAATATTACGTTTGAAGAAGGAGAGGGCAGTACGCTTGCTGGCGCGGTGGCTGGTCTTGAAACAGAGTCCGATACCATTGGGTTTATCGGAGGAATGGATATGGAACTCATTCAGAAATTTGAAGCAGGATTTGAACGTGGCGCTAAGGCAGTGAACGAGGACGTGGAGATGCTCGTTGACTTCTCGAATGATTTTGCTTCACCGGAGCTCGGTCGTGAACTCGCTGAGAAACAAATTAAAGCGGGCGCAGATGTTCTTTATGCTGCAGCAGGACTCACAGGGGTCGGTGTACTCGAGACGGCTGAAAAATACGGCGTCAAGGCAATCGGAGTCGATAGTGATCAATCGATGATTGCACCAGAAGCGGTTGTGACGTCGATGTTGAAACAAGTCGATTTGGCGATTGTAGAAATCGCGGGTCGTGTGACCGAAAAACCATTTAATGAACACGTCATCCTTGGAATTGAAGAGGGCGGCGTCGGCTTGGCTCCGCTTCGTCGCATCCAATGGGATGAGAAAGAAACATCAGAGTATGAATCGGTAGAACGTCAGTTGAAGGAGGGGACACTTAAATGAGTTTACGTAAACGTTTTATCTTCTCAACCGTCTTCACCGTCGTCTTGATCGTACTGATGATGAGTTACGTCTTGTCGACGTTGAATCGCTTGCAAACGTATAACGAACAGTATGGAAGTCAAATGATTGAATTGTCTCAACTTGAAACGTCACTCCTACAAGAACAATCCCTCTGGACGTCACTTGGTGAACAGTCGAACCAATCTACATTGACTCAATTAGAGCGCATCCGTGTGACGAACGCGGAAACATTCGATGCTTTAAAACAGTCTTATTTGATTCCGGCATTTTCAAATCATTTAGACCGTGCCACGATGAAGTACGAACAGGTGAACGAAGATGTCGAGTCGGCACTTGAAGGTGGTATCGGAGCTCGGATTCAGGCAGCAAAACTGGAAGGTTTGTTAAATGATATCAATACATTGATTGCAAAGAACGGTTCATTCTATGAAGCGCTTCAAGTGGAGGCGGCAAATGAGACGGAACGTCTCTTGTTGATCTCGGTCCTCTTGACGATTCTCGTCATCCTAGTGCTCGGAATCTACAACTTCTTCTTTGCCCGTTCGATCACCCGACCACTCGAAAAAAATGTCAAGGTGGCCGAAGCGATTGCAGCCGGACGTCTCGTCACGTTGCCTGAGTCGACGCGCAATGATGAAATCGGACGTCTTGAACGTGCCATGCGTGACATGACGGCATCTCTTCAGACGGTGATCGGGTCAATCCGAGTCACCTCAATGAAAGTGAACGGGATGACCGAAACGGCCGCGGCCGAAAATGAAGCGGTCGTGAGTACGACATCTAACATCACGAACGCAGTTGATGAGATGGCACACGGAGCACAGTCGATTGCAAATGAGTTGCAAGAAACGCTCAGCTCAGTGCATACGATGGCGACTTCCTTTGAGACGAGCTTGAACCAGACGAAACAAACGACGGAAGAAACGTCAGAAATGACACGTGAAGTAGCGGCTGGAATTGAAACATTAACGGACCAGGAGCACATTTTAGATCGCTCAAGCGAACGGAATGAAGTGCTTGTCACGCGAATGGACCACTTTGCACGACAAACGGCTGAGATTGAGGCGATGGCGAAACTTGTCGAAGACGTCGCGGCTCAGACGAATTTACTTGCCCTCAATGCGGCAATCGAGGCAGCCCGTGCGGGAGAAGCGGGACGAGGATTTGCTGTCGTAGCAAGTGAAGTGAAGAAGTTGGCGGAAGAGAGCAACAAGGCGACGCGCTCTATTTTCCACGTCGTCGAGACGATCCAGCAAGAAGTCGTCCGTTTGACGGAAACGGTGAATGAGTCAAAACGCGAGCAAGAGGCGCAATTAGAAGCGTTCGGATTGACGAAAGAAGCATTCAACCGAATCCATGAACGGACAGACCACGTCGCTTCGTTCGTACGCACGATCGAACAAGAAATGCGCACATCGAGTAACGAGGTAAACAACGTCTTGCGTCGGGTTGAAGAAGTATCTGGGGTGACAGAAGAGTTGGCCGCAGGAAACGAAGAAGTGGCAGCCTCGATGAAAGAACAGCAAGCAAGCTTCGATCAAATCTTTACATTGATGCAAGAGTTAGAAGGACAGGCAGCGGCACTCGCTGACCAGGTTCAGCATTTCGAAGAAGAATAATCGAACAGTGAACAGGAGGAACGGAGGCCACGCGATGGTCTCCGCTTTTTTCGTCATTCCATAACCTGTTCATAGAAATTGTGTCGATGAATATCGTTACATGTACGAGTGCGATATGGAACATGCAAACAAATCATTTCCTAAAGTCAAGATTGTGGGGAAGAACGAGACGTGTTTAGAAACACATGATTCGCCATACTGAACGTAACAGTCGAACAGGGTGGTGATCCGCTTGGAAAGATGGAAACAACTCGTTATCGGTCTCCTAGTCGTTCTATTTTTAGGAGTGGGCTATTTGTTTTATCAAAAGGAACCGGAGCAACGAATGGTGGACGAATTCGTCATGGAAACTGAGGAGGTTACGCCGACCACGACCCCAGAGCGTATGGAGATCGTTGTGTATGTGACAGGTGCGGTTGAATCTCCGAACGTATATACAGTACCAGAAGGGGCGAGAGTGGGCGATGTGCTCTCTTTGGCAGTCTTGACAGATGAAGCTGACCCAGAGCAGTTGAATTTAGCACAGTTGTTAGTTGATGGAGTCAAAATCATCGTGCCGAAAAAAGGAGAAACACCGATTTCGCAAGACTCACCGAGTCCCGAGGTCGAAACGAACGGTGTTCATGTCAACAGTGCGACGAAAGAGGAACTGATGACGGTTCCAGGAATTGGTCCAGCCAAAGCCGAGGCGATTTTAAATCATATGAAAGCGAACGGTCCATTTAAAACATATGAAGCGTTAGGTGATGTGAAAGGGTTCGGCGAAAAAACATTAGAAAGTATGAAGCCATATTTATTGGTACCTTAAGATGCCGCTGTTTCCATTGTTTGCGGTACTCATTGTAACTGGTCTGACAGAAGGATTCTATTTGGTCTCTGTGGTCGCTAGTGTCTTTTATCTGGTCACACGACGTGGGCAAGGTCTGTATGCGAAAGCCGGAGTGATTGGACTCATCTGTATCGCATCGTTCCATACGCCCCCTACAGAATCGTTACCGTCAGACACGATTGCCTTCTCAATCGAAAGTCGAAAAGAGAATGGGAAATCGGTAAGACTATACGGGAACGTAGACAATCTTCAGGGCGTCTTACGAGGACGCGAACTAAATCGTGGAAGACCGGGAGAGACGTGCCTCGTGCAAATCGAAGTAGAGGCGTTTCAACCGTTACGAAACACCGGGGGATTTGATGAACGGGCCTGGGCACTGAGTTCAAACGTATCCTTTAAAGGGAAGGTGAAGCGAATCGACACGTGTCGTCCGACGGCAGGGTGGGACGGTCGGATGCTACGTTGGAAAGAGCGAAAACTTCAGCAAATTGAGCATCGTCATCGTGCGGATGTCGCATTATATATGGAGGCATTGTTGTTTGGAGAAAGTCGAATGCTAGATGAACAGACCTCATTTTCTTATCGTGTGACGGGCCTTCTTCATCTTCTTGTGATTTCCGGTTCGCATATTGCTATGTTGATCGTGGCCATGCGCATCTTGTTGCAGCCGATCCCTATTCGACGTGAAACGAAGACGGTACTGATGATCCTTAGTATTACGATGTTCGGATGGATGACGGGTTTTTCCCCACCTGTCGCAAGAGCTGTCGTCGTCGCAGATGCGATCCTCTTTCTCTCTCTTTTCGGTGTGACGATTCGAGACCCGATTCGGCTCTTGAGTTGGTGTGCAGCAGGTATGTTGGCCGTTCAACCGTTCCTTCTCACGAATCTGGGTTTCCAATTGACGGTCGGGATGACCTTCTTTTTGTTAATCACGAGACAAATCTGGACAGGACTAATCGAGTTGTCCGTTTTCGCACAGCTGTTTGGGCTGATTGTACTATGGCAAGTACAACCGGTTCTATCCGTCGCGGCACCGATATGGAATCTCGTGATGGCCCTCTGTATCTCATGGATCATCATGCCACTCGCATTTGTCACATGGATGATTCCTTCGATTGCCCCGTTGCTCATGGTTGTCTTGGACGCGATTCATGGAATGTTCACTCTCCACGATGATTTACGACCTTGGCTTCCGTTGCACGATCTGGCGTTGCCGTCGCAAATCGCATTGTGGCTAGGGTTATGGGGGAGCTTGACGCTGATGAATCGAAAACGATGGATTGGATGGGGGGCGGCCATCATGACATGTGGGTTGATTGCGGGATGGTCAGAATGGTCGGAATCCTCACGGGTGACCTTTTTAGATGTCGGGCAAGGTGATGCAATCGTCGTAGAATCGGGAAGAACGATTGGTGTCATTGATGTAGGGGGCGTATTTCAAGATCCAAACGAGCAAAAGCGAAGCACATTTGACCCGGGGGAAGATGTATTGGCCCCTTATTTATGGAAACGTGGGGAGCGTTCGCTTGATTTTGTCCTGTTGACCCATGCGGACCATGACCACATCGGCGGATTAGAGGGATTATTGAAGGTAGTGAAGGTAGAAGAGCTTTGGATATCAAAAGAAGTGGCGAATGCTGACAAACGAGAAGAACTGCTGCACTTAGCAGCGGCCTATGATGTATCGGTCCATTATCTTGAGGCAGACGATCGGCCGACGCCATGGATGTGGATTGTGGCACCAAATCACCCACACGAAGATGAAAATGATCATTCGATCAGCCTGTACATGAACGTAGGTGGCATGCGGTATCTATTGACAGGAGATTTGCCGATAGAAGGAGAAGCCGAGTTACCGACGCTTGACGTCGACGTATTTAAATTAGGGCATCACGGATCCGATACGTCGTCGGGAGAAGAGCTGCTTGAGCGAATCGATCCAGAATGGGTCATTGCGAGTGTCGGTTCGAACAATCGGTATGGACATCCGCACGAGGAGACGTTACGACGGGTTGTGGGGAAACGTCTATTACGAACTGATTTGAACGGGATGATTGTCTGTGAAGAGAACATGTGTCGGGGGATCATCGAGTAGCACGGGATAAAATGTGATACACTAAAAAACGATTGCTCCCCCGGGGCAATCGTTTGAACACTTATAGACTTAAGAACTTGATGATGACACCGATGAAGAAAATCGTGAAGAAAAAGCCAAATGGGACGATGAAGCCGATCGCAGAGTCGATGGCATCATTACGTTTGCATTGAACGTCATTTTCAAACGGGTTTTCACTCGGTGGGCGTACTGAGTTGATTTGCATATTAGGTCCCTCCTTATCATACTTCCTTTATAAGTATAGCGAATTATGGGAAGATAATCTATGTTTAGATGAGAATAAATTGTGAAAGTGGTGTGTGTTTTGAATGAACCGTGGTTACATAATGGAAAATTGGCGAGCGTCTATGTTCTCCATGGCACCGAAAAATATTTGTTAGAGACGTGGGAACGTGAAATTGTGAAAGCGGCCAATCCATCCGGTGATCAATTTGATGTCATGCAACTAGATCTTCAAGAAACGTCACTCGATACGGCGCTTGATGAAGCGGAAACGGTCCCTTTTTTTAGTGAGTATCGCACGGTTATCGTGAAAAATGCCCAGTTCTTAACGGGTGCGAAAGAGAAGCAAAAACACAATGTCGACCGTCTGGCGGAATATGTCGTGCAACCGGCGACCTACTCGGTTCTTGTCTTAATCGTCGAATCTGAAAAACTCGATGAGCGTAAGAAAATCGTGAAGCGTCTGAAAGAGCGTGCCATCGTCCTCGAAGCGAAAAAGCCGAGTCAAAACGAACTGATGCGATACGTGAACGATGCATTGAGTCGTGAACAACAAAAGATGGAGCGCTCTACGATGGAGCGACTTTTATTCTTATGTCAGGATGATTGGGGAAAGTTGGTTCGCGAATTAGAGAAGCTACAGTTGTACGCGGGAACGGGTGCGACGATTCCGATTGAGATTGTGAATGATTTAGTTCCACGTACATTAGAAGATAACGTCTTTCAGCTCTCGGAGCTTCTCGTCAAACGACAAGCTGATGCAGCGCTTCGATTAGTTCGGGATTTAGAAAAACAAGGGCAAGAACTGATTGGGCTACTCGGGTTGCTTGGTCGGCAATACCGAAACATGTATCTATCGAAACAGTTGACAGAGGCAGGCTATGGAGAAAAGCAAATCGCATCGAAAATCGGGGCCCATCCGTATACAATCAAATTGGCGACACAAGCGAGTCGCGGCTTTTCAGAGGCTCAGCTCGCACGTGCGTTGACATTGATTGCAGACGCGGACGAGGCCATGAAAACGGGACGAGGTGACAAACAGATCGTATTCGATACGCTCGTTTGTCAACTGGCCTTATTGTGAGGTGAGGGAATGGGATTCAAACAAGTGACGCTTCAAGACGTGATTCCGCTCCGTCATGTTGTGCTCAGACCAGGAAAAGACGTTGAGACATGTTATTTTGAAGGGGATGAGGCGCCGACGACGCGACACTTCGCTTGGGTTGAAGGCGATCAAGTGCTGTCGGTCGCAACAGTCATGCTGTCCGCAAAACAAATCGAGGGTGTGAAGATTCCCCTCCAACTCCGTGGCATGGCGACGGACCCTCATTTTTCGGGACAAGGAATCGGCTCTCAATTTTTACAGTCACTCCATGATGAGCTAGGGAGTTCATGGTGGTGTAATGCGAGAGAAGTGGCTGTCCGTTTCTATGAACGAAATGGACTTATACGAATCGGGGAGCCGTTCGACATCCCTGGGATTGGCCCACACTACGTCATGGTATACAAAAAAACAGCCGGCTCCGAATAGGAGGCGGCTGTTTCGTGTGATCTCTAATTAGAGAGCAGCGATACGAGCTGCGAGGCGTGATTTATCACGACCTGCTTTGTTTTTGTGGATAAGACCTTTTGATGCAGCCTTGTCGAGCTTCTTCGTAGCGAGAACGAAAGCTTCTTGAGCAGCTTCTTTGTTTCCTTCGAGTACGAGAGCATCAACACGTTTTACTGCTGTACGCATTGCCGATTTCTCTTGTGAGTTCGCAACACGACGTTTTTCAGAAGTTTTTGCACGTTTGATTGCTGATTTGATGTTTGCCATTGTTTGTCACCTCCTGAAACAAGAAAGTGTATGTTCTTATTACTTCAAGTAATCATTCAACAGAACAAGCACAATTGTAGCAAACGGTTATATGAAAAGCAACCACTTGATGATTATTCTGAAAACTATCTGTGGTATTGTTGTAGTAGGTCGTACACATTACTTTAGGATTTTGATATAATGACACGGTATGTATGAGAAGGATAGGTGAACCCATATATGAACAAACAAGAATTAGAGAATCGTCAGAAGAAGATTCGCAACTTTTCCATCATTGCGCACATCGATCATGGAAAGTCGACGCTCGCTGACCGGATTCTTGAGAAGACTGGTGCACTCACGGCTCGTGAGATGAAAGAGCAGACGCTTGACGCGATGGACTTGGAGCGCGAGCGTGGAATTACAATCAAATTGAACGCCGTTAAATTGAACTATACGGCGAAAGACGGAGAAGAGTACATTCTTCACTTAATCGACACGCCAGGACACGTCGACTTCACATATGAAGTGTCACGTTCGCTTGCGGCATGTGAAGGTGCGATTCTCGTCGTTGACGCAGCGCAAGGAATTGAAGCGCAAACCCTTGCAAACGTTTATTTAGCACTCGATAACGACCTTGAAATCATTCCGGTCATCAATAAAATCGACTTGCCGTCAGCGGATGTCGAGCGGGTCCGTCAAGAGATTGAAGACGTCATCGGACTCGATGCGAGTAACGCGGTCCCGACTTCTGCAAAAGCGGGAATCGGGATCGAAGAGATTCTCGAACAAATCGTAGAACTTGTCCCTCCGCCGACAGGTGACCCGTCTGAACCATTGCAAGCTTTGATTTTTGACTCGTACTATGATGCCTACCGCGGTGTCGTCGCATCGATTCGTATCGTGAACGGTTCAGTCAAAGTAGGAGACAAGGTCCAAATGATGGCGACCGGCAAGACGTTCGAAGTGACGGACCTCGGTGTGTCGACGCCAAAACCGATTTCTGTTAAAGAATTGAACGTCGGAGACGTTGGTACGCTCTCTGCATCCATTAAAACAGTCGGAGATGTTCGCGTCGGGGATACGATCACACTGGCTAAAAACCCGGCAACGAGTCCGCTACCTGGTTATCGGAAGATGAACCCGATGGTGTACTGTGGTTTGTATCCGATTGATGCAGCTAAGTACAACGATCTTCGCGAGGCACTTGAGAAGCTCCAGCTTTCGGATGCCGCGCTCGAGTTTGAACCAGAGACATCGCAAGCGCTCGGTTTTGGTTTCCGTTGTGGATTCCTCGGCATGCTTCATATGGAAATCATTCAAGAGCGGATTGAACGTGAGTTTAACATCGACTTGATTACGACGGCACCATCGGTAATTTATCACGTGAAGACGACTTCAGGCGAAGTGATTCATGTCGATAACCCATCGAAAATGCCAGAGCAACAAAAGATCGAATCAATTGAAGAGCCATACGTCAAGGCGGCTGTCATGACACCTAATGACTACGTGGGTGCCATCATGGAACTTTGTCAGAAGAAACGCGGAACGTTCATCGATATGCAGTATATCGATACGACTCGCGTCAAAATCACGTATGAGATTCCCCTCAGTGAAATCGTCTATGATTTCTTCGATCAGTTGAAATCGAGCACGAAAGGCTATGCATCACTCGATTATGAGTTGATCGGCTACCGTCAATCGCGCCTCGTGAAGATGGATATCTTGCTCAATAACGAAGTCGTCGATGCTCTCAGCTTCATCGTTCACCGTGACTTCGCGTACGAGCGCGGGAAGGTCATTGTTGAGAAGCTTAAGGCACTCATACCACGGATGCAGTTCGAAGTTCCAGTCCAAGCGGCTGTCGGTAACAAAATCGTCGCACGTTCTACGATTAAAGCACTTCGTAAAAACGTTTTGGCTAAATGTTACGGAGGAGATATTTCACGTAAACGGAAACTTCTCGAGAAACAAAAAGAAGGTAAGAAGCGCATGAAGATGGTCGGGTCTGTCGAAGTCCCGCAAGAAGCGTTTATGTCTGTTCTCTCAATGGACGAAGAATAATGAGATTGAAGAGGCTGGGACATAACTAGCCGGTTTTAAAGATTTTTGATAAAAAGAGGGGTCCGGTCACCGATTTTCGGTGGCCGGACCCCTTCTTTGCACTTCCGCCGATGCCATTGGCGATGAACTTTCGTAGGTTCACCGCCATGAGGGCGAAGCCGAGCTCACGTTTCACACGCTGTTTTCCCCTGACGGAGAAGCGGGTGAAACCCAAATTGGCCTTCAGATATCCAAAAACTGGTTCCACGTCCGTCTTGCGTCGGGCGTAGAGGGCACCGGTTTT
>CABIYO010000004.1:0-68917 GCA_902362975.1 Caryophanales bacterium
CCCTCGTGAGCGAACAAGTCGCTCACGAGGGCCTCTTTTTTAGAAAATTAATAGGTTATGTCCCAGCCTCTTTTTACTTCTCAAATCGAACTATCCATTGCTCCCCTTGTTTCATCATGCCCGTCCCAATCCAACCGGCTTGAAGCAACTCAACTTGTCGCCCTCGATCTTCCATCGGTACATCTTGCGCAACTGCTGTGGGTTGCCACGAACGATGCATCTCTTTGTAAAAGATATAGCGGAGTTTCCCGCCATATTTTTCTTTCAACGCCCCGATTCGGAGTCCGAGCGTGAACTTGTCTTTCATGCTTGGAATATTGAACGGTGCGACCGTCGCACAGACGACATCGAATCGATCATCCGATTCCACTTGTGCCATCAACAGTTTGCCTAAATGTTTCTGTAGTCCATATCCACGGAAGTCTGGATGGACGTTCGTCACTTCCTGATACAGGACACGTTCAAGCGAATCCTCCGGCCATCCGATATCCCGCCCTAGATGTTCCGCATCGATCGGTGGGATGAGCATCGCTCGAAACGCGATGAGCCGACCATCTGATTTTGCCCCAATCAATGTCTGGTCATTCAATAGTTTCGTGAACTCCTCGATGGATAGCGATTGATAATGTTCTGGTTCAGCCAATGCCTGAACGACCGCATCTTGGATGGACAACAGTTCCGGTAAATCGGACACTCTTAGAACGCAAACATGAAGGGAAAGGTCTTTGATTTCACCTTTCCACATGCGATTCTTCTCCAATCACGTATGAATCCGTCGTCAATTCACGTAACACGTCCTCATCGACGTCAATACCGAGTCCCGGACGATCGTTCAGCGAGATGATTGGTAAATCATATGATAAGTTTCCGACATCTTTCCCGAACCGGAGCGGACCCGTCAACTCGACCGTCTTCACGATTTTACTTGAGAAAGCGATGTGGAATCCTGCACTCGATGCAATAGAGGATTCGACCATGGAACCGATTTGACATTCGATTCCGGACATTTCCGCCATATGGACCAACTTTTTCGCCGGATAGATGCCACCACACTTCATCAGCTTGATGTTCGCTTTATGGGCTGCTTGCATCATCGTCAAGCGTCTCATATCGTGAACGTCTTTCAGTCCTTCATCCATCATGAGCGGGACGGAAATTTTTTGTTTCACTTCGAGCATGCCTTCAAAATCATCCGCCTTGACCGGTTGTTCGACCCAATCGATGCCATACGGTTCGAGCAGACGCATGGCTTGAACCGTATTGGCCGCGTTGACCCACCCTTGGTTAACGTCGACTCGAATCGGCACGTCATTTCCTACCGCTTCCCGTACCGCCTTGACACGCGCCACATCCGTTTGCACATCGACTCCGACCTTCATCTTCACTGCCGTATAGCCTCGTTTCATTTGTTCGAGTGCCTCTTGTGCCATATGGTTCGGCTCTCCGATACTCAAGACGTGCGTGACTGGGAATGACTCATGGTACCGA
The DNA here is from genome assembly GCA_902362975.1 of Caryophanales bacterium. Lineage (GTDB taxonomy): Bacteria > Bacillota > Bacilli > Exiguobacteriales > Exiguobacteriaceae > Exiguobacterium. The sequence continues at coordinate 1,489 of CABIYO010000004.1, forward strand.
CCCCCAATCCATTCGTAGATGGGTTGATTCAGCTTTTTCCCAATCACATCATGACAGGCGATATCGAGTGCTGCTTTGGCAGCCGGAACACCACAAATCGCACGGTCCATCTCGTCATGAATATGCTCTAAGTGCATCGGATTTTTTCCGATTAGGAGCGGAGCCAGTAGATGACGGAGGACGCTGACCGTGCTCTCAGCGGACTCACCCGTCACATGCTCATCCGCCACGGCTTCTCCATATCCGACAAGTCCACATGCGGTCGTCATTTTGACGATGACAGATGGCATATCATCATAACGGTGATAACTGACGATGAATGGTACCTTCAATGGAAAGCGAACCGAGAAAATTTCTATTTTTTGAATATTCACGTTCATCACTCCTTTACTTCAACTGCTCTTTCCTCTATATTGTCGTTATATAGTCGCTAAATTGCAAGGGGGATTTTCAATGTCCATCCATATCGCCGTTGTCGGCTCACCATCGTTTATACAACAGGTACGGAACGGTTATTCTTTACCCGATGTTCGAATCGAGGGATTTCCTTATGATGACCCGCGAGAAGCAAAAGACATCGCTACGCAACTCCTGTTTTTCGACGGAGTGTTCTTTTCCGGTTCATTCCCTTATACGTATGCGACGGAGGAAGCGACCCTTCCATTCGCCCATCACGTCGTTCAAGATGATGTCGTGTTGTTGACGTCACTCTTATACGTGACATTGACACAACAGCTCCGACTCGAACATGTCTCCATCGATCTCGTTGATATGTCACGACTTGAATCGATTTTAGCATCGTTTCCACTCCACATGTCGCCACCGCAAGTGAAAGAACTTAGTCCGTATATGAATTTCGAAGAGTTGATTTCGTTTCATGAACAGCTTCAACGAACTGGGACGACTCGATTCGCCTTGACGAGTGTCGAACGAGTCCATCGACACTTAGTGGAAGATGGTTTTGCTAGTCAGCTCATGATTGAGCCAGAAGAGAGAATTCTCCACCACTTCCATGATTTTATTCAACAGATTCGTTTGAACAAATCGGACCAGTCACAACTCGCCGTGCTCTTCTATTCGGATGCAAGTGAAGATACGCTCAACCATGTGACTACACATCATTATTTCGGTGGTAAATTGATGGAGTCCACTCAAGACGGCATCGTCCTATTATCGAGTAAAGGAAAGATTGAATCCGCCATGTCAAACGGTTTCATCTTGCCAGAGGAAACTCCTGGTCATATAGGGATCGGATATGGGTCCGATTATCAACGTGCCTTTGAGCATGCCGAACTTGCCCTACATACGACAAACAATGCCGCTATACGAATCGTCGACGATTCAAAACGAATGACGTTCACCGATCAACCGGCACCGATTCATTTCCGCGTCACGCAAACGCGTGTCTATGACATGATGAAGCAGACGGGGATGAGTCCGACCAATATCGAAAAGCTCATTCACTTTTCAACGGACCATCTCGAGTTTACAGCGAAAGAGTTGACCGACCATTTAAACGTGACACGTCGTACGACAGAGCGACTTATCAAAAAATTGGTTGATGCAAAACTCGTTCATCCGATTGGCGAAGAAATGAGCTACAGCCAAGGTCGTCCACGCACCGTCTATAAATTTCAATTCCCGGTCGATTGACGACCGGGAATTGTTTTATTGAGCTGCTTGTTCCGCGACAGGTCCTTCCTGTTGGATGACTGCCATGCGCTCAATCGTATATCCCGTAAAGGCATATACAATCGAAATGACTGGTACGATGAAGTTCAAGACGGCGTACGGTGCATATTCGAAAGCTCCGACCCCGAGTGTGCCGAGGATGAAAACCCCGCACGTGTTCCACGGGATAAACACAGATGTCAACGTCCCTCCATCCTCGAGAGCACGAGATAAGTTTTTCGACTGCAATCCCATTTTTTCATACGTTCCAGCAAACATGCGTGACGGGACGACGATTGAGATATACTGCTCCGAACACGTCGCATTCGTCGCAACTCCCGCTAAAATCGTTGAAGCGATCAATGAACCTGCCGTTTTCGCAAACTTCAAAATTTGGTTCATAATGGATTGTAGCATTCCCGAATATTCTAAAATCCCACCGAACGTCATCGCGACGATGGTCATCGAGACCGTGTACATCATCGCATCAAGACCACCTCGGCTGAAGAGGTTATCGACCAGCTCATTTCCCGTTTCGATGACAAAGCCACTTTGAAGAGCACCTACGCTGTCTGAAAGTGACCCGCCTTGGATGAACACTTGAGCCAAGAAACCAAGTGCAATCCCGACAACGAGTGCTGGAATCGCAGGTACTTTTTTCGCGACGAGCAAAATGACGGCGAGTGGGACGAGGAGTAACCATGGTGAGATGACAAAACTGTCCTCTAAAATCGTCAATGTCTGAGTGATTTCAGACGAGTCTGTCGAAGAATCTGCAAATCGTCTACCGAGCCATGCGTATACCCCGAGCGCAATAATGAGCCCTGGAATTGTCGTATAGAGCATGTGCCGAATATGTACGAATAAATTCGTATGAGTTAATCCTGCCGCCAAGTTTGTCGTGTCTGATAAAGGCGACATCTTATCCCCGAAGTAAGCTCCTGAGATGACAGCCCCCGCTACCATCGGCGCTGGTATCCCCATACTCAGCCCGATGCCCATCCCTGCTACTCCAATCGTACCCATCGTCGACCATGAACTCCCAATCGAGAGCGCGACGACCGCACAGATAAGACAAATCGTTAACAACAAGTATGCCGGTGAAATGATCTTTAGCCCGAAATAGATCATCGTGGCAACAATCCCTCCACCAATCCATGCCCCAATCGTCAACCCGACCAAAATGATGATGACGACTGCGGGCAAGGCGAGACGAATCCCCTTATACATCATCTCTTCAATTTCTTTCCACTTGAACCCGTGACGCCAGGCGACGATTGAAGCGACTGCCGTTCCGACGATGAGCGGAATGTGTGGACCTTGACCGAGCTTAACGATCGAGATGAGCATGACGACGATCATCACACCGAGTGGCAAAAGCGCCCACCCTAACTTCATATCTTGCTTGTTCCCCGTTGTTTCCATCTAACTTCCTCCCCTATAGAGAAAATTCAGAATTGTCGTTATATTGTCGCTAATAACGTTATGATAGCGCTTACACTTGTTTGATGCAATATAAAAATGAGTGGACAGACATCTGTCTATCACACTCATTCTGAATTATGTTGCTGCAATCCGGAGCGCATCCGCGAGCAGGCGCGCCCCATCATTTAAGGTGTCACGGTCAAACGTCATATGCGGATGATGAAGACCTGGACCTAAATCAGCGCCGATTCCAATCATCGTCGCATCAAGTGACGGTTTCTCAACAGTATAGAAATGAAAATCATCGCTACCTGACGTGACAATTCTCTCGACGAGAGCCGACTGACCGAAGCGTTGCTCAATCGCCTGCTTCGCAATCTGACTTGACTGTTCCCCAACGACCGCTCCCGGTGTGAAGTCTTGCCACTCCCATTCCAGTTTCACACGATGAAGCTGACCGACCTGGAGTAACATGTCTTCGACACGATTGCGCAGTTCGAGCAATTCTTCATTTTGTTGGGCACGGACGTCAATCGAGAACGTCGCATTTCCTGGAATGATGTTCATGTTGTCACTCCCGGCGTGTACTTTCGTCAACTTGACGGAGTGTGGCTCAAACGGTGATAAGTAAATGCTTTTGAGCATGTGTTGAATCGTGAAGATGACATCGAGTGCGTTTTGCCCTTGATGCGGTCTTGCGCCGTGCGCGTCATCCCCAATGACCTCTCCCTTTAAGAAAAAGGCAGCCCCATGTTGAATCGCCGCAGCGTATTGTCCTTTTTTTAACTCTTCTTGTGGACGTAAATGAATTCCGAACAGTTGCGTCACGTCCTCTAACGCGCCTCGTTCAATCATGGCAAGCGAACCATTCCCTTGCTCTTCTGCAGGTTGGAAGATGAAGCGGATTCGCTTCTGTAACACCTCGTCCTTCAACTGTTCAAGTGCTCCGAGTACCATACTGATATTCGCATCGTGCCCACATGAATGGTTCGCTCGAAACGTACCGTCCACTTGTTGCCATAACGCATCGATATCGGCGCGGACTGCGATCACGTCTTCCCCCGACCCAATCTCCGCGATCACTCCGGTCACATCCTCAAACGTCCGATGGGGAATCGACCAGTCCGATAAAATGGAGGCAATCGTACTCGTCGTCTCAACTTCTTTCCAACTGATCTCTGGATGTGCATGAAAATGTTCAAACCATTTCAATACGTTTGTCATATGTATCTCCACACCTTTATATTTTTTTGACACCTTTGATGAGTACCCATTGAAGCGGGAGTCGTCCCCATGTGATCCATTTCGGAATGACCGTTCCACCGATTCTAGATGGTTTCACGGCCATATTGATATTTGCCGGGAAGACGGCGATAAAGAATGCCGGCAACGTCCGTTTCACGAACGACGTCCCCTTATTGAGTAAGAGCAGTACTCCGAAGATGACTTCTACGACTCCACTCAGTTGCACCATCAACCGACGGAACGGCCAAGATTTCGGAATAATCGACATGAACGCCTTCTCTCTGACAAAATGTAAAATCCCCGCCACGAAAAGTAACACCCCATATAAGTTTCGTACCATATCACATCCTCCTTTTGTATAAGCATAGCAAAAAAGGCGGGCATATTGCCCACCTTTTACAATGCAGAACCGTTCGCGTTTTGAATCTCGACTTGAACCGTTTTTGTTTTTCCGTCACGGATATATTCGATGTCGACCGTTCCATCCGTATCGCGAATCAATTCACTGCGGAGGTCAATGAAGGAACTAACGTCTTTGTCATTGATTTTCACGATGACGTCACGTGCCTCAAGACCTGCTTTCGCAGCCGAACTGTTTTGCTGCACTTCCACAATGATTGTTCCCTCCGTCACCGATTCAGGTAAGTTGATTTGTTCCGTCAAGAAACCTGGAGGGAACTCTGATACGTCACGAAGTGATACGCCGAGTGACGGATGATTCACTTCTCCCGTCTGTTCGATTTGATTGATGAGCGGAAGGGCGATGTCAACTGGGATCGCGAATCCGACCCCTTCAACTTCTGCCGTCGCAATCTTCATCGAGTTGATCCCGACGAGTTGTCCTTCTTCGTTGATTAACGCACCACCCGAGTTACCTGGGTTGATGGCCGCATCCGTTTGAATGACCTCGGCATTGAAGTCGGCCTGTCCGTTCCCATCCGTATCGACCGGTACGAAGCGTGACGTCGACGAGACGACACCGCGCGTCACGGAGTTTTCGAATTGTCCGAGCGGATTTCCGATGGCGATGACCGTTTGACCCGGTTTCAACTCGCTCGATTTGCCGATTGAGATGACAGCGGGTACTTTGTCAGCGTCTATTTTCAAGACGGCCAAGTCATACGTCGCGTCACTTCCCATGAGTGTCGCTTCCGCAGTCGTGCCATCATTAAACGTGACCGTCAGCTTGTCTGCTCCGTCGACGACATGATGGTTCGTCACGATATATGCCGAGTCACCTTCTTTTTTATAGATGACACCTGACCCGACTCCAGCCTCGATTGCTTCACTTGCGAAGCCGGTTTGGGCGAAGTTGTTTACAGTCACGACGGCAGGTTGAGCGGTCGCGACGGCATCAATAACCGAAGAATCGGATACGTTCGATGACGTTTGGACCGGAGTCCCTTGCGAGGTCACGTTCGTGTCACTCACACTCGTAGCCGGTTGGTCGATGAACGGATATGCGATCGCACCCGTCAACAACGCCCCGATGACCCCACCGACAAGTCCCGGGAACATACGGCTGACGAATGACGGTTGTGTTTGTGTGCGTACCATTGTCTCTTCTCGGTTGGATGAACCGAGTTCTGTATCTAACCAATCTTTTTGTTGCTCTGATTCATGTAATTGATCGCGTTCATTTGATTGATTGTGACGATCCATAATGATTCATCTCCTCTGTGTTATCCTTTACCCTTATTATAACGAATACCCTTATTATAACGAAGAAGAACACTTATTTATAAAATGATAAATGAATTACAAGATTCTTGACATTTTACGTCATTTCATTCAGACAATCACATTTCTTAACGTACCGAGACCTCCAATCGTCACTTCGACCGTGTCTCCGGTTTGAAGATATGTCGGTGGCGTCATCCCGTGCCCGACCCCGGCCGGCGTACCCGTCGCGATGATGTCACCCGCTTCGAGCGTCATGCCTTTCGACAGTGTACGAATGAGCTCGTCAATCGGACGAATCATATCGGCTGTCGTCCCGTTTTGACGTGTCTCCCCGTTAACACTTGTTTTGATTTGGAGAGGGAACCGGAGCTCGTCCGGTGTGACGATGAACGGTCCCATCGGACAAAACGTATCGAACGACTTACCACGGAAGAATTGGACATGTTCTTTTTGTACGTCTCGTGCCGTCACATCATTTAGAATCGTATATCCGAATATGTGCTCCTCGACTGATTCGATGTCTCGTCCAGACTTTCCGATGATGACGGCGAGCTCACCTTCGTAGTCGAGTTTGTCGGTCAATTCCGGATGGCGTTCAATGGCTGCTTCCGGACCGACGACCGAGGTCGGCGCTTTCGTGAAGATGACGAGTTTCCCCGCTCCCGCTGTATCCATCTCTTTCACGTGTTCTTCGTAGTTCTTGCCGATACAAATCACATTTTTCAATGGACGGTACGGGGCAAGTAATTTCACTTCCGTCACTCGGTATGATGGCGCCACGTCCAAATCGATATCCGGTTCGAACTCACGGGCAATGACCTCTAATAAGTTTGTCGTATGTACTTGATTGCTGACATCAAAAACGAAATCGCCTTCGACAATCCCCACTCGTTGCTCTTCTTGCATCTCAAAACTACACCATTTCATTAAAACTCCCCCTTTTCATCATTATACAAAAAATCGAGACATCTCTGCCTCGATTACACTTTATTCAAGAAGATGATCCGTTGATTACTCGATCCTCGAAAACGAAGTCCCATGTCTCGTAGCGACTGCTCGTAACGACCATCGACGAGCACATCGGCATAGTCCAACACGGTTTGAATCGCTTCGTCGTGCATCTCTTCCAACTGTTCGAGCGTATAACCGGTATACACCCACACATTTTTACCGAGCCACTTACATGCCTTGACGAGTTCCGCTAACGCTGACGATTGAAGAAACGGTTCGCCCCCAGAAATGGTCACCCCTTCCCAACCACTGAGTTTGACGAGTTGAACAAGTTCCTCTACTTCTACTTCCTCACCACCAAATGGATTCCACGAGGATGGATTATGACACCCTTTACAGTGATGCGGACAGCCGGCAGTAAAGATGACCGTCCGAATCCCCGGTCCGTCAACGACGGATTCTTCAACGACGGATAGAATGCGCATCATGTTTCACCCTCGCCCGCTCTTCTTCTCGTTTCGCCGTATTCCAACGGTCCATCGTCCCGACCAAATAACCAGTGATGCGGCGGATTCGTTCGATGTTTGTATCCTCGCCACACGTCGGACAGACATCATCAATTAGTCCTTCTAATCCACAATTTCCACAACGGTCGACAGGATGATTGATGGAACCGTAGCCGATGTTATGCTGACGCATCAAGCGGACAATCGATTCCACCGCTTCCGCATTGTGGGCAAGTGACCCATCGACTTCGACATAAGAAATGTGTCCCGCGTCACACAATGCGTGATACGGTGCCTCGATTCGGATTTTCTCACGAATTGATACAGACTGATAGACCGGCACGTGGAATGAATTTGTATAAAAGGCACGATTAGTGACACCTTCAATCATCCCAAACGTTTCCTGGTCTCGCGTCACAAATTTACCTGACAATCCTTCTGCCGGTGTCGCGAGCAACGAAAAGTTCAAGTCGTACGTTTCGGCTGCCGCACGCATGCGATTGGCCAAGTGCGTGACGATATCGAGACCGAGTCGCTCCGCTTCACGCGACTCAGCATGTGTACTGCCCGTCAACACCTTCAACGTTTCAGCGAGTCCGATGAAACCGAGTGAGAGCGTTCCTTGTTTTAATACGTCTCGGACCTCATCATGGATATGTAACTGCTCACTTCCACGCCAGACCCCTTGCGTGTAGAGGAAACGGAATTCTTCAGCGCGACGCGTACATTGATACTCGAAACGCTCAATCAACTGTTCGATGCCGATATCGATATATCGGTTGAGAATGCTGTAAAAATCCGAGATCGACTCCGAGACAAGTGCCATCTTCACCAAGTTGAGTGTGGAGAAGGAAAGATTGCCACGTCCAACCGATGTCTCCTCTCCGTGTCGATTTCCCATGACCCGGGTACGACAACCCATGTACGCCACTTCAGATGCATGTGTCCCATCATAGTAATCGGCATTAAACGGAGCATCGATGAAGGAGAAGTTCGGAAAAAGCCGTTTGCCTGTGACCCGACACGCTTCACGGAAAAGATCGACGTTCGGATCGTCCTCACGAAAATTGATGCCTTCCTTCACTTTAAAGATTTGAATGGGAAAAATCGGAGTCTCCCCATTCCCTAATCCACGTTCTGTGGCACGAAGTAGCTCTCGAATGAGGATACGTCCCCACTTTGAAGTGTCCGTCCCGTAATTGATCGAGACGAACGGGACTTGCCCGCCACCTCGTGAATGCATTGAGTTCGCGTTGTGAATGAACGCCTCGCACGCCTGATACGTCGCCGAGATTGTCTCTTCTTCCGCCAGTTGTTTCAATTGCGCATCGTCCCAGTCAACGGGTAATGATTGGAGTCGGCTCAGTTGACGCTCATATGTCTTCTCGACATACGGCGCCAAGTCGACGTCAAACATCGGGAAGGCCTGCCCCCCATGTTGCATATTTTGATTCGCTTGAAGGATGATCGACGCGAGTGCCATGGCAGAACGAATGTCCTTTGGCGATCGGATTGTTCCATGCCCCGTATGAAATCCATCTTTTAATAATTGACCGAGTGGAATTTGACAACATGTCGTCGATCCTGTGATGTAATAGTCGGCGTCATGCACGTATAAATAGTTATCCGTGACGGCCTGTTTTGATCGCTCCGACATCAAATACGTCTGCGATAATTCTTTCGACACTTCCGAAGAGAGTCGTGCTAGTTTCCCGAGCGGGGATTTGCCGTCCACATTCGCATTTTCTTGTACCAAGTCTTGGTCTGGTAAGACGCAGACGTCCTCATACAACTGCAATAATTTCAAAACCCATCACCTCACTATATATGGATTCAAAACATTCATATTCGTTTTAAGAATCCTATATATAGATTATGACATGTGTTTTTCTCTATGGTCACGAGTCGATATTGTGACAGTTTACGTGTGGGCATACGATAAAAAAGAGCCTCGTCTTCGGTAAGACAAGGCTCTACGTTATATGTGACAAACATCATTTATTTAACCGATTTTACAACTTTCAATTTGACTTCTTCCTCTAATTCTTGTGCTTCACGGAGACCTTTCGAGTTCAACCACGTATAGATGGCTCCCATGAAGAGCGCTCCACCGATAATGTTACCAAACGTCGCAGGAATCAAGTTATGAATCGCACCTGCCATGCTGATCGTCTCAGGGTGTGGGACGACGAGCGTCAAGGCGAACAAGACGAAGTTGGCGATGACGTGATCAAATCCTGAAGCGAAGAAGACCGCGACAAGGAAGATCATCGAGAAGATTTGAGCGAACTCATTTTTCATTTGTTTCGGTAAGAAAATAGCGAGACAGACCATCCAGTTACAGAAGATGGCGCGGAAGAAAATTTCGACTGTCGTATGATGCATTTTACTTTCAACAACGGAGAACAACCAGTTGTTCATACCGAGTTCTTGGATGACGCCAGTCGGTGCAAGTAGTAAGGCGAATAAGATTCCCCCGAGTGCGTTCCCGACGAAGCAAAGCAACCAGACGAGCATCGTGTCGCTGAGCGTTGTATAGCCGCGAAGTGTCGACGTTGTGAAATACATCGTATTCCCTGTGAACAACTCGGCTCCCCCATAGATGATCATGACGAGCGCGATTCCGAACGAGAAGCCCCCGATGAGCGTCGTGAACGGAGATTCCGCTAAATACATACCGTTGACGACTTTCAACGTGAAGATTGAAGCAAAGCCGATAAAGATCCCGGCTAACATCGCCCGTAAAAAGTATTCCATTGGACGATAATGAATCATTTTCGAGGAAGCCTGTGCTTTTTTCCGTAATGATTCGAGCGCATGGATTTCCATTGATGCCATGTCACAAACCCTTCTTTCTGAATAATTAAATAGGAAAGTATCAGTTCTAATATGTGAAATCATTAACAATATAAACTATACAGTCTCTGTTGGCAATCACCTCTCGCGGGAATTGACAGAGTGTTCACATCGTAATCGTTTACATATGGCGGATTTGTGACAAGCAAAAAATCCCCCGATATTTAGGGAGGATGGCGCACTTTTACATAATGAAAAATAGGGAGTGTTACTTATGAAAGTAAAAAATATTCGGTTCAGATTATTCTGACCAAGCTACATGCGGCACGAGATATATTCTCGGAATATCTCATCTAAAATAAAGAACGACATTCAAAACAAAATAAAAGACTTCGATGAGTTTCTCATACATATTCATTGAGTGTTGCAGTATACATTACTCTCGATCGGATTTATATTGTTTCGCAAGATGGAACAACCAACTCCTATCTATCGTGAAATAATTCGAAATGAGAGACTTACGCGAACTGATTTTTTTAGGAGATGCTGGATGGATAAAAGAAAATTATTAAAAAAACAAAGGAGCATCGCCGCCCCTTTTTTGGGACAATGCTCCGCTCCATTGAATCGTGTCATGATTGCAGACACGAACGCAACTCTTATTCTTTATCCTCAGTCGATTTTTCTGTTTCTTCAGAAGAAGCTTCTGATTCTTCCTCTTCAACTTGTGCAACCGGCTCATTCACAGAGGCGATGTGCGTATCTGGTTCCGAGACAATCGTGTACGATTTGCCTTCAGGAAGATCCGCTACCGTCACCGAGTCACCAATTTCGAGGTCTGATACATCGAGTTCAATGCGTTCAGGGATGTTGGCAGGTGTCGCTGCGACCGTCACTTTATAAAGTGACTGGGCGAGATATCCGCCTTCTTTGACGCCTTTCGCATCGCCGACAAGGACGATATCCGCTTCGACTTCTGTCTCTTCATCCATCTTCACAGCCATAAATTCGACGTGTTGATAGAAGTTTGTGAACGGATCCGTTTCCGATCCGTGCACGAGCGTGTTGATCTTGTTTCCATCGAAATGGAGTTCGATCAACGCGTTGTCACCGTGGTCTCGAAGAATTTTACGAAGGTCCATCTCGTCAAACACGATTGGCGTGCTGTCTACTTTATGACCATAGACAACGCCTAACGCTTTTCCTTCCTTACGCAACTTCTTGCGTAGTGACCGTGGGCGCAATTCTCGTTTTGATACTTGAAGTTTGTTCGTCATTTTCTCTTCCTCCTACATGGATATACATTTCATGTCGACATCTTGAGGGTGAGGCAGTGAAAAAGCCACCTCTCAACCTCGATGCGTTGAGTGACATGTGTATAGTATTCCCATGACGGCTACTGAATAAACGTTACATCGTGTTAAAACAAGGTAACAAGACGATTACATGACGCGTTTGAACAACTTCTCGAGTTCATACGTGCTCCACTTCACGAGAATCGGTCGCCCGTGCGGACACGTGAACGGAGAGGTCGTTCGACTCAAATCATCAATCAATTGTCGCATCATCTCCATATTGAGTGGATGATTCGCTTTGATGGATCGTTTACATGCCATGAGGATCGATACTTCCTCACGATATTTCGCGATGTCGATTGATCGCTGTTGAATGGCCATCTCCACTAAATCACGAATCGTGCCTTCTAAGTCATGTTGCGGATACCATGTCGGAATCTCACGGACAAGGAACGTGTTACCCCCAAACGGCTCTAACGTGATGCCGGCATCCGCAAGAAGCGGGAGCACTTCTTCAATAGCGAGCGTCTCTTCTTGTGTGAACTCTAACGTCAGCGGAATCAATAGAAGCTGATATTCTTTTTCCGGACGTCCTAACTGCTCATAAAACAACTCATACTTGATGCGTTCCTGAGCTGCGTGTTGGTCCATCACGTACATTCCGTCTTCCGCCCCACAGATGATATAACTCGAATGGAGTTGCCCGATGACGTCTAACGCTGGTAAACGTTCCGACTGACGAACAGGTTCCTCGACCTGTTCTTGTTGCAGCATCTCTGGTTCCGGTTCATGAACGAGCGGCGCCGGATTCCATTGGGAAGGAGACGTGAGCGACTCTTTTCGCTCGCGAGGAATCGGATAGTTCCACTCGAGGGTGTCTGCTTGTTTAGGTTGGGACTCCATTGAAAAGTCGAGCTTCGACTGTTCGGACGGTGTCACGTGTTTGGGTTTTGGTTCTTGTTTCACAGACGGAATGAGACATTGCTCCCGGAGCGTCAATTGAACGGTCTCTCGAATGAGCTGGCACAATTCTTTTTCTTTCGACAAGCGTACTTCACGTTTCGTCGGATGGACGTTCACGTCAATCAACATCGGGTCCATCTTCACCTCGAGCACGGCAATCGGATAGCGACCGATCGGTAAGAGCGTATGATAGCCTTCGAGCACGCTTTGGGTCAGTGCAAAGTTCTTAATGCTTCGACCGTTTAAGATGAGAGTCACATATTGTTTGTTCGAACGGGTCACTTCCGGGCGTACGAGATGCGCGCTCAACATATAGTCGTTCGTCTTACTCGAAGCCGTGACGATTTGTGCGGCGACTTGGCGACCATAGATGGCGAGCATGACTTGTTTCAAGTCCCCATTCCCGTTCGTGCGTAACAATTCTTTTTCTTCATGGAAGACGGTGAAACGAATCTCCGGATGAGACAGCGCCAAACGGTTCAACGTATCCGTAATGCTCGCGAGTTCAGTCGCCGATGTCTTCAAATATTTCAGACGGGCCGGTGTGTTGAAGAAGAGCTGACTGACCGCGATTTCGGTCCCGACGTTCGTCGCCGCCGGATTGGTCGCTGTGACGACACCGCCTTCGAGCGTCATCTCGAAGCCATCTTCATCTGCTCGCTTTGACTTCAACGAGACGTGACTGACCGACGCAATCGAGGCGAGTGCCTCACCGCGGAAGCCGAGCGTCCGAATCCGGAACAAGTCATGCTCGTCCCGGATTTTACTCGTCGCATGCCGCAAGAATGCTCGCGCCGCATCTTCTTCATGGAACCCATGCCCGTTGTCACGGACTTTGATTAGTCGAATACCCGCCTCTTGTAAGTCGACGTCCACTTTCGTCGCTCCCGCGTCAATGGCATTTTCGACTAATTCTTTGACGACGGAAGCAGGTCGTTCGACAACCTCCCCGGCTGCGATTCGGTTTGCGAGCTGTTCCGATAACTCTCGAATGATTCCCATCGACTCACCCTTTCTTTGCGGTCTGTTGCAGTTCGTAAAGTGCCTGCATCGCTTCGATTGGATTCATTGCCAACAAATCGAGTTTGAGCAGTTGCTCCCGTACGGCATCATTCGACTCGAATAGCGACAACTGGCTGACTTCTTCCGCTAGCGGAGCAGGTCGCTCGTTCAAACTCGGTTTCGTTGCTTCCGACTCGAGTTCTGACAGAATCGTCCGGGCCCGGTCAATCAATGAATCCGGAAGTTCAGCCAATTTCGCCACGTGAATCCCATATGACTTGTCGGCACGTCCTGGATGTACCTCATGGAGGAAGACGACTCGTCCATCCCGCTCAATCGCCCGGACATGAACATTCTCAAGTGTCGGAATCGAATCTTCGAGCACTGTCAGTTCATGATAGTGCGTCGAGAAGAGTGTCTTCGCGCCGATTGTCGAGGCGATATATTCGACGATTGCTTGTGCGAGCGCCATTCCGTCATACGTCGACGTCCCGCGACCAATCTCATCTAATAGAATCAGACTATTGCTCGTTGCCTCGGTGACGGCTTGTCGTGTCTCGGTCATCTCGACCATGAACGTCGACTGTCCGCTGACCAAATCGTCCGCCGCACCGATCCGTGTGAAGATGCGGTCAAAAAGCGGGAGTTCCGCCGCTTCTGCCGGGACGAATGAACCGATTTGATGAAGGATCGCGATCAAGGCAAATTGACGCATGTACGTCGATTTACCGGACATGTTCGGACCCGTGATGAGCAACATTTGACGTGTGTCGTCAAGCGTCAAGTCATTGGCGACATACTCACCTCGTGGCAAGACAGTTTCAATGACAGGGTGTCGTCCCCGTTCGATTTGTACATGCGTCGCTGTAACCGGACGCACATACTCCCGTTTTTCGGCCACGACGGCAAGGGCGAGGAGAACATCCAACTCGCTGAGTGAGCGGGCCAATTGTTGAAGGTCCTTCGTGTACGTCTTCACTTCTTCGCGGAGCGCGACAAACAAGTCATATTCGAGCGTACAGCTCTTCTCTTCCGCTCCTAAGATGAGCGCTTCCTTCTCTTTCAGCTCTGGAGTGATGTAGCGTTCCGCATTCGTCAACGTCTGCTTCCGCTCATAACGCCCTTCTTCGAGCAACTTCGCATTCGCTTTCGTCACTTCTAAGTAGTAACCGAATACGCGGTTATACCCGACCTTCAACGACTTGATGCCGGTCGCGATGCGTTCCTGTTGTTCGAGGTTGGCAATCCACGATTTCCCGTTCGCTTTCGCTTCTAACAGTTCGTCGAGCTCTTCCGAATATCCGTGACGAATCATCCCACCTTCTTTCGTCGAGATTGGGGGTGAATCGACGAGGGCAGCCCGAAGCTGTTCACTCAACGTCTCGAACGAGTCGAGATTTTGTTCGATTTGCTGCAAGCGATCGGCTTTCACCGTTTGTAAGAGTGACCGGACGACTGGCATCCGCTCGAGTGTGTCGCGTAGTTGGACGAGGTCTCGCGCATTCGCCGTCCCGTACCCGACTTTTGCGACAAGACGTTCGATATCGTAGACTCGCTTCAGCTCTTCTTGTAGTTGATCGCGCAACATGAAGTCGTCCACCAAGTTCTCGACAGCGTCCTGTCGTTCTTTGATGCCTTGCTCTGTATAGAGTGGCTGTTCGAGCCAACGCTTCAACAAACGACCGCCCATCGCCGTCGTCGTCTCATCAAGGAGTGAAAGCAGTGACCCTTTCCGTTCCCCTGAACGAGCCGAACGGAACAACTCAAGATTTCGGGCCGTCTTGGCGTCGAGTTGCATATGCTGTTCAACCTCATAGGCGACAGCTGGTTGCAGGTGATCGAGCGAACGTTTCTGTGTTTTCGTGAGATAAGCGAACAACAACTCAAACGCCGATCGTTGTGCCTCATCTTTCGCACCTTGTGCGAGTGGACTCTCCCGCTTGTCCACTTGAATCGAGAGAGGAATTCCGGTCTGACGTAACAAGTCGGCCAACCGTTCATCCTCGACGATGACCTCGTTCGGGAGCAATCCTTCGATTTCCCTTAAGACAGCTTCTTCTGACGAGAGCGTCGTCAACCATGATTCCCCCGTCGTGACGTCACCGCGAGCAATTCCGAATCGGCCTGCGACGTCCGAGATGGCGACGAGATATCGGTTCTCTTTTTCACTGAGTGACGCCATGTATGTACCCGGCGTGATCACTTGAATGACTTCCCGTTTCACGAGTCCTTTCGTCGCCTTCGGGTCTTCCGTCTGTTCACAGATGGCGACATTGAATCCTTTTTCAATCAGTTGTTCAATGTAGATCGCCGCGGAATGATGCGGAACGCCACACATCGGGATTGGATGCTCGGCCTGTTTCCCGTTTTTAGAAGTGAGCGTGAGCTCTAACTCCTTTGCGACAATTTGTGCATCTTCAAAAAACAACTCGTAAAAGTCGCCGAGTCGATAGAATAAAAAGGCGTCTGGATAGTCGGCCTTGATGGAGAAATATTGTTTCATCATTGGTGTTTGATGGACTTCTTGCATGTTGATTCACCTCTAGAAAGTACAACAGCTGACCATCGGCCAGCTGTGTCGTTTTAGTATCCGCAGCCGCCGCGTGCTTGTTCAGCCGCCATGCCGCTCCCTGTCTTCCCTGCAAGGACGTCGCCGTCCGTCGATTCGATGATGCGGTCCGTCACGGAGTTCGCGAGCGTGACCGTCACATATTGAAGCAAATCGTTCACTTCGACTTGTGTTTCCTGGAACGCTTGAACGACCGGAATTGAATCGAGTTCTTCCATCGCTTTATCAATCTTTTGCTCGACTTTCGCAAGTGCTTCCGTCTTGCCATAGTGCTTACAGTTGACGGCTTCTTTTTGTAAAAACTTGATTCGTTTAATCAACGTCTGTACGCGGTCACTTCCGTTCACTTTCGCTTCCGCTTCCTTGAAACGCGCCACTTCTGGTGTTTGTGCTAATACGTCTGCCAATTCTCTTGCTTTTGCAATTACTTGTTGATCGGTCACCATTGTAAACCCCTTTATGTCTATAATGTAATCATGCTCGATGGCACGTAAATGTTCTTTCTCATTCTAACACGAACGATTCGGAAACGGTACTAGCGGGATTTGTGGATTCACGTAACATATCGACGTGTGGAATACTGTCTTCTTGATACACATCACTCGTCCGTTTGAAGCCAAACGATGCATAAAAAGGTTCCACATACGTCTGCGCTTGCAGATATAATGTCTCATGACCGAAGTCCTTGATTGCCGCATCCATCAAGAGGCGGGAATACCCTTTCCCTCGATGCGTCGCTTTCGTGACGACACGTCCGATGGCGACCGGAGATGCTTCCGTCAGCACGCGAAGCGCAGAGACGATCTCTCCATCTTCTTCCATCCAATAATGGATGGCTGCTACGTCCTTTCCATCCACCTCTTGGTACGGACAGTTCTGTTCGACCACGAATATCTCAGTTCGTAATGCCAGTAAGCGATACAATTCCATCGTTGTCAGTTCATCAAATGCTTTTTTCTTCATCAATATCCCCCTAATCAATCGTCACCCCGAGTGCCCGGGCGACATGTAATCCGCTCGTCATCGCGCCAATTGTCCCTGCTCCTGGAAATACGGTATCCCCGCACACATAGAAGTTCGGCAAGTCGGTACGATAACTCGCAGCGCGAAAGAGCGCCTGGCTAGGTGTCTGGGCATATCCTCCGACTGCTCCGTGTGGACGCTTCGTATACTTCACCCATGCCCCGGGTCCACCAGGAAGAAGTAGTGACGACTCGCGGTCCCAAGCGGGAAACGCAGTCGCGACGACGTCGACGAGACGATTGGTCCAATCTTGTTCTAGTTTCTCATATGCCGCCCGGTCTTTCCAATCTTGCCATTCTGATAAATCGATATGTGTGGATACCGTGATGGTCCGTTCCGGTTTTTCTGTACGCAACACGTCGTCCGGCGCGGACATGGAAATGAACGCATGCCCACTCGGTAATCGCTCGTGATAGATTTGTTGAAACAACGGTTTCTGTCGACACACATCCTCAGGCAAGACGAGATAGAGACTGAACGTGCCCCATTGCGACTGCTTCAATTGTCTGCGATATTGTCGTTTGAAGCGTCGTTGTTCCTGTCCTCTCAGAAGCTCGCTCGTCCGTTCAATCGGGATGGCGGAAACAATGACATCAACTAGTTCAAGTCGTCCTCTTCGATCGGTGATGAGCCATCCATCCGTCACTCGTTCGATGGACTGGACATCTCTCCCTAATTTCGTCTCACCACCAAACGTTCGAACGGCGCGCTCTAACGCATGAGCCAATTGATACAGTCCACCTTCAACATAGTACGCTCCTTCGTGATAGACCGACAGCGCCACTGCACTGAGTAAATGACTCGCTTCTTTCGCACCGGTCTGCAAACTGTCGAGCAGGACACCATCGATAAATCGCTCGAACATCGTACCGTTTAGTCCATGACGAGCTAACGTGTCACCGAGTGACCGCTGGAGTTTCAGGAGCGCCGTAAGTTGGTTCGGTCGGAACCCCTTCATTGCGTATACCATATCCGATGTCGTGCGAAACGGAAGTGCCGGCAACTCTTGAAACAACGGACGAATCTTCTCAAAGTCGCCCCATACTTCACGGTAAAACGCATGGATTGCCTCATAGTGCTCTGAGAACACGCGACTGAGCTCCTCAAGAAGACGCTTTCGGTCGCGAAAGTAAGTGACGGTGACGTCAGGCAGATGAATGTCCATCACCTCGTCCAGTAACGTCACCTCAACCGATTCGCCCAATTGCTCAAGAACCCGCTGATGGACCCCTCCTCGCTCAAATCCCATCCCGAGTGTCGCGCCTGCAGGAAACAAGTAGTCACCCCGTTGAAACTTGCCGGCACACCCACCCCATTCACGCGATGCTTCTAATACAATCACATCATGCCCTTTCTGTTGCGCGAGCGCAGCTGCAGTCAAACCTGCAACGCCTCCACCTATGACCCCGATTTTCATGTACATCCCTCCTCTCTATATCATACCTGCTCATTCAAAAACTTGAAGAAATGAATAGGTTTTTGAGATTCCAGCGTTCTTTTGAAGGGAACTGATTCTCTTATGCAGAAATAGTTTAAAGTCTGAAAAGGTAAGGTGATGAAAATGCGTAGTCGTGTCATGGTTTATTTATTGATTCCCATCCTCATCTTTATTGGTATACTGATTACCCCACCTTCCGAGGAATCGCTCAAGCTCGCGACGATGACCGTCGTCAGCATCCAGGAGATGATTCCTTACGAAAAAGAGTATACGGCACAGAAAGTGCTAGAAGAACGATCAATGGACGACAAATCAGCCATCATCGAAGAATGGCGTCTCGAGCAAGGGGCTAGAACGTCTTATAGTTATGTGCTCAGACTGAGAGGATTTGAACATGTGACTCAGATTGATGCAGGAGCAGCCAACACGAGATCGGACGGCTATTACGCGATGCAGGCGCATAGCCCGATCTTTGAGTCGGATAAACCGGTATCGACAGACTATCCGATTGTCGTGTTCAGTTCGGAACAACGTCTCGTTATCGGACAGATGGACGTCCGGGTCATTTACGAAGAGGACGGTCACTTGAAGAAATGGATTGTATTGGAGGATGAATAAGAGTAGATGAGCAGCTTAACGATTGATAGCAATCTAAATATGAAACGCATCATGGTCATCGGTTCTGGTGGTGCGGGGAAATCCACACTCGCCCGTCAACTCGGTGAACGATTACATCTCGATGTCTATCATTTGGATGTCCTCATGTGGAGACCGGGATGGGTGATGGCACCGAGAGAAGAACGAATCGACATCCAACAACAACTCGTGAAAAAAGATGAATGGGTCATCGATGGAAACTTCGGGAATACGCTTGATTTACGACTGCAGGCAGCGGACACTGTCATTTTCATCGATCTTCCACGCATCGTCTGTATATACCGTGTCCTTAAACGAGTCGTCCGATATCATGGTACGACGCGACCCGATATGGGCGCATCCTGTGAGGAAAAACTCGATTTCGCATTCCTCAAGTGGGTTTGGAATTTTCCCGACATACAACGCCTACAACTGTTACAACAGATTCAACAACATCCGACGCAACCTCATTTGATTCATTTGAAATCGTCACGGGTAGTTAGAAACTATTTACAATCAATATAAAACGCTTTCATCTTGAAAGTGTTTCTTTTTTAAATAAATTTGCATATTTATGCTTCACAATTAATAATCATACATATACACTTAGTCTCATCTACAACAGGGAGGCATTATACACATATGAAAAAATGGTTATTAGCAGGTACACTTATGATGAGCGCAGTATTACTCGGTGCATGTAGTCAAGAGACAGAAGGTGAAGCGACAGAACAAAAAACGCTCGTCATGGGGACGAGCGCCGATTACTTCCCATATGAATTTGTCGATACGGCAAACGGAGATGCGATTGTCGGATTTGATATTGAAATCGCGGAGACGATTACAGAACGCCTCGGTTACGAATTGAAGATTGAAGATATGGACTTCGGTAGCTTACTTGGGGCCTTGAATAGCGGGCGTGTCGACTTCGTCATGGCCGGGATGACGCCAACAGAAGAGCGTAAAGAGAATGCCGATTTCTCAGACATCTATCTATCCGCGACAAACTTGATCATGACAAAAGACGAGTCACTTCAGGCAATCGAAGATTTGTCTAGTAAGAAAATCGGTGTCCAAACGGCTTCGATTCAAGAAAATATCGCTAAAGAACAAGCACCTGACGCTGAACTCGTATCCTTGAACAAGATCCCTGAAATCGTTCAAGAGTTGAACACAGGTCGAATCGATGCAATGGTCATCGAAGACACGGTCGCACAAAAGTATTTAGACCAAGATGACAGCTTCTATACATTCGCTTTGAAAGAGGATGGCGAAAAAGGATCGGCTGCTGCCTTCAAATTAGATGATGAGTTACGCGACCAGTTCAACGAAGAGTTGAACAAGATGATGGAGTCTGGCGAAATCGATGAATTGGTGAAAAAATGGTTCTCTATGGAGCCAACTGAATGAGACAAGTCGAGCTACCGATCTATCCCGTCGTTTATCCGACGGGACATCGGTTAAACCAAAATGAAAGTCAATTCCCGTTACCTGACCGCATCAAGAATCAGCTTGATTCGTTGACGTATCATGACTTACACGAATATCCGGTCGAACCGATCAATGAATTGTTCGAACGCTACGCTGCGTATGTTGGCGTCACACCCGAGCAATTACTAGTCGGTTGTGGGAGTGATGAGATGATTCATGTCGTGACGCAAGCATTGCTCGCACCACATGACATCGTCTTGTCTCCGGCACCTGACTTTTCGATGTATCCAATCTTCACGACCATCGCACACGGTCATCATGTTCAAGCTGTTGATTTATCGTATCAAGGAATGGTAAAGGCGATCGAGACGCATTATCCGAAGCTTCTTCTTCTCTCGAATCCGAACAATCCAACCGGAAAGCTGTGGTCCGTAGAAGAGTTGACACATCTCGCCTCACTCGTGCCATATATCGTGGTGGATGAGGCCTATATGGACTTCACACCAGATGCGAGCATGATCCCGTGCATTGCCACCCTTCCGAACCTCATCGTCCTTCGCACGATGTCAAAAGCATTCGGATTGGCAAACGTACGAATCGGATTCATGGTGACAAACTGCGAACTCGCGCACTATTTCCGTCAATTCATCCCACCATTTAATATCAGCGGAGTGAGTGCAAAGATTTGCAATATCTTCTTAAAAGATACGATTTATCTTCAAGAAACAATCGAATGGCATGACGAGATGCGGCAAAAGTGGGCGCAAGCCTTTGAAACCATCGGTCATGTCCTCCCTGCCACGACGAACTTTTTATATGTCGAGCTCGAGCAACCTGAAGCAGTGTGGACCCATTTGACTGACTTGAACGTACACACGTCGAAACAACCGACGGGGATGCGGGTGACCCTTGGGGATGATACGGCACTCAAGCTTACACAACTGGCGATTCAGCAATACGTTGAATCGATGAACGTAAAAAACTCCTGAACCTCGTGTTCAGGAGTTTTTGTCAGTCGATCGTCTTGATCACACGTGCCGGATTACCTCCGACGACCGTTCGAGGTGGCACATCTTTTGTGACGACTGCACCAGATGCGATGACTGCCTCATCTCCAATCGTCACACCAGGATTGATGATGGCCCCTCCACCAATCCATACCCGATCGCCGATGGTCACAGGTTTTCCGAACTCATACCCAGAGATGCGCTCAATCGGGTCGATCGGATGTGTCGCCGTATAGATATGTACACCTGGTGCAAGCATACAGTCATCCCCGAAGGTGATGGGACAAATGTCTAAAAAGACACAGTCAAAATTCGCATAGAATCGATCTCCTAAGTGGATGTTATACCCATAATCACATTTGAAGTTCGGCTCGATATAATACGACCCTTTCGTTGAACCGAGTAACTCACTAAGAATCTCTTTTCGTTCTTCCAAATCATCGATTCCAGAACGATTGAATCGTTCAGTCAATCTCCGGGCATGCTTACGGTCTGCAACGAGCGTTTCATCACCAGCTAAATACAGTTCACCACGAATCATCTTTTCTTTTTCCGACATCATAATCCCTCCTTAAAATTAGTATAGAGGATTTTTAAAGGGTTTAGGGAATAGAGACAAGGATGAGCAGAAGGAGGCAGATCATATGAAACGAATACTGGAATGTCGAGCAAGTGATTTTATCACGTTTAATCGTCAAGATTTAGTCAATTCGATTCGAAAAGCAGAAGGTCGAACGGTCATGGCCGAGGTCATCCCGACGGTGCAGCCGTTGTATCCAGAAGTGACAAACGCAGAACTCGCGCGAGCATTCGGTGCCGACTTGATTTTATTGAACATGTTGGATGTGTTTCATCCTTACATCAAAGGACTTGAAAGTCATGCGTTGTTCGGGGAGATGCCGGGTGATGAGATGAGCGATCATCCGATTCTCGAACTAAAACGACTGATTGGATTGCCCATTGGAGTCAACTTGGAACCTGTTGATTTTTCAGAGAAGTCGTCCGAGATGAATGAAGTAAAACGAGGCAGACTCGCTTCAATCGAAGCGTTCCAAAAAGCGTCTGAGCTCGGGATTGACTTCGTCTGTTTGACAGGCAATCCGAATACCGGGGTCACGAATGAAGCCATCGAACAAGCAATCATCCAAGCACGTCGTGAATTCGCAGGGGTCATCATTGCCGGGAAAATGCATCAAGCCGGTGCAGGCAATGTGTTGGACCGCGAAGCGTATATCCGCTTCGTCGAAGCTGGCGCAGATATCATCCTCCTTCCGGCTCCAGGCACTGTACCTGGCGTCCGTGAAGAATCGTTTCACGAACTCGTTCAAGAATTGCAATCACTCGGTGCTCTCACATTAGCGGCGATTGGAACGTCACAAGAAGGCGCAGATGTCGAGACCGTTCGGGAGATCGCACTCTCTTCAAAACGAGGCGGAGCGGATATCGTGCATATAGGTGACGCCGGACTGTCCGGAATTGCCGTACCAGAGAACATTCAGGCACTTTCTATTGCCATTCGCGGACGACGCCATACGTACATTCGCATGGCCGCCTCGGTCAATCGGTAACACAAAAGAGGAAGGAGCGCGTCTCCTTCCTCTTTCATTTACCATTCCGTGACGTCTCGACGTGGTTTCGCCGGTGTGGTAGTACCGTGACGCTTGGCGAGTAACGCTTCCACATCCTCTAAACGAACACCTTTGGCTGCTAACAAGACGAGTAAGTGATACAGAAGGTCGGCTGACTCTTCGACCAAATCTTCATCCGTCATAGCAGCAATGACGACCTCAAACGCTTCTTCCCCGAACTTTTTCGCGATTTTTTCAACGCCTTGTTCCAATAAATAAGTCGTATACGAACCTTCTTTCGGTTCATTTTTTCTAGATTGAATCAATTGTTCCAATTCATGAATCATACGTTCACCTCCGTAAAGAAACAGCTTCGATTACCGGTATGACACGTCGGACCGTTCGCATGAACACGAACGAGAAGCGCATCCTGGTCACAGTCGACGTGGATGCTGACGACGTCTAATGTATTTCCGCTCGTCTCTCCTTTCATCCACAGCCGTCCTTTTGAACGAGACCAGAACGTGACGACCCGTTCACGAAGCGACTGTCGGATTGCATCATCATTCATATATCCGAGCATGAGGACCGCTCCGTCATCGTTTGAGACGATGATAGCCGGGATCAGTCCATTTTCGTCGAAACGAACCGCATCGGCAAGTTGTGACTCGTGCATACGTGCTTCACCTCTTCTACTGTCGTTTTTCGGTCATGTAAGATGGAGGCAAGCAGTGCGGCATCGACTTTCTCAAGCGCTTCGACTACGTGCTCGGCGTTCCCTGCCCCACCGGATGCGATAATCGGAATGTCGACGACTTCACGTAACTGTTCTAAAATCGCAAGGTCATAACCGCTCTGCTTTCCATCTTGGTTCATGGACGTGACAAGGAGTTCACCCGCTCCGAGCGCGGCCACTTGTTTCGCCCATTCAACTGCCAACAGGTCCGTCTTTTGTTTTCCACCATATGTGTACACGTAATATTCGCCATCTTCAAATTTCACATCGATTGCGACGACGATACATTGCGAACCGAAACGATCGGCCGCTTCACGAATGAAACTTGGGGATTCGACAGCGAGCGTATTCAACGATACTTTGTCCGCCCCTGCTTTTAATAGTGACGAGATATCCTCGAGTGAACGAATCCCACCTCCGACCGTCAGCGGGATGAATACTTTCCGCGCCACCGCACTGACGACATCGAGCATCGTCTGGCGACGCTCCGTACTTGCCGTGATATCGAGAAAGACAAGTTCATCGGCTCCGGACTCATCGTAATATTTCGCGATTTCGACCGGATCACCGATGTCTCGTAATTGTACGAACTCAATCCCTTTGACGACACGACCTTCTTTCACGTCAAGACATGGAATAATTCTGCGTTTAAGCATAACGCGCCTCCCATTCAATCAGTTCTTCGATACTCACCTTGCCGGACAGGAGCGCTTTTCCGACGACCGCTTCATCGATTTTGGTCATCTTCAGTTCCTTCACGTCCTCTTCAGTCGTCACACCGCCTGAGGCGATCAATGTGACGTTGACGATTTGACGTAACGCCTTCATGCGAGAAACGTTCGGTCCATTCAGTTTCCCATCGGATCCGATATCGGTATATAGAATCGTCTCGATCCCCCGTTTGACAAGGTCTTGTGCGACCGAGATGTCATCGAGTTTTGTCGCTTCCTGCCATCCGTTAATGGCGACCTTCCCGTCATAGGCATCGAGTGCCACAGCGATTCGCTTGCCATACTTTTCAATCGCCTTGTCTAGAAAGTCAGGATCCGTAAACGCCTTCGTCCCTAAAAGGACGCGATCCGCACCGGTTTCCATGACCGCATCAAGTGCGGCTTCTGAACGAATTCCTCCTCCTGTCTGGACAAGGAACCCTAGAGACTTCGCATAACGGACAACGTCTAAATGACGCGGCTCACCTGCCTTGGCCCCTTCTAAATCGATTAAGTGAATCATCAGGACCTTCCCTTGCCACGCTTTTAATAATTCATACGGATCTCCGTATTGTTCTTCCGTAGAAAAATCACCTTCCGTCAAACGGACGATCTTGCCTCCGATCAAATCAATGGCGGGTAGTAATCTCACGCTCGACCGCCTCCTTCCATTCTTGAAGTAAGCTGAGACCAAATGATCCGCTCTTTTCCGGGTGGAACTGCATGCCCGTCACGAGCCCTTTTTGAACGATTGCCGGAACTTTTTCACCCATATAATCAGTTGCCGCCACGATGTAATCGTCGGCCGTCACGGCATGGTAAGAGTGGACAAAATAGACATCCTCATCGCGAAGGATCGAGTTCCATCCGACGTGTGGGAGACGCTTCGCTCGCATCCGTTCGACCGTTCCCGGAATCAACCCGAGACCTTTCGTCGGCATACCTTCCGTGCTCGAATCAAACAAGAGCTGCATCCCAAGACAGATCCCTAAAAACGGCTTTTCCGTCGCCATCTGTTGCAATAGTGGGATAAGACCCGTCTGTTCGAGCGATTGCATCGCTTGCGGGAAGGCACCGACCCCAGGAAGTAAAACGGCATCCGCCTCTTCAATTTGATTTGCATCGTTCGTGATCACAACGTAGCAACCGATGGCTCGTAATGCACGTTCGACGTTAAATACGTTTCCCATACCATAATCGATGACCGCTACTTTCATCCTTCGATCCATCCTTTCGTAGAAGGGAGACGGTTCGTTCCATCGCTAGAGACCGCTTCGGCAAGCGCTCGTCCGAACGCTTTGAACAACCCTTCAATCATGTGGTGTGAGTTCGACCCGTACAGGACAGCTAGGTGCAGTGTGAGTCGACCATTCATGGCAACGGCCCGGAAGAATTCCTCAGCGAGCTCGGTATCAAAATCGCCAAGCTTCGGATTGCGAATATCCGCTTGATAGACGAGGAAGGGACGCCCTGAAACATCAATGACCGCTCGTGCTAGCGTCTCATCCATCGGCATGTAACTCGACCCGTAGCGGCGAATCCCGACTTTATCCCCGAGTGACTTGGCGATGAGCTGACCGAGTGCGATCCCGACATCCTCGACCGTATGGTGGGCATCGATCCACGTATCGCCTTCTACTTTCACGTCTAAATCCATCTGACTGTGAAAAGCAAGTAATGTCAACATGTGATTGAAGAAGCCGACCCCTGTTTGAATGGAGCTTTCTCCTGTCCCATCTAAATTGACTCGAATCTCAATTTTTGTCTCTTTCGTCTCACGCTTTAGTTCAGCTGTTCTCAACAGAATTCACCTCTTCAATCGTTTGTCGGATCAAGGCATACGCCTCGTCTGTCCCTGCACTGACACGTAGTCCATCGGGAAAAGCACGTACATGGACCCTTTTATCAAGGAAGCGGGATGCCCATCCTTCACTATCATCCGTTTTGACATAAATGAAGTTGGCACGGCTCGGTAAAATCTCACCGACTGGTCGTAACAACTCCGTTAACTTCTCACGTTGCGCCGTATGGAACTGAATCGACTCTTGAATATACGTTTCATCTCGTAAGACGACGTTGGCAACAGCGGCACTGAGTCCACTGACATTGAATGGCGAACGGAAGCGGTCGATTTGTTCGATGATCTCTTCAGATGCAATCATGAAACCAATCCGGAGGTTCGCAAGACCAAACGCTTTTGATAATGTCCGTAAGATGATGACGTTCGAATGTTCGTTCAAGCGAGATACAAATGAGTCCTCCATCGTGAAATCGATATAAGCTTCATCCACAACAAGATACGGTACACGTGTCGCCATGTCAGACAATTCATCAAGTGTCCACATCTTACCGGTCGGGTTATTCGGATTCGAAATCAAGACGAGTTTAGGCTCGGTTGCTCGAATGACCTCAATCAACGTCTCGTAACACAAACCCTGTTCGTCCGGTTGTGTGAAGTGCCCTCTGGCAATTTGTGTGTAGATCCCATACATCGAAAAATCTGGAGCCGGTGCGACGACACGGTCTTCCGTATCTAAAATCGCCTGACTTAAGATGGCTAATAGCTCGTCACTTCCACTCCCGACCATGAGTTGCGTCGTCTCGACTCCCGCATAGTTTGCATAACTTGATTTTAAAGCAAGCAATTCTTCGACTGGATAACGGCTGAGCGCTTCAAGTGACACGTCTCGAATGGCTCGTTCGAGACGTTCTGGTAACGGATATTGGCTTTCATTTTGATTGAGCGCATATCCCGAAGCGGCATGAGGTACATAGCGTGGGATATTTTGATAATTTCGTCTCATACGTCCTCCATCCGAACAGCCATCGCACGGGCGTGTCCTTCTAATTGTTCTTGTTTGGCGATTCGAATCGCGGCTTTAGTAATCGTTTCATCCAGTTCTGTCATCTCGAGGAATGTCTGACGACGATAAAAGTCGTCGACCGACAGTCCACTAGAGAAGCGGGCCGTCCCGCTCGTCGGCAAGACGTGGTTCGGTCCAGCGATATAGTCTCCAAATGCTTCGGCTGCCTCATGTCCGAGGAAGAACGAACCACCGTGACGAATCGACTGCATCAACTTTTCAGGATGTTTTACGGCCAACTGGACGTGCTCCGCGGCCATCGTGTTTGCATACTCGATCGCATCTTCTAGTGTTTTATATAAGACTCCCCCACGTTTCAATGATTCTCTGGCGATTTCTTGACGTGGTAAGAGTGAAAGTTGTCGCTCTAGTTCTTGCTCCACTTCATTGCGAAGCGTTTCTGTCGTGACGAGTGCGATTGCCGTCGCCTCCATATCATGTTCTGCTTGTGCGAGTAGATCGGCGGCAACCCACTTCGGATTCGCCGTCTCATCGGCAATAATTAATACTTCCGACGGTCCGGCGACTGAGTCGATGCCAACGATGTGTGAGACGAGCGCCTTCGCCGTCGCAACATACGCATTTCCAGGTCCGACAACCTTATCGACCGGACGAATCGTTTCTGTCCCATATGCGAGTGCGGCAACGGCTTGGGCACCTCCGATTAGAAAACATTCATCGGCACCTGCGATTTTTGCTGCAATCAAGAGGGAAATGTCAATCCCATCTGCTTTTGGTGGGGTGACCATGACGACTCGTTTGACACCGGCCACTTTCGCCGGAATGATATTCATCAGGACGCTCGACGGATAGACGGCTGTCCCACCCGGTACATAAACCCCTACCGAATCCAGCGGCATATAGCGTCTCCCAAGTCGGAACATCGTATCTTCGAACACATCGTCTTGTCGGACTTGGCGCGCGTGAAACGCACGAATCCGTTCTGCTGCTAACGTCAGCGCCTCTGTCAATTCAGCATACGCGACTGGCGGATTAAAGCTTGCCAAATCTACCGATTCGATTCGATCGACCCCATCGAATTGTTTCGTCCACTCAAGCAGCGCTTCGTCTCCACGGGCTTCAATCGATTCCACGATCGGTTTCACGGCTTCGGCCCAAGCTTCGCGCCTTGAGCGATTCGTTTCCGTACTCATGCGTTTTCCTCCTGACTCAGCTTTCGAATCCACGACTTCAATTCGTCAGGCTGTTCCGCTAAAGCTGTCTCACTCGTAATGAATTTTGCATTGATTGAAAAAATCGTCTCGTATTCTTCCAAGTCGTTTGCAGCCAACGTCGCGCCTGTCTCGACGATGTCGACGATGCAATCAGCGAGTCCCGTTAACGGAGCAAGTTCGACCGACCCGTTCAATGCGATGACTTCTACGTTTTGTCGCTGTGACGCAAAGTGTGAGATAGCGATGTTCGGATATTTACTCGCCACTTTTAATTTTTTCGTTCCGTTGCGTCGAACTTTTGGACCACACACGGCCATTCGACAGCGACCGAACGGTAAATCGACGACTTCGAGTACACCTGGCGTTTTTTCTCGTAAAATATCCCCACCGACAATGCCGACATCTGCTGCTCCATGCATCACATATTTATAGACGTCGTCCCCTTTGACGAAAATAAATTCATGATCTCCTGCTTGTACCGTCAGCTCACGCCCCCGTGTCTCCGGCCATACGGGTAAGTCACGTTCGACAAA
Source organism: Caryophanales bacterium (assembly GCA_902362975.1). Taxonomy (GTDB): domain Bacteria; phylum Bacillota; class Bacilli; order Exiguobacteriales; family Exiguobacteriaceae; genus Exiguobacterium. The sequence goes on from CABIYO010000004.1 coordinate 30,716, forward strand.
AAATTGACGGGCAGCTTTTTCAATCCGGCCTTTCGCGACCGCTACTTTCATTTGATCACCTCGTCTAACTGTTCTAAATCAAGCGACATGCCGAACGCTCGTCTCGAGTGTCCGAAATGTCCATACAGTGAATCATATCGTCCTCCTGAAAGCACACGCTTGCCTTCCACACTTCCCGTCACGGTCAATCCTGAATAGTAATCAAAGTCTCCCGTTTGACCGAAATCGTAAGATACCTCTAAACCGATAGCACGTAAGTGTTGCACTGCCTCGTCCACTTCATCGATGGCTTCTTTTAAAGACTGCGGTGCCTCAGATCGTAATTCTTCGAGTGCAGAATTCCCAATTAAAAAGGGTAGCTTTGCAATTAACGGATAGTGATACGACTCTGCTAATTCACGCAATGATTCTAAGTTTCGAAGCGCTAAGATTTTACGGAATGTTCGTTCTTGAATGCCTGTCTCTTTCGCGATAAGCGAGATGACAGCTGATGACCCGATTTTGATCGTCAAACGGTCTGTAGGCAGGACTCCTTCCGTCATATCGAGAAAGGATTCAATCAGAGAGCTGTCCTTCTCTTCGCCGTCGACCCATTCGAGTCCAAGCTGTTGCCGTTCGTGGGGTTGTCCGGAATGTTTGACCGTCCGACGATAGACGGCACCAGCATAAGCCACACGCATCGGTTCATGCCCGTCTGCTAACTTTCTTGCGATTTGTAATGTATAGTCAGGGCGCATGACGAGAAGTTCCCCGTCGTTCCCGAACAATCGATAATAGGCTGACTCGTCGAAGAGCGCCAAGTTTTGATAATGTGAATAGTATTCGAGAAGCGGTGGATCAATGACTGCATAGCCACTCGTCTCTGCCTTATCTAAAAATGACAACATCCATCGTTTCGGACGGATGACATCTCCTGATTGAAGTTCATACCAGCCTTCTGGAATCGAACCTTTTGAATTTGACCAAATCATCGTAACCACCCTTTATCTCATTATCACTTTACCAAACTAAAGTAGTGTGTTAAATTTATCAAACAGAGAAACACCTGTCAACCTAATGAACTGAAAAGGATGTGTAATCGATGTTTAACTTTGCTCATGATGGCCATGTGCATACCCCTTTTTGTCCACACGGTACAAATGACCCGCTTGATCATTATATTCAAGTCGGAATCGAGAAAGACCTGAAGACGATGACGTTCACAGAACATGCGCCTTTTCCCCAATCCTTCATCGACCCGGTCCCGAATCAAGACTCGGCGATGTCGATTGATTTACTTCCAGATTACCTCGATACGTTGCATCAGATGAAGAAGCAGAATCAAGCGGTTATTGACATTAAAGTCGGATTAGAGGTCGACTTGTTGCCGCATTTGGAGAAGGAGACCATTGCCTTACTCAAACCTTTCGCACCATTGCTTGATGAAGTCATTTTATCGCAGCATTTCCTATATGTAGATGGCACGTATATGCCGATTGATTATTCTGCCGAGACGTTTGATGAACTCGTCAAAGCACTTGGCTCATTCGAAAGCGTCATGAGAGCTTATTATGAATCGATTGAACAGGGTCTCGCATTTTCGTGGGAAGACATCCGTGTCGCTCGTATCGGGCACCTCGATCTCCCGATTAAGTATCAAAGACACTATGCATGGGACCGTTCAAAAGTAAAAGAGGAAGAAATACGTCTGTTACAGGTGATTGCCGACCGGGGATTCGGACTTGACTTCAACACGGCCGGACTCAGAAAACCAGATTGTGGCGTACCTTACGTGGCAGGACTCGCAAAAACCGCGAATGACTTGCACATCCCGTTCACGATGGGTTCGGATGCGCATCTCGCACAAGATGTGGCGGCTGGATTCGACTTCATTGCACAAAAAAAAGCCACGTTCCTATGAACGTGGCTTTTTGACAGCGATCTAGCTATCTAGATCCCCATGCTTATGGTAGACAACGATATGGCGTTCCATTTCTTCATCTGTAAACATCATACCATAACAAAAAATAGATGCAATAAAAAATTGGATGAAATGACTCACCCAATTGAGATTACATTGCTGCGTATAATGTTTTTAAGTCGTTTGTTGCTTCTTCGTCCATCTGGATGGCCACGAGTTCAACGTATTGAAGTGCCGGATCTTGATCGTTCGACAACGCGACAATTTCAGCAGCTGCCTTATCTAATGCCAACAAGATACCTGATACACCAAGCGTCGGATAATAACGAAGGAGTGCACGAACATGTTTTATCTCTGATACTTCATTCCCGTTAATGGTTAATGATTTGACGGCTAGCTCCTTATGCATGCCAATCGCAAATTTATCTTCCCACACTTCTTCGAGTGTGATCAACGCCTCTACTTCATATGCACCATCTGTAAAGCGAACGAGTTTTTCCATGTGTAAATTCCCCTCTCTTGAATCTACTTTTATTATATAAGAGATTTTAAAGAGTATATTGTGAAATATTGAACATTATGTGTAAAGTTTGTCTCACCTCATTTTGAACAAAAAAAAGGCCCCCTCCGAGGAGGGGCGAATAATGGAAGAGTAAAACACCATTGGCAGTACATTAATAATATATCACCTAATGAAAACGTTTACAATGTATTTTTGTACATTTTTTCAAGTGGCATATGTAACACTTCAATCCCGCTTTCACGCATCAATTCTAACCCATCCCCATGCTCATAACCGACGGCATATACGACTCGCGCGACACGTGCCGCAATTAAGGCGAGTGAACAGGCATGACATGGTGAATGCGTGACATACGCTGTCGCACCAAATGCATTCGTTGAATCGGCAGCTAGCTTTCCAATCGCATTGATTTCCGCATGGATTTCATGTTGCTTCGACCAATGATGGTGATCATACGGGTCCGTACACTTGATATATGTCACACCACCCCGGATGAGTCGTGCCGGTTCATTGATCATATCGAGATCCGTCGATGCAACATAGTCGGCATGTTTATAGAACCCATCTTCTTGCTTGATATAGATTTCATTACAGTTCGTATGACCTGATGGGGTCCCATTCAGACCGATTGAGATCGGTTTTTCGTCTTTTACAAGGACACAGGCCACGCTCTTCGATGCACACTTCGAGTGCCGCTCAGCCATCATATCAGCGAATAATAACCACGTCTCATCCCACAATCGTTGCTTTTCCACTCAAGTCCCTCCTCGTAGAAAAGGAAAGTCTGATTGCTCAGACTTCCCCCTTTAATATCCAGTGTCCTTTGGTAGCTCTTTATTTTTCGAGGCGATCTCGATGACCTTCTCTTTCAATTCGTGCTCCATGCGGTCAAGTTCGCGCTCGGCGTCACGACGTTTTTGTTTCCCTTCTTGCTGAATGCGTAACGTTTCATCCAACGTGGAAAGTAAGTTCTCGTGCGCGACTTTCAGTGATTCAACAGAGACAATCCCTTTTTCATTCTCTTGAGCGATTTCAATCGATGAATCTTTGAGCATCTTCGAGTTCTGCTCAAGCAGTTGGTTTGTCGTCTTCGTCACGTCCTGCTGCATACGAAGTGCCGTTTTCTGGCGCGTCAAGCTGAGCGCAAGAACGACTTGGTTTTTCCAAAGCGGAATCGTGTTGACGACCGCTGACTCGATCTTTTCAGCAAGGATTTGGTTGTTCTGCTGAATGACCCGAATCTGAGGTGCCATTTGAAGGCTGATCGTACGACTCAATTTTAAATCGTGCAACTTTTTCTCAAAACGGTCCGCTAATTGAATCATATCGTTCAATTGTTGAAGCTTCGATTGATCTTTAGAAATTTCTACTTCTCGACGTAACGGAGCAATCTCATGTTCCCGTACATGGTCAAGCTTTGTCTCGCCCGCAGCGATATAGACGTTCAACTCTTCGAAATACCGCTTGTTCTTATCATACATCTGATCGAGCATCGTGATGTCTTTCATGAGACCGAACTTCGCACGATCGAGGTTATGGATGACCTCTTCCAAATAGACGTTCATTTTTTCGAACTGAAGCTTATAGTTTTCAGCCTTCTTCTTCGCACGACCGATGAGCGGAATGTTGTCCATGAAACTCTTTTTCTCCGGTTGAAGCATATCCGGGTCCATCTTACGGACGTTTTGCATCAAATCAGACAACAGTTTCCCGGCTTCTCCTCCATCTTTCATCCGCACTTCCGTCAAAATTTGATCAGAGAATTGGGAAAGTTCGCGTTGGACGTTCGACCCGAACAACATGACAGAGTCTGTCTTCTTAATATCAATGGATTCAGCCAATCGCGTGATGCGCTCACGATGCTCTTGAGGCACGTCCGGTTTCGCTTGAATGGCCGGCACTTCATGTGGTTGTGTAACAGATGACCATTCGACAGATGGGTCACTGAACCCCTCCGTCTCCGTTTTTGCTTTCGTATCAGAAGTCAGTTCTTCTTCCGGCCATGACTGCCAGTTCGTTTCATTCGATGAAGTCATGTTTCTTTCTCCCTTCCGGCTGATCAGATAAGACCCGCTCCATCATGATCAGTTCGCGTTCAAAGTCTACGGCGTCATCTTCAAGAAGACGTCCGCGTTGTTCTTTAAATTTATCGACAATTAGTCGCATATTTGTGATTAATTGTTCTCGAGTCTCTTCTTGAATGACGACTCGTTTTCCTTCAAGTTCTTTAAATTTCAAGACGACCGAGACGAGGGAATCTAAATAGAATGTGAACAGGTCACGAACATGCTTGGCGTCTTGTGGATTTTCGAAGAGCTCCTCGAACAATTCATGTGCTTCTTTCGAGACGGCCTTCATTTCACGCCTTACTTCCACATCCTTAATATCTGGTAGAACACGGTCAATCTGTTGTAGTTTCTCGTATCCTTGCTCAATCGTCCGTTGCAAAAATTGAAGCTCTAAATCATCTGTCGCCTCGAATTGTCGTGTAGGCATCGGCTCTTCGATCGGTTTTAAAATCCTCGATCCAGAGAACGATTCTTCCTCATCGAGCAACAGTTTCTTTTTGGCACGTTTCGCAACGGGAGTCGGTGTTCGTTGTCGATTTCTGCGTTTGTTCGTTGACCAAATTTCGTTTAAAACGAGCGCCCCTACTATAATGAATAACCAGGAGAAATCGAATACGTTAATGGCAAAGTATATGACTGCCCCAGTCAGGACCCATTTCATCCATGTTTTCATTCTTTTCACCTCATCTCATGTTACTTCTATTGTACATTACGAAACGTGTCAAAAAAAGTTTCGTCATCCCTATCATTTTAGCATAATAAAATTCGTCGATACCTCCGTCCACAGGTGTAGAATGAACTACCTATATCGACTACTTTCCCGTTGCGAGATGAAAAAAACCGTAGACTCATAGAGCCTACAGTTCGTTTGTTATGTGGTGATCCATGTAGAAACCATGACGATCGCGACAGTCACAGGAATGACATAGCGAATGAGCGCATGCCAGATTGGGTAAAGCTTCACACCAGATTTGGATGTTTCGATTTCATCCTTTAGGACACGTTGGTCAACGACATAACCGACAAAGATGGAAGTCAAGAGTGCGCCTATCGGCATTAAAATGTAACTGACGAGATAGTCCATCGTATCGAAGAATGTCCGACCGTTCCAAATCTGTACCTCACTTAAGAGTCCGAACGAGAGCGCGGATGGTACTCCCAGGATGAAGACGAGAATGGCGGCTGTCACCGTCACTTTCTTTTTCGTCCATGGTGAATTCTTTTCATTCAGACGGTCGGTCACACCTGCGACGACGACTTCTAACATGGCAATCGACGACGTGATCGATGCAAAAGCAAACAATAAGAAGAATAAGACCATGAAGAATCCACCGAGCGGTACTTGGTTGAAGACTGCCGGTAAAACGACGAAGAGTAATGCTGGACCTTCAGCCGGATCAAGACCTGATGCAAAGACTGCCGGGAAGATGGCTAGTCCAGCTAAAAGCGAAACCGCAATGTTCAACAAGACGATCATGTTCGCTGAACGGTTCAATGTTCCTTTCGTCTTAATATAAGACGCATATGTCAGCATCGCTGCGACCCCTAACGATAAAGAGAAGAACGCCTGTCCGAGGGCAAACAATACCGATTCACCAGTCAATGCAGAGAAGTCAGGCTGTAAGAAGAAGCGAACCCCTTCCATCGCCCCGTCAAGCGTCAACGAGCGAAGCACGAGAACTAAGAAACTGATGAACAAGAGTGGCATCAAAATTTTACTCATCCGCTCAATCCCCGCTTCAACGCCACGCAAGACAATTAAAAGTGTAATCAAAAGGAATAAGAATTGTCCGAGTACGGCGATACCTGGTGTGGAAACGACGTTCCCGAACACTTCACCAAATTCGTCTACCGAACGTCCACTGAGCTCTCCACTTAAACCGAGTCCGATATAGATGAGGATCCATCCTCCAATGACACTATAGAAGGAAAGTAACAAGAAGCAAGCAATGACACCTAAATAACCGATAATGGTCCAGCGACCATGCCCTAACTGTTTGAAAGCGAGAAGTGCAGTCTTTTGAGTCGAACGTCCGACAATGAATTCACCAATCAATAATGGCAGACCAAGCAATAATGTGAACACCAAAAACATGAGTAAAAAGGCACCGCCCCCGCTCGTTCCGGTGACATATGGAAATTTCCAGATTGCACCTAAACCAATTGCCGACCCTGCGGCAGCTAGTATGAATCCAATTTTTGAGGCGAATGAATTTTGCGCCATGATTACCCCTACTTTCTGTTTTTCATTTCATTTTCATAATAATAGTGAAATACTAACATGGTTCCAAGATGAGAACAACAAAAAACAGAGAAAAGTCTGAATACTTTTCCCTGTTGATGCTTTATGGCGTTAAAAAGGTGAGCACACGCTCTCGGATTCGGATCGACAATTTGTCTGCTTCGAAGTGCTCCCCATCGACATCGATGATTTGTGGCGCATTCAATTCTAGCTCGATGTGAGGAGCCTGGAAGTGATTCCACTCCGGCGTCTTCTGATTGAGACCGAGTTGTTGGGCCAACAGCTGTCGAATCATGGGAAATCCCCTTGCCGAACTATGTACGACTTCTAGCAAACCATCGGAAAACGATTGTGTCTCTAGTTTCGTCGGGACCGTACCGAGATAACTCCCGTTCCCAACATAGAGAAAACTAACGTCACCGTCATATATTACTTCACTGCCCCGCCGAAGCGTGATGTTGAATGGGTCCGCTTCACGGAATTGACGAATGGTCGCTAAAAAATATCCGATTGTGCCTAATGATTCTTTTTCATCGGGATCAATTTGACGAGATGTATCCGCGATCAAACCGACGCCTATGAAATTGAGCGCATACATCTCATTGACTTGAATGACATCGACATATTGTTCGTGAGAGGAACGAACGATTTGAGCAGCCTGTGTCGGTTGAATCGGCAGTTCAAGCGCTCGTGCAAAGTCATTACATGTTCCTGCTGGAATGATGCCCACTGTCGGTCGTTCCTCGCGCTGCAAGGTCATTAAGCCATTCACTACTTCGTTTAGCGTACCGTCCCCGCCAATGACAATCAGATGGTCGAACGATTCGCTTGTTTCGGCGAATCGGAGTGCGTCCCCGATTTCCTGTGTCTTTTTGATGATGATTTCTTCATAGAGCGATTCGATCGTTCCGATGACTTCGCCGAGCATTGTTTCGCTCGTACCGGACTTCGGATTCGAAATAATCAAGACTCTCATAGTAATCCTTCCTGTTCCAAGAAGTCTTTCGCTACATCGTACGCGCGTTCATTTCCGTACGCGACTCGTCGATTCAATTCAGACATTTGTTCGTCTGTGATTTTACCTGCGAGTTGATTGAGCGCATCCTCGATTTCTGGATACTCCTCAAGCGTCTCTTCTTTCATGAGCGGCGCTCCCTGGTATGGTGGGAAGAATTGACGATCGTCTTCTAAGACGACAAGGTCGTTCTCGGCAATATCAGGGTCCGTCGCATAGGCGTCTACTAAATTGACATCTCCTCGCGAGATAGCACGATAACGCAATTTTTGCTCCATCGAGACGACAGATGGGAAATCGAATCCATACTCGTTTTGAAGTCCTGGGTATCCGTCTTCGCGGTCCGTGAATTCAAGCGTGAAACCGGCCTTGATGTCCGACTCGACATTCCGTAAATCGGAAATGGCCGTAATGCCTTCCGCCTCTGCATAATCACGTGGAATGGCGAGTGCATACGTGTTGTTAAATTTCATCGGTTCGAGCATCACATACCCATCTTCAGAAAGCGCTTCTCTTGCTTGCTCGTACACTTCACCGGCATCGTTTGACTCAGGCGTTTCTTTGACGAGACTCGCCAGTGCCGTACCTGTAAACTCCGGATAAATATCAACGTCTCCAGATTGGAGTGCGCCCCATACGAATGTTGTTTCCCCAAAGTTCGGTTTCACAGATACAGTCAAATCTGTTTTTTCTTCAATCAATAACTTATACATGTTCATTAGGATTTCCGGCTCTGGACCAAGTTTACCGGCAACGACAAGGTCTGTTTCTTGCGAACGACCGAACGCAAGCGGTGTGACGATGACCAAGGCGAGGACAGTAGAAACAGCAATCAATTTCACCTTGTTTCGAGTCGCTGTCGCACCTTCCATCTGACGCAACAAGAAGTCAAATAAGAGTGCCAAAATGGCGGCCGGGATGGCACCGAGTAAAATTAAGTAATTGTCGTTCCGGTTAATCCCAAGCAAGATCAACGTACCGAGTCCGCCGGCTCCGACTAAAGCAGCGAGCGTCGCAGTCCCGACAATCAAGACCATCGCTGTACGGATACCAGCCATGATGACCGGGAGCGCGAGTGGAAGTTCGACTTTCATCAAACTTTGATTCGGTTTCATCCCACAAGCTCGAGCAGCTTCTAGTAATGATTTATCCACTTCGTTCAACCCAGTGAACGTGTTTCGTAAAATAGGGAGGAGCGCATATAAGACAAGCGCAATAATGGCAGGTAATGCCCCGATTCCAACGAGTGGGATCATTAATCCGAGTAAGGCAAGAGATGGAATCGTTTGAATAATCGCAGTGATGCCAATGGCGGTTTCGGCGATTTTCTTACGTCGCGTCAGCCAGATTCCCAATGGAACGGCAATTAATACGGCGATCAAAAGCGATACGACAGAGAGCTGCAAGTGCTCAATCAGTGCCTCGACAAGCTGTCCTTGTCTATTTTGGAACGTCTCAAGCATCCTGCTCACCTCTTCCGCGTTGTGTAAATTCTAAGACGAACGGGTCTTCACTCGCCAATATTTCTTCAGGCGTACCGACCAACATGAGTTCCCCATCACGCATCAACGCGATGCGATCTCCGAGCTTCATCGCCTCTTGCATGTCATGCGTGACAAATAAAATCGTTTTCCCGAGCTCATCATTCAATCGTTTAATGTCATCCTGCAATTGACCACGACTGATCGGGTCAAGTGCAGAAAATGGTTCGTCCATGAGGATAACGTCCGGGTCTGCAGCTAAGGCACGCAATACGCCTACTCGCTGCTGTTGACCTCCTGATAATTCTGCTGGCTTCTTCGAGCGAAGTTTCGGGTCCAGCCCGGCGATTTTCATCAATTCAGTCACTCGCTCTTTTGTTCGATCTTTTTTCCACTTTAATAATTCGGGTACGACAGAGATATTTTCTTCCACAGTTAAGTGAGGGAATAATGCAATCTGTTGGAGTACATAACCGATATTACGGCGTAGTTCAAAAATATCGAATTGATAGATTTCTTTTCCTTCGATTAAAATTTTCCCATCCGTATGGTCGATTAATCGATTCACCATTTTCATGGTCGTGGTCTTCCCACAACCTGAAGGACCAATCAATACAAATATTTCTCCTTTTTCTACAGTTAAACTCAAATCTTTGACGGCTAACGTCCCGTCCTCATATCGTTTTGATACATCCCGAAACTCAATCAACCTGATCCCTCCTCGACTGTTTCCAAACAAAATGGAAATTCAAAAAGTATTATGCCCGTTTCTCTACTTTGTTAAACAAAAAAGGCTCTCCGATTGGAGAACCTTCAAGATTTAGTAAACGGTGACTTGGATTTGGCGACGCCCCCATTGAATCGCATCTTGTTTCGAATCGACTAATAAATCGACGATATGACCTTTGATTCGGCCACCTGTATCAAGGGCGATCGCATCACCAACACCTTGTATATGGACTTTAGAGCCTAATGGGATGATGGCTGGGTCGACTGCGATAATCCGCATCCCGTTATAATAAATCGAGTCGGTCACATCATGACCCGTGGCCGTTAACACACGACCGCCGTATGCCTTGTTATCTGCAACATCATTTGAATAAGCCGTTGATTCGACTGTAATAACCTTTGTAGAGGTAGATACCGGTGTCGCATTGACTGTTTGCGTTGCTGAAGTCGACGATTTTGCAGCTGTTGCCCGTTCCGCTGCTTTACGTTCTTCCTCTGCTTTTCGTTCCGCTTCACGTTTGGCAAGTTTTGCCTTCTCCGCTTCTTCTTTCGCTTTCTCGGCTGCAAGTCGTTCCGCTTCAATTCGCTTCTCTTCAGCCAAACGTTTTTCTTCAGCGATTTTCTTTTGACGTGCGATTTCTTTTTTTCGCTCTTCCTCAATCGCCTGTCGTTCTAACTCAAGTGGATTTTGTACAATTTTTTGTTCTGTCCCAATCCCGATTTGTGCAGCATCCGCTTGTATGGTGAAAGCGAACATGCCAATCATCACGGTTCCAAAGAACATCATATATTTAACTAATTTCATCGTAGTAAGGTCATCACCTTTCTCGTTATGTAACGAACAGATGTTAATGTACCACGACAGGTCCCGCCAAAGTAGTGATTTTATCGAAGTGAAACATTCCTGACATATGACAAAAAAAGTGGTTACAGATTGTAACAATTGAAAAGAACGTTGGTAGTCCTTATGTTCACAAAAAAATTACAGATTCGTTACAATCAATCGTGTAACAAACCTGTAATCTTCCTGTCATGATTAAATCTTATTCATTTGACTCAATTTCATACATTCTGAGCATCCCCCACGGTGCGACATCAACTTGAACCGTGAACGATTGCTTTCCTTTTATAGCATCCATCTCATCTTGAGACACACGATACGACCCCATTTCTTCTATATAAAGAAGTCGATCATAATAGTTTGCCCGAATTCCACCAAAAAACGGTTTCGACTCAATTCGATTGATGACTGCATAACCCTCTTCCCCTTCTTTAAAGGAAACATATACCGTTCCGGTTTCGACATCTTGTCGTCCTTTGAAGGCATCATATTCGAGATAGACGGAATCTCCAAAATAAGGGTCATAAGGCTCGAACGAAGACCCTTTAAACGTGTACGTCTCCCCGACCCACGAAATAGCATAAACAAGTACCACAAAGCAGATTGCAATCAGGACTTGGACAACCGGGATCACCCAGACAGAAAACCGTTTCATGTCGTCACATCCCCTCTCGTTCGATTACGCCACCATAATGCGAGTGACAACGCAAAGACGATTAACGCACCAATCAAGAAGAAGAGTGAGATATCGAGCCGGTCCCATACGTAGATAAAGTAAATTGTCAGTTGAACGATTAAGAAATAGAGGAAGGCGAATATTGTCGGTTGTCGTGTCACGTCTTGGCGAATCAAGTACGCAAGTGCAATCACCTCGATGATGATCGCCAGTAAAACTCCTGAATCTTCATACAGTGCAAATGGGATGACTGCAAGGAAACTTACCCAGAGTAGGTCGTTTCGTCTGTGAATCAAATAGACGGCAACGAGTGCCACCGACAAAAGTGTCGCTTCAATGACGGAAGGCGGTCTTTGGGAGAGCCAACTTTCTGTCACGTTAATTAAATAACCAATTGATAGAACGGCCGCAGTGAACAGATACGTTGCTTGCCATGCGGCTTGTTTTCGATAGAATAAGAGCATTGCATGCAAGATGACGAGTGACCAAAGCGGCCACAGTCTTCCCTCATAATCGATATACTGGCCGAAAATATTGAGAATGCCATAAAAGGTTAGCCAGGCAAACGTGCGGTCCAACGATTCATCGACGAAATGGAACCATACCCATGTCACGATTAGAGCAATCCCAATCAAAATCAGCCCGATGCTTTCGAAACTATTGGTGATGGCTAAAAATGCCGCGATTGCGGTGATCATGGAGAATATGACATGCTCATACAAGATGCGATGAAGTACTGCCATCGCAAAGATAATCCAGAACAATAGAGTCAATTGGCCAGACAGGTTATACGTCGTGAAAATGACCGCCATGGTCGCGATAAAGAAAACGAACCCTAGTACACGTAACAGCGTGACATATCTTGGGGTTCTTAAGCGAACCCGCTCGGCAAACACATAAAATCCAACCATAAATAAAAGAAACAAACCGATTTTCAAAAGGTCAGGAATCGCTTGCCAGTTGGCTGCGACGAAACTGAAAAGGCTAAGAGCCAACAAAATGGATCCGACAATAACCAAAACGGGTGGCTTGTGATCATGTTGCTCACTAGCCGCCCGTCGTTTATGTTCATAGTCGACTAGTCTTAACCCCGTCGCTTCATCCAATAAACCCGCCTCTTGCCATTCACGTACTTTTTTGTCAATGGACACCTGAATCATCCCTTTCAGAAAAAGGTCAGCTGGCGCGTTCAATCAATTCCAATTCTGATTTTAGTAAAACTTGTTTCTCGAACTCAAGTCCGAGCTGTTGAAACTCTTCCATGATCGAGACGTCACCGATCACAGTATTGGTCAGTACGGCGGTCACTTCAGCGACCCATCCTTCACGAGTCGACTTCACGATATCACCTACGAGGAATTCTTCAGACACACCCATTCACTTCCAATCTAAATTTGTTTCTATCATTATAACGAAATTATAACCGTTTGAATACGTTTTCTTTTATCCGTTTAATAAATTGTGTCAAGAATTTTCCAGTAAGTCCCCAAATGATGTAGTCTTCATGTTCATAAAAAGGTTCTTTCATTTTAATTACCCGTTTTTTGTACGCTTTAGCATTCGCCAATCGATCTAACGGAATATTTTGATCCGGACTCATCGTCCATTCCATCTCTCCGTGGAATGGATCAATCATGAGTAATGTGGAAATCGGTACGGTAAACAAATGATCGACCTCATCCGTCCCTTCCACACTCGGTACTTCCGATAGGATTCCGACAAACGGAAAAATCAATTGACGATGAGGCGTAGCAAGCGGTCGCAATTTGCCTACGACTTCTACTTTATCTGCAGAAATCTCTAACTCTTCGCATGTTTCCCGGATTGCCGCTTCTACGGGTGTTTCTCCTTTTTCAAGGCGTCCCCCTGGAAATGAGATCTCCCCAGGTTGCTGCCGCATCGTGTGGGCGCGTACCTCAAACACGACGTGCCATTCCTGATCGATCTGAACGAGTGGGATTAACACTGCCGCTGTCTGTTCATAATCTTCATCCATTGTAAAACTATCTCGAATCTGTTCTTCTGTGATCCATGGATGCACAATGCTCACTCACCTTCCATCATCGAATATCATATATCGTTCTATACCCTACTTTTCGTTTAGTCGCTGCCAATGTCGGAAATATCATTATTAATGATAGGAGTTGATCAGCGTGGACGAACAAGTAGATGTATTGATTGTCGGTGCCGGACCAACCGGCTTGACGCTCGGACTCACCTTAGCCAGATATGGCGTATCTTTTCAAATCATTGATCGTAAGACGACCCCGTCGGACAATTCACGAGCTATCGGGATTCAGCCGCGGACCATCGAAGTGTTTTCTCGTTTAGATGTTGCGCAAGAAGTGCTAGAGCGTGCCCGAACAATTGAACGGGGGAATCTATATTTTTCGGGACAGTGGACAGCAAAGCTTGAGTTCTCCAAACTCGTGACCCCTTATCCGTTCGTGACGTTGTTACGTCAAAATGAAACCGAAGAGATTTTGGAACGTGCCCTACGAAAACATGGACATGTTGTGAAGCGCGGTGAAACGTTGTCATCCATCACTCAATACCCATCCCGTACAATCGCATATTTGACCGCTACAGACGGGCGAAATCGTGCTGTTGAAGCGAAATACATTGCCGCCGCCGATGGAGCCAACAGTTCGGTTCGTCGGATGCTCGCCCTTCCGTTTAGTGGTAAATCGTTCAAAGAGGCTTGGGTGCTAGCCGATTTGAAGGCGGATTGGCCGATATCCCGGGAAGAAGTTCATATCTTTTTCTCGGATCGAGGAGTGCTCGAAGTCTTCCCGCTCACGGATGAAACAATTCGCATCACGGGAAACTTGAGAACGGATGAATCATTCCAAGAGTCGGATCTTCAAGAATTGGTGGAGCAACGCAGTCATATGCCGGTCCATATTCATGATGTGGAATGGTTCTCCTTATTCCGCGTGCATAATCGCATGGTCGATACGTTCATACACAATCGCATCATTCTCATGGGGGATGCGGCACATATTAACTCCCCGGTCGGAGGACAAGGGATGAACACCGGGATAGCGGATGCCTTCAACTTAGGTTGGAAACTGTGGTTACATCTCAAAACTGGCGCCCTCCATCACGTCGTGTCCACCTATCGAGACGAGCGAGAATACGTAGCCCGCAACGTGCTTCAGACGACGAATATCGCAACGGAGATGTTGCAGATGACCCTCCCGATGCTCTTGCCGTTCCAAGCAATCGGTGCCGATGTCTTCACTCGCGTCAATTTCGTCAACCAAAAGATCACCGAACGGATTTCTCAGCTCCATTTATCGTATCCGAATGCGCTTCGGTTCCCGTTTCGTCGCGTTGCGGAAGGAAAGATTTTTCCGGAGACTGAGATTTTACGAACGGATGACGGGTTTCGGACAAAAATATCCAAAATCGCGGACGGACGGTTTCAAGTGCTCGTATTTGACGACGGGAAACGTGATTTGACGTCCATTTATGCCTATTTGAACAAGAACCAGCCGTTCATTCAAACGATTACCTTATCTAAGACGAGTCGCCCGTTTTTCGATCAAGGAAACGAACTAGCCAAATCACTTTTTATGAAACGTGGCATATTGGTCATTCGTCCAGACGGTTATTTGTTGCATAAGCAACATCACGTTCGCTTAAAGCCGTTACAGGACAAGTTGGCCGTCTGGCTGCCGTCCTCTTGAACGTGTATAAATGGAGAGCCTCACCGAATGGGTGAAGCTCTCCATGTCATGACTATTCAACGTTTACATATAGAATACCTGGTTTCGAGAGCGTCAAATCGTAAAACGCTTCAAACGCCTCGATATCTTCTAATTTTCGGAAATCGATTTGATCTGTTTCTTCATTCGGAATGGCCACGATGATACCTTCCTCTGTCGATTTGATCATGCCCGTTTGTCCGTTATGCATTCGAATATAAAGTACTTGCTGATTTTCTAGGAGTGAGATCGCCTCTCGTCTCGATTGAATCGGTTTTTTCATTTCATCCCCTCTTTCCATTTCAGTATACCGTTCGCTCCATATTGCTTTCAACTCGCCACACCATTAAACTTGTGTAAAGAAGGGGTTGAAGGCATTGGAAACATTATTGATCATCGTACTCGCCATTTTGTTTGTCATTTTGGTCTCGATTCGAACAATTCGCAACTTAAAGTGGGTTCGTTTCGGTGAAGCATTCGGGAAACAAGGTGAAGAACTTTTAGGTGATTATCATTATTTGACCGAGCAGGGCATCACCTGTCGTGTGGAACAAGGACTACCGACCGGCAAACTATTGAAGCCGCTAGCAAAAAACTTGGACGATCGCGTTGCACTATTCGTTCACCGAGATGATGCGGCAAAAGCAAGAGAACTTTTAAAATAAGAAGAAGGCCGAATGATCGATTCGGCCTTCTTCTTATTTATGTACTTGTCGCTCAGAACAATAATAGGCGATTTGTTTGACGAGCGGCTCTGTCAACGTCTTAAGGTTCGTTTTACTGATCACCTGATTCACTAGAGCAAATGAATCTCCACAATTCGCCTTAATTCGTTCTAACTTCAATCGTTCCGTTTCCGGAAAAATTAAAAACGAATAGACGGGAATTGCTTGATTACACTCTTTTTTTAATCGTGACCGCACTTGTTTGGTCATCCGTTCTAACTCCGTCACAGGATGAGGATAAACCTGTTTCCATCCCATCGAGGTCTCGGTTCGACATTCCCGGTTCGTCAAATGGACGGGGGCTGGAGTTCGATTTAATTGAATCAAGAATACGCCTTTAGGTCCGACAAGCACGTAATGAACGAGATCATCCCCTAATTTAACTTGCTCAATCATCATCCAATCAAATCGGCATGTTTGTCTGATGTTTTCGACGAGACAATCTGTATAGCAGGTTGGTGCTTTCATCACTTCTTCTTTCACACGAAACAGCTTTTTTGTCTGTTGTTTGACTGGTTGTTTCTCCGTGGCCGTTAACACTTGCAACATGGACTCCACCCCCTATTCGTTATTCGCTTGGACCGACTTGCTTTCCAAAGACCGCTTTTTCGAGATTTGAAATTCGGCGTAACATGTCATAATTTGAGGCAACCGGCTGTGCTGGTTTAACCGGTTCCGATACAGGCGCAGATTCCCGTCGCAACGAGTCGTTTTCTTTTTGAAGACGCTCGATTTCTTTCGTCATTTTTTCATAATCGCGAATGACGACATCTAAAAATTGATCGACTTCTTCTTGTGAATAACCACGTAATGCGGTCTTGAATTCTTGTTTATAAATCGCTTCTGCTGTTAATTCCGTTTGCATCATATCACTCCCATTGTTGTTTCCATTGTTTTTCTTCTTCAATGACTCGTAAGTCTTCTTGTGTGATCAAGAAAACTTCCATGTTCGGCTTTCGCCGAGCCCCATCGACTAGAAACCGGGGACTTCCTTCCGTTTCTTCGTCATACAAGGTGATCAACCCTTCTGCTTTATCTAAAAAGAATGCCGTTTTTGCGCGTAGTTGACTTGGGTCTTCGTATGGACGCTGCGTCAGCGATTCAAAAAAGTCTGCCTCGAGTTGCAGTTGCACAAATAGTTCTTGTTCGAATGGTTTATAGCGCTCGTCCATATTTAAGAATGGAGGAAACACGGCAATTTTAATCGGATAGGTTTCTCTTAACTCTAACAATACTTGTCCAGCCCACAATTCACAACCATTCGTTCCACTTAATATGAACCATTCAGCACCTAATTCGATGACTTCAAGTATCTTTTTCCGATAAGCTTCTTGAATGATTTCAACACCCGGATGATCCGCTTTGAAGATGCCGAGTTCATGAGGACGATATCCTGTGACGGCTACTACTTTCATGTTCGCTTCCTTTCTAGGCGAGCACGGCGATGTTCTAACGCATCTTTCTCGCGTTGCAACGTTTGACGTAACACCGTCCGCTTTTGATCAAGAATCTCTAACGCTCGCTCCGTGTACTCAATCGCTAAAGCCACGTCCTTTTGTTTATGCTCTGCATATTTGGCGAGTTCGACGTACCCTTCAATCGTATGAAGCGACTCAAATAGCGGAATGGCCTCCTCAAATCGTCCAGCCCGTTTTAATAACATCGCTTGCCGCATGATGGCACGCTTCGATGGACTCGGGAGTTGCTCAAACTCTCTCAGCGCTTGATCTTGTTCGCCAAGGTCATGTAGCCAGTGGGCACGTTCCTCCCCGAAATCAGTTATCGGGGTCGTAACGAGTTGACTGAGACGCGTATACAAGGAGACGAGGCTTAAACAGTCCGCATGATGGTGCTCAAGGACCGGAAGCAATATTTCTGGATTCCGTTCTTTGACGTATTGAAAATAGTGCATCGGTGCCAAAAATCCAGGAAGGTCATCCGTTCGTTCATGACCAAAGTATGCTTCGACCGCTTTTAATGATACTGATTCTAGCCTCGGTTTTAACAATCGTCTTGCAGCGTGAAGTAAATCGACATGACCCACTGAAGGTAATTGTTTCACCCGTGATTTGACGAACGTGTGTCTCGTCTTGATTTGAGGCCAATCAAATGACTTCCCGTTATAGGTGACGAATCGTACCTCATCTCCGATGTCTTGCAAGAAATGATAGTAAAAGGCGGTTTCAAACGCCGGATGAGGTAGCACGTATTGAATCATTTCAAGTTGTTCCGCACGAATCCGTGCAAACCCGATTAAAAAAATCGACGTTCCAGACCCACGTAAACCGGTCGTCTCCGTATCCATGAACAGGACTTGGTCGGGGTCTAAGTCGACGGCGAAAAACGGATGCTCGGTTCGAGCCATCATCTGTCCTGCTTCTCCAAACTTGAAGTCGTGATACACCTCATCAAGGGGATATGTCTTCCGGATCCGGACGCACCATTCCCCTTCGAATGTCAAGATCTCTCCACCTTGTCCCATCCACTTTTGCTGTTCCACTTCATCAGGGGTCGCAACACTAGCTTTTGGGGCAGGTTCGTTCGTTTTGATTAATCTAGATAGTTTAGCTTTCATATCGTTCCTTTCAATGCTTGCAACTGGCGAATGACTTGCTGCTTGAAGTCACCGTATCCAACCATGCCGACACAACGGGGACATCCGCTCTCACACGGACAGTCGGATACCGTCCGCTCTGCTGCTTCAAGCACCATGTCTGCATCTTTATAGAGTGCCTCGCTGAGCCCGATTCCTCCAGGATAGCGGTCATACAGATAGACGGTCGGCTTACTCGTATGTGTCGACTTCATCTGAATCGTTGTGAATAAATCGAGCGTATCACACATGAGATAGAGTGGTGCAAGCCGTCTCATCAAATCACTGACCGCTTCAAGTTGATCTTCGAGGTCCGCCTCCGAGTAGGCGAATCGCTCATCTAACGTGAACCATGTCGCTGTCGTATGCAGCTCTCGCTCCGGTAGATGAATCGGGCCCGACCCGATGTTCTCATGCGTCCCAAATTTTATTTTCTTGAACAAAGTGGCCATCGCGATGACCGATACCTCACCAAACGTCTTCGCTCCATCTGTCTTATTCTCTTCAAGCACTTTCAGTTCAACGGCTAAATTCGCATCTGTGTAGTAGTCGACGTCCACTCGGCGAACATACGCTTTCTTCTCCTCAAAATCGAGTTTTTCGACCTGATATTGCTCGGCTCCATGCAAGTATATCGCTTCATCATGTAACAACGTCATGGCACTGAACGTGTCCATTTCACCGATAACTTGATGTTTTGCCGTCTGATCAACGATGACGACATTTTCTTGATCACTCGTTCGAAGCGAGATGTCATGAGCCGGAAATGAATCCGTCATCCAATAATATCTATCAGCCCGTTCATGCAAGACGTGAGCATCCGTCAAAAACTCTAAAATATCTTCCGTATCGACCGTTCCGAATCGCTCTCCTTTTTGAAAAGGCAACTCGAATGCGGCGCATTTGATATGATCCACTAAAATAATCAAGTTATTCGGGTCAAGCCGGGCCGCTTCCGGTGAACGATCTAAAATCATGTCCGGCTGTTCGACGACGAGTTGGTCGAGTGATGACGAGGATGCGACAAATACAACGAGTGATTCTGAATGGCGCCGTCCGGCACGACCTGCCTGCTGCCATAACGAAGCGACCGTTCCAGGATATCCATTTAAGACACACGCTTGAAGTTGACCGATATCGACACCGAGCTCTAACGCGTTTGTTGAGACGACCGCCTTGATTTCCCCGTTCCGTAACCGCCGTTCGATTTCTCTACGTTCAGATGGAAGATAGCCGCCACGGTAACCAACAATAGACTTTGGTCCGAGCTCCCGACGTGTCAATTCTTGCAAATAGGTCAATAGCACCTCGACACGTACGCGCGACCGTGCAAATACAATCGTTTGAATGTTCGCTTCCACGAGCCTCGAGGCGATTCGTTTCGTCTCGAGCGTCGCGCTTCGACGAATTCCGAGTGCTTCGTTGACGACAGGGGGGTTGTAGAAGACAAGATGTTTCTTCCCTTGAGGTGCCCCGTTCCGATCGATTAAAACGACTTCTTCTTCCGTCAATAGCTCGGCAAGTTCAAGCGGGTTTGCAATGGTCGCTGAGGTCATGATCCATTTCGGATGACTGCCATAATAGGCACAGATTCGCTTCAAGCGTCGAAATACGTTCGCCACATGACTTCCAAACACGCCACGATACGTATGGAGTTCGTCGACGACGATATATTCTAAGTTCTCAAAAAGACGAATCCATTTCGTATGATGAGGTAAGATGCCGGAATGTAGCATATCCGGATTCGTGATGACGATATTCCCCGCATCGCGGACTTTTGTTCGTGCCGCAGGTGAGGTGTCGCCATCATACGTGAAGCATCGTAAATTCCCTTCAAGGGCTTCGACCATCTCCATCAAGTCACTGTTTTGATCTTGTGCGAGTGCTTTTGTCGGGTAAAGATAAAGCGCACGGGCTGTAGGTTTTTCAATCATCTTGGATAGAACCGGTAAGTTATAACACAGTGTTTTTCCTGATGCCGTAGGTGTTACGATGACCGTCGAATGGCCAGCCGCCGTTTGTTTCACAGCCTCGGCTTGATGCGTGTACAGCTGCTCGATTCCGCGATTCTTGAGCACATTCGCCAATTGTTCAGGCACTTGTTCTGGAATTGGGGCATATTGTGCCGGACGAGCGTCGACCGTGTGCCAATGACGTACGTGGTTTGAAAAACCAGGATCGTCTTTTAGTTGTTTGATCATTTCTTCGACAGAGCGAGATTTTCGCATCCAGTCACCTTCTTTCATTACGCATTCGAAGGTGCAAGATCCGCTACGACTTGTCGGATTTGATGAATCCGTTCATCTCGTACCACTCTCGATACGGCGGGCATCTGAAAGATGGCCATCTCGTTAAATGTAGCAGCGACATGCTCATTCTCTTCTTCTAGGCGGAGGAGCGCATCTGAAAACAGACGTTGCGTCGACCGTCCGAACAAGACGATGGTATGTAGTTTCGTACATTTTGAATGAACCGCTAAAAGATGTTTGACGTAGCGTTGCACCGTTTTATAATAATCTTCGTTTGTTGAGCTGAGTTGACGGTTGCCACGAAGAAGTTCCGGATAATAGGATTCTTCGCCCGTGAACATGGTCTCGACTCCGATTCGTTTCAAGTAAGCATGTCCGATCGCTTCGGCGACGGTTTGGTCCTGGATGAGACGCCCAAACGGTATTGACTCTTTTAAGAGCACATGTGATAGCTTTAACCCGAGATGTCCACCGAGAGGCACGCCGAAATCATCGTCTTGCAGTCGATCCATGACAAGTAATACTTTCATCTTGCGTTTTAAAGAGAGTTGAACCATGTGTCACCATCCTGTTCCCTTTCTTTTCATTATAGCAAAGTCAAACGAAAAACAGGGCGACATTGTGCGCCCTGCTTTTCTTAGTTATTCCCATTGTTTGAATTGCCATTTCCACGATTCGTGTCAGACGATTCACCATTGGATTGTCCCTCTAACGGAGTTCCTGAATCATCTCCGTCAGTTGGTTCGTCTGTTTCTTCGCCAGAATCTTCATCCGTCGCCGGTTCATCAGGAGTTTGTTCGTCGGTGGTATCTTCGCCGTTTCCGCCTCCGTTTCCGCCTCCGTTACCATTTCCATTTCCGTTTCCGTTTTCATTCCCGTTCCCGTTATTTTCGTCTGATGGTTCATCTTCGGAATTCCCCTCATCAGTAGGGTTTTCCTCTTCTTCCGTCGGTTCCTCTTTCGGTTCGATCGAGTAGCTCGCTTGCGCCGGTGCTGATTGCTGTTCCCCCGTCAACGGGTTCGTTGCATTCGCGACAATCGTAAACGTAGTGTCTCCTTCGGCCAAGTTTGCAATATTTACACTCGTCTCCCCGGTCGTTCCGACGACTTGCTCACTTCCGTCTGCTGACTTTTGTGTCACTGTGAACGTGATATCCGTATAGCCATCGGCTTGTGCACCATCGAAATCGTATGACCATGAGACAGAACCGGTTTGGGTTTCTTCGTTGTAGTTGACACTTGCCCCAGTCGGAGCAACCAACTTCTCAGGTTGAAGATCTTTTGGCTTCGTCCCTTTGACATAAAGTTCATTCCCGATAGACAAGACAGAGTCTGGACGTTGGAATCGATCCGGTTGTCCCGTCGCATTCGTCACTTGTTGCATCATGTACTCGAAATAGTATTGGGCATAGTTCGGTTTATTGGCAGTCTCACTAGCACCGCTCACTTTACCCGTCCAAACAGAAATCGAGTAGTCTGTCGTATATCCAGTAAACCATTTGTCTTGCTCATCGTTGGTCGTTCCCGTCTTACCTGCCACGTCCCAAGGGAATGCACCCGGTTCATACGTCCCGTTCGCACCGCTTACGACATCACGAAGCATGTCCGTCAACATGTATGCCGTATAGTCTTCCATTGCCTGCTTCGCTTTAATTGGCGAATTGATACTTGAACCGTCATTGAATTCAATTTTTTGAATCAAATGCGGTTTTGTATACATTCCATTCGTCCCAAAGGCAGCATATGCCGCTGCCATTTGAGTCGTGCTCGCTTCAGCGGCACCGAGGGCGTTCGCTTCTAATACATCATCTCCGGCGTATATCGGTTCAATGCCGAGGTTTTTTGCAAAGGACTCGATGGCCCCTTGACCAAATTCATCACGAACTTCTCGGAAAGCTCGAACAGCAGGTGTGTTCCCTGAAATCGTTAAGAAATACCGCATCGTGTTTTGACCAAGATAGTCTAGATAATAGTTGTTTGGATTATAAGATCCCTCGAGCGGTGCATCGAGTAAGATTTTCCCTGTCGACCATTGTCCGTTCTCGATTCCTGGACCGTAATCAAAGATTGGTTTGGCCGTCGAACCGATTTGACGTTTTTCATTCGAATAATCACGATACGATTTGTCACCTTGTTTTGCCTGTTGACTATCGATGATCGCGACAATTTCACCAGTCTTCGTATTCAATACCGTTGCACCCATACGAAGTTCGTCGGTCGGGAAGCTTCCACCTGGAATATTTACATTATCCGATTTAATATCCCTATTAAACTTTGTATGCAACTCTTTATTGATCGACGTATAGACTTTTAAACCTGTGCCATAAATATCTGACTGTTCTAGTCCGTAATCTTCTTCAAGCTCGGCTTGGACTCGTGAATAAATCGCACGTGTGAACGCTTCTTCTTCCGTCTCTTCACCCGGTGAGATGACGTCAGCAATGGCGACATCAAGTGCCTCATTGTACTGTTCTTCAGAAATATGTCCGTCACGTTTCATCGCAGACAGGACTTGCTCTTGACGGTAACGGGTCAACTCCTGATCACCATTGATTGGATCATAGGCACTTGGGCGTTGTGGGAGACCCGCAAGAATCGCGGCCTCTTGATAATTGACATCAGAGACAGGCTTGTTGAAGTAACGTTTCGATGCGGTTTGCACACCGTATCCACCACTACCGTAATAGTTTTTGTTCAAGTACATCTCTAAAATCTGTTCTTTCGTATACTCACGCTCGAGTTTGAGTGCGAGCCATTGTTCTTGAAGCTTACGTTTCAACTTCTTATCTGTCGAAAGGAATGACTGCTTAACCAACTGTTGCGTGATGGTCGATCCACCTTCCGCACCGAAACCGTCTGTCAAGTTGGCAACGACGGCTCCGCCGATTCGACGTAAGTCGATTCCGTTATGCTCATAGAAACGACGGTCTTCGATTGACACGACCGCTTGTTGCATCACTTCAGAAATGTCGTCGATTGAGACATACTCGCGAATCTGACCTGCCCCTTCGAGCGGTTCTCCTTCAGCCGAAATCAACTGAATCGGGTACGTATCGACAAGCTTTTCTTCATCTAGCTCTGGTGCCGTCGCAATGGCATATACCGTAAAGGCGCCGAATGCGATTACCGCAGCAATAAATAGCATAAAGCCTAATAAAAAGATGCGTTTCCACATCGGTTTCTTACTTTTCGTCTTTGGGTGTTTCCCAGTTTTTTTGCGTTTATTCGTCGTCGAATCTTGTCGACGTGCGACCCTACTTCGCTCCATTCATGGTTCACTCCTTCTATTCAATCGAGCCATTGATCGAGCACCGTCAAATAATCAATCGACGGTAAGGCTCTCGTCGGAACTTCAATCGCTTCCTTTTCGATAAAGCTGAGCGGAATCGATTTTCGCCCCGTTAATCGTTGTTCCCACCACTGAACAAGTTGCTCGGTGGTCAATACATATTGCGTATTATAGCGACTAAAACGGATGATGGCAAAACAAATCCCTCCATGACGTTCACACTCCCGCATATGGGCGATTTGGTGGTCATGAAAATTGCTGAGCGGAAACGACGTCTTATTATTCGTTTCTTTCGCTTCAAAGTCAATGTACCTGCCATGATAAACACCGTTGTAATCGGTCGTAGATGCCTGTTTAAAATAGGCTTCCGTTACTTTGGCGGCACTTCGCTTCGGGTAGTCGACTTTGACGATTTGGAGAGGGGTTGGTTTTTTGTGGATGACGGCTCGTTGATGAATCCGATAAAATTCATTCGTTTCATTTAACAGCGTCTCCAAGTTCATTCCGCGATTCGCATAGGTTTGAGAATTCGATGATTGCTTCGAAATTCCTTCCCCCTTTGTTGTCTTTGTCACGTTTGCCTTTTTACCGTTTGGATAATGGAACAATGTCGTCACCCCATACATACATATTAACAGGTCGGTCCACTCGTTCCTTCCGTCTCAGGTCTGATTGTCGACTTCTGTCGGTCGACACTTGTGTGGAATTACCGCAACACATATCGTACCAAACTCCCGTATGTTAAACTAGTATGTAAGCGATTGTGTATCCAAATTGAAAAGCTCTCGTTATGTATGATTCGATTGCTTTTCTATGATAATAGCACTTCTACTGTTTATCCAAGATGACACACCGATAAACCTCATTGATGTCATTCTAAAAAAATGTGCAATATCTGTGCAATAGATTGACCAAATTATCATTTGGACATAAAATAGGGTGCTTAAAGACGCTACTGTTAAGCCGTTTTGGAGGGATTGGATGGAAAGTGGAAAGAAGTATGTCATGTTCGTCGACGAAACAGGCACACCGAAGGGAAATACGCAATTTAACTTGACTGGCGTGCTGATGGAATATAAGTATTCAATCGATGCAGACGAGACTGGATTACCGTGTGAATTGAAACGACGTCTTCAGGCATTCAAACGAGATGTGTTCAAAACGGAGCATATCCCACTTCATTTGAAAGAAATTTTAAAAGCGGAACATCCTTACGGAAAAGAAGATGGAATCACGATTGATATGTTGCGCGACTTTTGGGATAAACTCCCTGAATTTTTGCGAGGAATCGACTGTACAATCGTCAGTGTCGAGGTCGATAAACAAAAGCTTCATGACTTTTATTCGACGCCAAAAGATCCGTATGTCGTCGCATTCGCTCACCTGATGAAGTCATTCTATGCGTTTTTAGAAGAAACAGAGGCAGTAAGCGCCCGTGTCGTCCTGGAATCCCGAGACGATTATCAGAACTTACTGATTCAAAAAGCATTCTTTGATATTTTCAACTCAGGTACCGTTCATTTAGACGTCGAAAAGAGCCGTCAAAAAATTAAAGGCTTCATCTTCTCTGAGAAGCAGAACACGATGTATCAATCTGGCTTAGAAATCGCTGACCTCGTCTGTCTGCCACTTTCTCGCGTTCGTCGTGGCGTGATTGAAGTGAAACCACGGTTCGTCCATTATGGGGACGAGAACCGAATCTTTAAAGCCATTAAGGACAAAATTTACATCCGTAAAGAAAGTCCGGACCAAGATTTCCGAAACTGGGGCTTCAAAAAAGTGCCGATTACGAAAAAACGTCGCGAATGGAGCGACCATCCTTGGAATCATTAAGCAAAAATGCATCGACACCTTTCGTGCCGATGCATTTTTACGTGGTGACTTTCTGTGACTTCATTCGTTTCTTTCCTTCACGGCACATATGCAACAGTGGGCATGTCTCACAGCCTGGGCGTTGTGCCTTGCAATGATATCGTCCGAAGAAGATGAATTGATGATGAAGTTGTGACCATTCCTCGCGTGGAAACTTTTTCATTAATGTATCCTCGACTTGTCGAACATTGTCTTTCCAGCGACAAATACCAAGACGCTTGGATACTCGTTCCACATGTGTGTCAACCGCAAACGCCGGTTCCTGGAATGCAACAGAAAGGACGACATTGGCTGTCTTACGACCGACTCCGGGGAGCGCCTCCAACGATGCTCGGTCAGAAGGGACAATACCCCCATGCTCGTTCACAATTTTTTCTGAGAGTGCTTTTACATTCTTCGCTTTGTTACGGTACAGACCAATCCGTTTAATCAATGCCTCAATCTCAGACACGTCAGCCGAAGCCATCGCCTCGGCAGTCGGAAACGCTTCAAACAACCCTGGCGTCACCTTGTTGACGAGCGCATCCGTCGCTTGTGCGGAGAGCACGACCGCGACAACCAGTTCAAAGGGATTTTGATGCGTCAACTCGCAATGAGCGTCTGGGAACATCTGCTTCATCGTATCTGACACTTCCTGTAATTGTGCTCGCGTCAACATCACTTATTCCTCCGTTGATATTCCACGACATCCTCGAGCGATTCGACATGATGGTCTTGCCAAACGCGCAGGATTTTGTCCATGTATTTGAAGTTTCGCACGTTTCGAAGTTTCGCTTCACGAAGTGCGGCCATGATGAGTTCTTCGCTGAAGCCATCTTCCGTCATCCAGCCGACGATTTGTTCAATCTCGAACGGGGTGATTGTTCCGAATTCCCGCTCAAACGTATGAATGATATTCTCATTCAGTGTCTGCTGGGGCGCAATTTTCTCTTCCCCTTGTAACGCTTCGAAAAGTGGCAATAGGCTATATCGCTCGCCACCACTTGAAGCGTCAATGGCGATCAACTCTTTTTGCAATAGACCGAGGAGTACTGATCGCGCCTCATTCTCCGAAACATTCAAGCGTTTCCCTAACTCGCTCGGGAGCGGCATGACGATGCCTTCCCCAGTCATTTCAAGAAGATGGACGATCAGACTGAACTCGACGGGTGACAAGTCGAGGCGTCTCGCATCGGTGAACAGCTTTCGTGGAATCACGACCGGACTATGTTCGAATAATTGAATCAATTGATGTGCATCCATGTCGCACTTCCTTTCTAAGACACATCAATCGGGGATGACATGAAGTCTTCCCCGATTAATCGTTAAGGGTGAATTCGGTTTAATAAACGTGGGAACGGAATCGCTTCACGGATATGTTCAATTCCACTGATCCATGCGACTGTACGCTCGAGGCCAAGTCCGAATCCAGAGTGTGGGACCGAACCGTATTGACGAAGTTCAAGGTACCAATCATACGCATCCGTTTCGTCGAGACCTTCTTTGATGATTTCTTCTTTTAGACGATCGTAGTCGTCCTCACGTTGAGATCCCCCGATGATTTCACCATATCCTTCTGGAGCAATCAAGTCCGCGCACAGAACGAGTTCTGGGTTCTCAGGGTCTACTTTCATATAGAACGGTTTGATTTCTTTTGGCCAATGCGTGATGAATA
The DNA here is from genome assembly GCA_902362975.1 of Caryophanales bacterium. Taxonomy (GTDB): domain Bacteria; phylum Bacillota; class Bacilli; order Exiguobacteriales; family Exiguobacteriaceae; genus Exiguobacterium. The sequence continues at coordinate 58,284 of CABIYO010000004.1, forward strand.
CCGGCTGATCATGTGCGTTGGCAATCGCCGTCTCATGAGGTGCACCGAAATCATCCCCGTATTCGATGTCGTCGAATCCTTCTGACTTCAAGAACTTGATGGCATCTTCGTAACGAACGCGTGGGAATGGCGCTTGTACTTGTGCCAATTTCTCAAGGTCACGTCCGAGCAGTTCCAATTCATTTTTACAGTTCGCAAGTGCCGACTGTGCAATGTATGAGACGTACTGCTCTTGAATCTCGAGGTTCTTGTCATGATCGACAAACGCCATCTCCGGCTCGATCATCCAGAACTCAATCAAGTGACGACGTGTTTTTGATTTCTCCGCACGGAACGTCGGACCGAATGAGAATACTTTTCCGAAGGCCATCGCTGCGGCTTCCATGTACAATTGACCCGTCTGAGAAAGGTAGGCCGACTGACCGAAATAGTCTGTCTCGAACAATTCTGTCGTCCCTTCTGGTGCACTGCTCGTAAGGATTGGCGGATCGATTTTAACGAATCCTTCTTTGTTGAAGAATTCATACGTCGCACGAATGATTTCGTTACGAACTTTCATAATCGCGTGTTGGCGACGTGAACGGAGCCATAAATGACGGTTGTCCATCAAGAATTCCGTTCCGTGTTCTTTCGGTGTGATTGGATAATCAACCGATTCCGCAATCACTTCTAAATCCGTCACTTCCAATTCAAATCCGAGTGGTGTACGTCCACCATCTGATTTGACATTACCCGTGACCCAAACCGACGTTTCTTGCGTAATCCCTTTGGCAAGTGTAAATAACTCTTCCGCTACATCAGCTTTTACAACGACTGCTTGAGCAAAACCGCTACCATCACGTAATTGAAGGAAAGCAATCTTTCCACTTGAACGTTTGTTGGCAATCCACGCCCCTACACGGACAGATTGGCCTTCATAGTCTTTAAATTGGTTAATCGAAATAGTTGTCATGTTCATTTCCATCCTTTCGCTTATCGAGCGCGCTTCGTAACGAAGTCTTCTACTCGATCGAGCGCTTCTAATACGCGTTTTAATTCAGTTGCATAGGATAATCGTACGTAATCGTCTTGTCCGAAGCCAGAACCAGGCACGAGTGCCACATTTGCTTCTTCAAGAACAGCTTCACACCAAGCATCGACGGTGTCATAGCCACTTTCCGTGGCCGCGACCTTCGCATTGGCATATAAGTAAAATGCACCTTGCGGCTTCAAACACGTGATGCCAGGAATTTTGACGAGACGGTCATAGACGATTTCAAGTCGTTCCTCGAACGATTGACGCATCATTTCCACATCTTCTTGTGGTCCATTGTATGCCTCTACCGCAGCCGCTTGTGCGACAGATGTCGGGTTAGATGTCGAGTGTGAGGCCAAGTTCGTCATCGCCCCGATGATATTTGCATCCCCAACGGCATACCCGATTCGCCAACCTGTCATCGCGTGAGATTTCGAGACACCATTGATGATGATCGTGCGTTCACGCATATTCGGAATGGTCGCAATCGATACGAACGACGCATCACCGTAAATCAATTTTTCATAAATCTCATCGCTGACGACGAGAAGATTGTGGCGAAGAACGACATCGGCGAGTGCCTGTAGCTCTTCTTTCGTATAAATCATCCCCGTCGGATTGGATGGGCTGTTCAAGATGACGGCCTTCGTACGAGCAGTGATTGCACTCTCGAGTTGCGTTGGCGTCAATTTAAATGATGTCTCTTCATTCGTGTCGACCAAGACAGGTTCCCCGTCCGCCAATTTGATTTGTTCCGGGTAACTGACCCAGTATGGGGCTGGGACAATCACTTCGTCCCCTTCATCTAGAATAGCTTGGAACAAAGCGTAAAGGGCATGTTTCGCACCCGAAGCCACCATCACCTCGTTGCGTTCGAACGACAATCCACTATCGCGTTTCGTCTTTTCAATGATGGCATCTTTCAACGCGACTGTCCCGCCAGATGGCGTGTATTTTGTGTCTCCATCTCGAGCGGCTTGACAAGCAGCATCGATGATTCGTTCTGGTGTGTTGAAATCAGGTTCACCCGCGCCGAGACCAATGACATCTTTGCCTGAAGCTTTAAGTGCCTTCGCCTTAGCTGTAATCGCCAAGGTAGTCGATGGCGTGAGTTGTTTTACACGTTTCGCTAATAGATGTTCCATCATAATCCCCCTCTAATTCATTACATTTGATCGGTCAATTGGACCCGTCGAATAAATTCTCCGGTCTGAAGCGTATAGTACGAATACGTATAAGATGCATCCGCTTTCGTGACTACTTCGATGAGTGCCCGTTCGTCAAAACCAATCTTACAGCTGACCAGTTGTCCGCCTGTCTCCTCGACCGACTTCGAACAGACGTCAGTAGCGTCCACTTCACCGATTTCTCGTTGCTCGATCTCCAGCTTTTTATCCAATGGGACAAACCAAATGGACTTCCCGTGTACTTCTGGGAAGACGACATACGCCTCTGTCCCATTGAACAGTTCTCCCTGACCCACTCTCGCGTCTGGAGATTCTTCAGCCAATCGTGCCATCGCCGTTTCGACGAGCTTTTCTTTTTGATTCTCTGTATGACCGATGGTGAATCGATACATCACACTAAAGACAAGGACGACACCAATCAGTGCCGCCAGTATTGAGACGATCCATTTTGCTTTTTTGGTCATTCTGTACGATAGATGGTGAAGACCATCTCTTCCTTCTTCGGATCATTCACTTTCTTCTCAAGTGACAAACCGAACATTAAATCTTGACTCTTTAAGGTCCGATTCAGTAAGTCGACAATTTTGTAGACGTCCGCAGTCGGTTCGATGCGCACGCTCGCCAGCGTCTCAATATTCGAGTTCATATTGACTCCTCCTCCAAAAACACTATACGTATCATTATAAAACGATAATATCGTGATGCCTAGCGTTATCTGTCATTTCGTGGCACAGACTTTTCCTTCTCGTCTAAGAACAACTCTAACTCGGATAACGACGTTTCAAGCGTTCCTTCAATCCGGTCAACTTTAGGCAAGCTGTTGATGAACTGTTTGCCGTAACGTGTCGTCTCCACACGTCGGTCGAACACGAAGACGGCACCATAATCTCCTTTCGATCGAATCAATCGACCGACACCTTGTTTGAAACGAATGACCGCTTGGGGCAGGGATAATTCAAAGAACGGTGATTTCCCCATCGCTTCAATTTTCTCAGAACGAGCTTGCATGATCGGCTGGTCGGGCGGTGCAAACGGTAGTCTTACAATAACAAGGCATGTCAACGCCTCCCCCGGAATATCAACACCTTCCCAAAAGCTTGCTGTTCCAAAGAGAATCGATTGTTCCATCCGTTTGAACTGTTTCGTCAAGCGGCTACGCGAGCCACCGCTCACACCTTGTGCGAGAAGTGTATAAGACGGGTCAAGATGGTCTTTAACTTGTTCATAAGTGAGTCGAAGCAATTCGTTCGATGTGAACAAGACGAGCATCTTCCCTTTCGTCACGTTCGCGATTTGGACAATTGACTGTGCCGTCTGATCGACGAACTGAGGAAGCGGCACTTCATTGATCAACGGGAAGTCCGACGGTACAAACAGTTTGGCCTGGTCTTTGAAATTGAATGGTGACGGTAAGACGACTCTTCGGACCGGTTCTCCTTCTAATCCGAGGCGTCGTTCCATAAAGCTGAACTTCCCTGAGACCGTCATCGTCGCCGATGTTAAAATCGTTGGTCGCTTCTTAAACAGACGTTCGTGTAACAACGGTCCGATTTCGACGGGCTGCGTGTATACCGAGGTCAATTTCCGATTTCCTAAATTCAGTTCAACCCAGCTGACCGCATCATCGTCGTGCGTCAGCATCGTCTCATAGATGACACTCTCGAGTTCGCGCACGTCCCCAATCAACGTTTTTAAGTCACCGAGAAGGGCGCGCTGTTTGAACGTCATATGTTCTTTACGTTCATCGAGCAGTCGATGAAGATGTCGGAGTGACGTCCGCAACGTCCGCAATTTGTCCTCGAGTCGATTGGCCACTTCTCGAATTGGTCTAAACGTTGGCGCTTCTCGCTCGAAACGAACTGTTTGTCGAGGCTCTTTTTTCTTACTTAACGATTGAAGGGACATCAGAAGATCTTCGAGTTCTTCCTCGACCCGAGCAAGGGCCGAATCGATCTGTTGACTGAATGCCTCGGCCTCTTCGGTTACAGATGTCAAATCGGCTAGCTGGATGATGCGAGAATGAAATTTGCCATCCGCTCCGTAGCCGAACCATTTGAAGAGGCGGTCAAATTGAATCGCATCAAATCTCACACCGAAATGATGAGAGGCCACTTCCTCGACTTGATGAGCCTCATCTAATATGAGAGGCGTGTCCGTCGGTAAAATGCCTGCCTGATGCTGTAAATCCGAGAACAGTAAGGCATGATTGGTCACAATCAGGTCCGCTTCTTTCGAGCGCAACACGGCTTTCGTGAAAAAATCACGGCTATACCATGGGTCGAACCGACCAAAGTCACTTGAAGCATCTGCTTGAATCAAGCGCTTGAACGAAGCAGGTCCTTGTGTCGCCGATCCCGGGAATGAGAGTTCCTCTAAGTCCCCGGTCTCGGTCTCAGTGAGCCAGACGAGCACCATCGCTTTACACATCGATGCCAACAGACCATCATTCGATTCGTCGAGCACCATCTCGAACTTGCGTAAATCGATATAATTGCGTCTTCCTTTCAACAACGTGAATTCAATCTCAGGAAAAATCTGACGAAGAACTGGTAAGTCTCGATTTAACAACTGTTCCTGCAATTGAATGGTATGCGTACTAATGACAACCGGACGTTTCGTCTCGAGGGCATGGTGGGCACTCGGAATCAAGTACGCAAGCGTCTTACCCGTTCCCGTACCCGCCTCGACTAATAATGTTTCCTCATCGTCTAGCGCTCTATAGACGTGACGCATCATTTCGAATTGACTCTGTCTCGGTTCAAACTGATCAAACAGTGAAGGGAGCGTCTCTTCAATCGTCCGCAAAAGGAACGGCTCGAACGGTTCACGTTCTATCGCCGGAACGAAGGCATCTACCGGTCGTCGTAACGCAATTTTACGATGAATATCAAAACGGGTTTCGTCGTCTGGACGAATCCCGACTTCAAGGATGATCTCATCGAGTAACGGTTCGATATGACTCGTCCATGATTCAGATAACTCTCGAAGTCGTTTCAGCGTCACCATCGGTAAATCGCGCAAACGATCGAGCATCCGGATGAAGAGCTCGGCTGTCGCCTCAGCGTCACTGAGTGCCCGATGTGCGTCTGTATGTACGAGGTCAAACGTATCCGATAGCGCTTCTAACGCATGGCTCTCTAAAGTCGGATACAGGATACGGGCCAATTCGACAGTATCAATGGTTCTCCCTTGAAATGCAAGATAACCTGCTTGTTCAAGACTCTCGTTTAAAAAGGTTAAATCAAATGCGACGTTATGCGCGACAAATACCCGTCCATCTAGCATTTTCCAAATGTCGGGAATCACATCTTCAAATGTAGGTGCGTCACTTACATCTTCGTCACTAATCGTTGTCAATTGCGTGATAAAAGGTGGGATTGGTCGACTCGGTCGAATCAAGGTGCTGTAGCGCTCTATCACTTCACCCTCTTGTACGACGACCGCAGCAAACTCAATCAGTTCATCTCCGGACTTAACGGAATGACCCGTTGTCTCTAAATCCACAATCACATACGTGTCCATAACATCCATCCCATCTTTGGCACGCTCGTGCTTTCTGTCTGTTTCATCTTACCATAGAACGAATAACGAAAAAACGGGGATGCCTTTGCCGACACCCCCAAATCCTTTACAAAATTGTATGAGCGATCTCTTCGTAAAGAAGTTGATCGACCTCATTTTGTTCGTTCAACACGGCTACTTTTGGACGATGTGTTTTCGCCTCTTCCGCTGTCATTTGACCGTACGCCATGATGATGACCACATCACCGACCTGGAAATGACGTGCTGCCGCACCGTTCAAACAAATCACGCCTGACCCACGTTCCCCTTTGATAACATACGTCTCGATACGAGCACCATTATGGTTGTTCGTAATGTGTACATGTTCATTCTCCATGATGCCGACCGCATCCATTAAATCCTCATCGATTGTAATCGAACCGACGTAGTGTAAGTTTGCTTCTGTCACGGTAGCTTTATGAAGCTTTGCGTGCATAAATGTACGAATCATTGGATTCATCCCTTCTTCCAAATCACATTATCAATCAATCGAGCCCGTTCAAATTGAATGGCCACTGCTAACAAGAGTTCAGTCGAGTCGCTCGAGACGACACCGAGTGTCGGATAATCGACAAGCTCGACGTAATCGATTTGACTGTTCGGAATCTCGTTCAAACGTTCAGTCAGCTGTCGTTTTACTTCATCAACTTGTTGACCTGCATCGAGCGCCTCTCGCGCCATCGTCAATGCGCTGAAGATCCGACTCGCCTCTACCGTTTCGACATCTGACAAGTAGACGTTTCGAGAAGATTTGGCTAGTCCTGTCTCCTCACGAATAATCGGGCAGCGTCGAATCTCTACCGGTACGAAATAATCTCGGACATATCCTTCAATCAATGCCACTTGTTGGGCATCCTTTAAACCGAAATAAGCGCGTGTCGGTTGAACAAGGTTAAATAATTTCGAGACGATTGTCAACACACCATCAAAATGACCGGGACGACTCGCCCCACATAATACGTCCGCCCCGTGACGAACGGTCACTCGCGCCATATCAAGGGGATACATCGTCTCCGTCGTCGGATAGAACAGGACATCGACTCCCGCTTCACGTGCCAACTTCTCATCCCGTTCAAAGTCGCGGGGATAACGGTCGAGATCTTCATTCGGTCCGAACTGTGTCGGATTGACAAAAATACTCATGACGACGACGTCATTTTCCCGTCGCGCGTTTTCAACGAGGCTCATATGTCCTTCATGCAAATATCCCATCGTCGGCACGAACCCAATCGTTTGATCCGTTGGTAAAGCACTACGTAATTCTTCGACGGTCGATACAATCTTCATCATTTTCCTCCATACAACGAGTCGAGCAACGACTCATCCATTGTGAACGTATGACGTTCTTGTGGGAAGTGACCGTTCTTCGTCTCTTCGACATAAGAGCGGATGGCATCCGTCGCTACTTCATTCACGTCTGCATACGCTTGGACAAATTTAGGGAGACGGTCCACCCCATATTTCAATACGTCATGATAGACGAGCACTTGGCCGTCGACATCTGCACCTGCACCGATTCCGATGACAGGAATCGTCAACTCTTCTGCGATCCGTTTTGCCAGTTGATGAGGGACACACTCAAGAACGAGCATCTTCGCGCCAGCACGCTCCGCAGCCAAGCTGTCTTGAAGGAGTGCCTCGGCAGCCTCAAGAGATTTCCCTTGTACTTTATATCCTTCTAGGACGCCAACAGATTGAGGGGTCAACCCTAGATGGGCGACACATGGCATGCCGATTTGTGTCAAACGCTCAATCGTCTGAAGCACGTCACCGGCCCCTTCTAGTTTAATGGCGTCCGCACGACCTTCTTGGAATAAGCGCGATGCTGCCTGTAACGTTCGATCGAAGTCTCCGTGATATGACGCAAACGGCATATCCACCACAACGAACGTATGTTGTGCTCCTCGGCGTACGGCTTTCGAATGATGAAGCATGTCCTCCATCGTCACTGGAATCGTTGAATCATAACCAAGTACGACCATTCCGAGTGAATCACCTACTAAAATCAAATCGACCCCTGCCGATTCGGCAAGTTTGGCTGACGGATAATCATACGCCGTCAACATGACGAGCTTTTCCTGCTCGTTCATCTTTTTTAACAATGTAGTCATCGTGTGCATCTGTTTCTCCTCCTAAACGTGGAGACAGGAAAGAATAAACGCCCTCTTACACAGATGGCAAGAAGGCGCACGAAAAACAAATTCATGGTTTTCATGAGTTAGTGTCCTTCTGTCCCTGTCATAATGATCAAGGCAGACAACTGAATGTTGACAGTCTGCAAGCGCGGTACACTTCAAAAATTGATAGCGTCCGACACATTAAGTATAGTCGATGGTCTCGCTTTCATCAATCATTCCACACTGCAATCTCAGCAGAATAGACCGGTTCGACCTTTCCATCCACTTCAAGTAGCAGCGCCCCCTCGTCCGAGATACCACGCATGACACCTGTTCGCGACGTCCGGGACCCACTCAAGGTGACCGACTCATTTAAATAGGCGGCATGTTTCATCCAGTTCAAGCGAACCGGCACAAATCCCACGTCAAGGAACCGATCGTATTCGGTCTCGAGTTCTTCCAACAGTTCTGCCAATAACTCACTACGATGATACCGCGTCCCGGTCTCTAAATACAGGGAGGTCGCCCGGTGCGCCAACTCCGTCGGAATTTCATCGCCGTTGACATTCATTCCGAACCCTAAAATGACGGCTTGGATGCGGTCACCTTCCGTTTGCATTTCTGTCAGAATGCCTCCGATTTTCTTACCATTTAGCAATAGATCGTTTGGCCATTTGATGGTCACGTCAAGGTCGCGCGCATTCAACGCTTTCGCAAACGCACTCGCCGCCATCAAGGTAAGCTTTGATGCGTCGCGAATGGGTAACTCCGGCCTTAAAATCACACTTGCCGCGATATTGACGTGCTTCGGATTGTACCAGTTGCGACCGAGTTGTCCGCGCCCTGCCGTCTGTTCCTCGCTCATCACGAGCGTCCCCTCTGGCACGTGTTGTTGCGCCAGCTCATGGGCGATTCGTTGTGTCGTGTCTATTTGGTCAAACGCATGGACGATTTGACCGAACCGTCCCTTCCGATATGACGCAAACGCCGGTTCATCGAATCGGTCACTTTGCTCAAGCAATTGATATCCTTTTCTTGGGATCGTATGAATCGCATAGCCGTCTTGCTTAAGCGTTTCGATATGTTTCCAAATAGCGGTACGTGAAATATTTAATTGGCGTGCCAATTCTTGGCCACTCCATACTTCACCATCTTGTAATAGCGTCAGAACACGCCCGCGCGTTGAAGCCATCGTTTCGCCTCCTCTTTCAATACTGTCTCATGGTTCGGTAACTCGTTTAAGATGACGCGTCGTTCGAGGTCGGCTAACAGATGCTTAATCGTTTCCCCTCGTGCCCCTAGCGCTAAGGCGTCCCGGCCGTTAAACTTTAACTCTTTCCGTGACGTCATCGGGAGAGACTGTTTCAGTTCACGGCTTCGGTCTCTCTCCCCGTTCATTCGGAAATAAGTGGAGAGCGTCTGTTCATCCGTCGCATAAATCGTCATCCGGTCAAGCCCTGTCTCACAGAGCTGTGCAAGTGTACGTGCCTCCCGTTTGATGGCGTTCGACCGTTTCCATGGTGACAGCCAGCCGTCATCCTGTGCATGATAGAGAAAGAGCGCCCACCCGCTGACCGCGTTCACAGGGGTCCGAGCGTCCTCTTGGACACGCTGCATCAGTTCGGTCGTCACGTTTGGTAAATGACGATGAATGCCGAGCTCGACCATCTCACCTAGCGCTTTCTTGTACGCAGGCCCCGTCAACAGTTTCTCAAATTCGATTGCGATACGTTCCATCGCAATCTGTTCGAGCTTATGACCGAGCCTGCTCGCCGCTTCCCTCAACTCGTCATGTAAGGTGAAGTCGAGCTGTGACATGAAGCGAAGCGCGCGCATGATGCGAAGCGCGTCCTCCCCGAACCGCTCAAACGGACTGCCGACTGTTCGGATGATTCTTTCCTCTAAATCATGTTGGCCACCGAATAAATCGACCACTCGCCCATCATGGAACGCCATCGCGTTCATTGTGAAGTCCCTTCGTAATAGATCCTCTTCAAGCGACACCCCGAGTGCGACATGGTCCGGTCGTCTCGAATCCGAATATGATCCTTCTGAACGGAATGTCGTCACTTCGAACGGATGGTGGTCGAGAATGACCGTGACGGTCCCATGTTCAATACCGGTCGGAACCGACTTCGGGAACAGCGCCATCACTTCCTCCGGAAAGAGGGACGTCGCCAAATCGATATCATCGGGCAGACTCCCGAGCACATAATCCCGAACAGCACCACCGACGATATACGCCTCGCCCCCATGCTGTTCGATCGTGTCGATGATTTGTTTTGCGTATTCCCATTCTGTCATGATGTCACCACCTGTTCATACAAGTGCTCATATTCGGTCACGATGTCTTGTGAGGCGAAACGCCGGGATTTCACCAATCCATTTTGTCGGAACCGTTCTCGTAGCGAACGATCGGTCAAGAGCCGCTCCATCGCAGAGGCAGCCTGGCTCGCATCCCCTTTTGGAACGACGAAACCGTCCTCACCGTCCGTAATCACTTCAGGTAGCCCGCCCGCATCGCTCACGACAGAGGGCACGCCCGTCGCCATCGCCTCGAGCACCACAAGACCGAACGCCTCCTTGTCTGATAACAAGACGTGAACGTCACTGATTGCTAGAAGTGCGGCGACTTGTTCTTGTTTCCCAGCAAAGATGACCTGCTCTTCAAGCCCCATTTCCGTTACGAGTCGACGCATCGCACCCATGAGCGGACCGTCTCCGACGAGCAATAGTTTCTTATTCGGCACATCC
>CABIYO010000004.1:69264-99258 GCA_902362975.1 Caryophanales bacterium
ATAGTGTGCATGGATGACATCAAGCCCGAACGATTGGATGACACTCGCGATTTTCGCTGAGAGCGTCATGTCGTACGGCGGATACCGAAAGACCGAATATTGATTGATTTCGACTTGATGGAACGTGATATTCGGGTGATAGGCGTTCAAACGAAACGGCATGCTACTCGTAATGAAATGAACGTCATGTCCTCGGTCCGCAAGCTTCATACCGAGCTCTGTCGCCAATATCCCAGAGCCTCCGACCGATGGATAACACAGAATCCCAATCCGATATGTCATGCGAGCTCACCTGCTCGTTTTACGACATACGGTCGAACGCGCTTCAAGCCTTCTGCATAAGCAACGCCAATCAAGCTCCCAAAATGGCGTTCACGGGCGATGACCCGTTCCACGTACGCATCGGTGAGCGGTGTCTTCACCCCATCGACGGGGGTGAACTGACTTGCGTAACATTGAAGCGCCTGTGTCTTCACTTCGATCGTGTTACTAATATCCACGCACACATCTGGTTCGACGTGAGCATTGATCATATATTGGTACACACTTTCCGGACGATATGCCTCGAATTCCGGTAAGTATTTCCGAATCCCAGCATTAAACAGCGCCTCTGTCACGAGATGGGCGCAGGCCGCGTGGTCCGGATGGCGGTCGACCTCATATGGATAGAGCAAGTGGGTTGGGCGCTCACGGCGAATCAAGGAGACGATTGCCTCGAGCTGCTCTTCTCCCCCGTCAATCCCCCGGTCTTTAAATCCTAGATTGATTCGACGGACACCAAGCACGGCATCAGCCGCACTTGCCTCCTGAAGTCTCGTTTCTACATCACCATTTGAAGAAAGTTCCGCTCTCGTCAAATCGACGTACACGACCTCAGTCTTCTCTTTCGTCCATTGGGCGGTCATGCCGGCGATTCCGATTTCGATATCATCCGGATGTGCCCCGATGGCTACTACTTTCATCTACATCACCTCTTCTTTGAAAAGTATAGCCGACTCGTTTCTGAATGTCATATGTTCAGGGTAGTCAATCGAACTGTTTTTCGAGTACTCTATCAAAGGGGGGTGAACCTGATGACGGTACAATTACCGATTCGTGTTCGAAATATTATTTTTATCTTAATAGGTTCTTTTATTTTTGCATTCGGCGTTTATCACTTCAACGTCCAAAACAATTTGGCCGAGGGTGGATTCACCGGGATCACATTGATTCTCCGTGGACTATTTGATATCTCACCTTCTGTCACGAACTTGGCACTAAACATCCCGCTCTTTTTCATGAGTTACAAGTTGTTGGGTCGCACGACCTTCATCTATACGCTCATCGGGACGTTCTCCTTTTCACTTTGGTACGCACTCATCGCCAAGTATTCGACACTCGTCATCGACTTGACGGACGATATGGTGCTCGCAAGTCTGTTTGCCGGTCTCTTTATCGGGGTCGGACTCGGCATCATCTTCAACAATGGCGGGACGACGGGCGGCGTCGATATCATCGCACGACTCGTACAACGCTATTTCGGATGGTCGATTGGGAAGACGTTTCTCATCTTTGACTTCTTTGTCATCGTCCTCAGTTTGACGTACCTCGACATTCGTGAGGCGATGTACACGCTCCTCGCCGTCTATATCGGGGCACGCGTCATCGACTCGATGCAAGAAGGAACGTATGCCGGTAAAGCGGCGATGATCATCAGTGACCACCGCACTGCTATCGCCGACGGTATTCATGCTACGATGAACCGCGGCACGACCCGACTGCTCGCGAAAGGAGGTTATTCGAACCGAGAACTCGAGGTCTTATATGTCGTTGTCGGTCGTAACGAAGTGAACCGCTTGAAGACGATTGTCAAACAAATCGACCCGCATGCGTTCGTCACGTTCCATCACGTGTTTGAAGTCGGGGGCGAAGGGTTTACTTTCGATGAAAATCGGATGCCTCTGAAATAAGCAAAAAAAATCGCCTCGTTCACAAAGATGAACGGGCGTTTTTTATGGTTCGATGTGGAGCACCTCGACTTGAATCGTTTAACCCATTGTCGCCCCCATCAAACGATGACCGAGTGGAGATGTCACGGATATGCTTTCTCGTTCTAGATCCGCTTCTGCCTCACGCACGATTCGATAGCTCTCGGTCTCTTCTTGTTGCACTTCCCGAATCACGACCTGATTTCCGAACGTCACGACTTACGAACGTTCAGATATAACGATGATCGCGTCATCAAGGTGGTGATTCAGTTCTCATATATCCGCCTCGATTCACTCCTATTCACGTACCGCTTCAGTGTAGGTGACGTCTTCGCGGAAATCACAAAACTTTCGAGCTATCCGTACCCGTTCACGTGCATCCGTTCGATCTCTTCTTAGCATCGCAAGTCGATCTGTCAATTGGTGATGACCCGTCTCTGTCAGTTTCGGTTTCATTAACAATATTTCTTTTCGTCAAAAAATCAAAGAATCCCGCCAATCGACGGGATTCCATTCAATCCTATTCCTCACGTGGCATAAAGACGATGAGTGCCAAACGAATGAGTTCGGCAACCGCAACGAGCGTTGCAGCCACATACGTCCATGCTGCGGCATTCAACACTTTACGTGCACCAGTCTCTTCTGTCGCCGTCACAATCCCGTGAGACGTCAATTGCGCCATCGCTCGTTTCGATGCATCGAACTCGACGGGTAGCGTGACCAACTGGAACACGACCGCCCCGAGCATCATGAGGACACCGAGTTGAGCCAACCCGAGTGCCCCGAATAAGAAACCAGCGAGCAACAACGGGAACGACAAGTTCGACGTGATATTGACGACCGGAACAAGGCTGTGGCGGATGCGCATCATCTTATAGCCTGTCGCATCTTGAATGACGTGGCCAATCTCGTGCGCAGCGATCGCTGCAGACGAGATTGTCGATCCTTGGTACACTTCGCGAGACAAACGAACGACTTTATTGACCGGGTCATAGTGGTCGCTCATGAGTCCGTCGACCATTTCGATTCTCACGTTATACACACCGTTTTGTTTCATGATGAAATCAGCGACCTGTGCACCTGTGACACCGCTTTGGAGCGGTTGTTTCAAAAACTTCTTATACGTACTTTTCACTCGCATCTGGGCCCATAAGGGGATGAGCATAATCAGTGCAAGATAGAAAATATAGCCACCTAATGACATTTTCTATTTCACCTCTGCATGTATTTGATAATTTAATTTTACATTCTTAAGACCTTATTTTCAAGCGATGGGCGTAATACGAAGGCATATCCCATAAAAAAACATAATCCGGTTAACCAAAAGGAGCCGTAGCCGATCCACATGATGTGTTCTGCCAGTGACGGATAGCGTGGCCATTGACCGAGTACGTAATCGACGACGTCATTATGAATTACCCAAATCAGCGTACAAACAAACGAGGTGACCGTCCATTTCATGAATGGCGCATAGATGAGCGCCTGTAAGGCCATCGCACCATGAGAGACCATCAACATGACTGCCATCAAGATGGTCAAGGTCGGAGCGTCCGGAGGTAACGTACCGAGATACATGATATTCATGATTACGGCCCAAACGCCGTATTTGATCAATGTGATAAAGGCGAGTGTCTCGAACAACGGGGAGCGCTTGTTGGCTAACCAAAGTCCGAGAACAATCGTAAAGAAGAACGATGCCGTCGGACTATCCGGTACGAATAGCCAATAGATGTACGGTGTGTCACGCAATTGAGGCTCGTACCAGATATACCCGTAAATTGTCCCTCCCAAGTTGATGATCAATAAAACAGTCAGTACAATCCGATGCATCAAGAACGGTTTTAAAAACATGGGGTTCATTGTCTCAATCCTTTTCTTCAGTTTATCGTATGCGTCGTGCAGAAGTAAAAAAGTGTAGCCCGATATCCAGGCTACACTTGAAGACTTACTTGTTATTTTCGCCGCCTTCACCGTATGAAGCGATGAACTCAGACATGGCTTGGAGATCTTCATCTGAACCGTCCCACTGACCTGCTGGCATCGTACCGACACCGTTGACCGCGATTTCCGCGATCTCTTCGGCCGTATACTGTGTTCCGACGAGTGCTGGAGCCGCTGCTCCACCTTCTAGGTTTTGACCGTGACAGTTGACGCAAGATTGAGCCGCATAAATTTCATACCCTGGAGCGGTCGTATCGATTTCAGGACCTTCACCCGGAATTTGAAGCTCACCTTGTGCGTGAACTTGATCCCAGTGTGTCGTTTGAACAGATTCCCAAGTCAAGTAGAAGACCGAGAGAATTCCAAGTAACATGAAGCTGATCGCGACTGGTCGTTTCGCCGGTCGACGCTCGAGACCTTGGTCAAGCCATGGTGCAACGAGAAGTGCCGTGAATGCCAAGCCTGGAATAATGACTGTACCGAGTAAAATCCAGTCCCCAGCAGCGAATTGATATTTGAGTAATTGATACAAGAACAAGAAATACCAGTCCGGCAACGGAATGTATGACGTGTTCGTTGGATCGGCGATATTTTGAAGCGGTGGTGCCTCGACAATTGTCAATGCGATGAATCCGATTAAGAAGACCGCCCCTACCATCCACTCTTTAAGCAAGAAGTTCGGCCAGAACGCCTCTGTGCGTCCTGGGTATTCTGAATAGTCTTTTGCAATGTTTTGTTTCCGATTCGAGATTCCTACTCGAGAGTCGGTTACAAATTTCATCCCTTTACCGCGATGCATATCGTTTCTCCTCCTTTTTCTCCTCGAATCGGCTTATAGCGGTCCAGAAACCCCTTGTTTACGAATCATCAAGAAGTGGGCTCCCAACAGTCCAAACAATGCCGCCGGTAAGAAGAAGACGTGAATTGCGAAGAATCGTGCGAGTGTGCTCGCCCCGACAATCTCACCACCAGCGAGAAGTGTCTTCGCAATGCCACCGATAACCGGTACACTTTCAGCGATTTGAAGCGTAACTTTCGTTGCGAACAATGCCTTCATGTCCCATGGAAGCAAGTATCCTGTGAGTCCGAGCGCCAACACGACGAAGAACAAGAGAACACCGACGATCCAGTTGAGCTCACGCGGCTTCTTATACGATCCCGTGAAGAACACGCGGAGCGTATGTAAGAATAACATGACGATGGCTACAGATGCGCCCCAGTGGTGCATCCCACGAACGATTTGTCCGTGTGCGATCTCATTTTGCAAATAATACACCGACGCGTGCGCGTTGATGATATCTGGTACGTAGTACATCGTCAAGAACATCCCTGAAAGGATTTGGATGACGATTGTAAAGAACGTCAAACCGCCAAAACAATAGACAAATGCAGAGAAGTGATGAGCAGGGTTGACGTGTTCCGGTACTTCATGGTCTGCGATATCGCGCCAGAGCGGTGTGATGTCTACGCGTTCATCGACCCAGTCATAAATTTTTTGTAACATCGGCTAGTTCCCCCTCTCATTACTGAGCGACTGGACTACCTAAGTATAGGAAGCCGTCTTTTTCTTCTTTTTCATAACGTGCAAGTGGTGCAGTCGGTGGTGTACCTGGGATGTTCGTTCCATCTTTTTCATAACGTCCCAAGTGACATGGACAGAAGAATTCTGTTGGACGAGTCGGGTCACCAGCGTAGGCCACCTGACAACCTAGGTGTGTACAAATCGGAGAAAGCGCGACAATCTCGCCACTATCTGTTTTGTAAACCCATGCTGAAAGCGTTTCTTCAAATTCATACCAAGCATCTTGTGTTTGTTTCTTAAAGTCGACACGTTGCGGCTCAGTCGTGATGTCATCAAGACTCATTACTTTTACTTTGTCGCCTGCACCGTTTTTTTTCAAAACCGGATCGATCGCAAAGTTGACCATCGGACTGATCAATGTTGCCGCCATAAAGCCACCTACTCCAGTCAGTGTGTACGTTAAGAACTGACGGCGCGTGACTTTTGACCCATTTTGAGCCATTTCGTTCCCCCCTCATTCGTGTGCATAACCCCATAATTCTTTATGCATTCTTCACAAAAATTTCTCACTCAACAAAATAGTATATCAATAAAACCTCTACGTCAACCGCTTCATGTCGCCATCCAACGGCTCGAAAGTTCCGTGATGACTTGCGTCGCAAAATTCCGGACCATCGTGTGCGCCTGATCGCTTGACATCGATCCAAGCGCGAGCGGCGGTACGAACAAAACCGGCAATTCAAATGTTTTGAAACGGACGTCTGACGCGATAAACAATACGTGAGAAAATCCAGATGAATTTGCTTTCGCCACCACGTCCTGCGCCAACTTCACACCAGCTTCCACATCGGTGTAACTGATGGTCGGGCTGAGCATCGTTCGACCATATAATTGACGTTCTGTCTCAGCCGTGACGGCATGAATCACTTCATAGCTTTCGGCTTTACGAACCATATCTTCACCAAACGCCAATTCTGCGAGCGGAACGATGAGCGTATCGACGTATTGTCGTTCGGCAATCGAGCGGAGTGCCCCTTGACTATCGAACCTCATCTTTTCCCTCCTCTCCTTCATATCTCATCATGTCTATTGTAGCGTACATGACTTCGCTCACCTTTCAAAGTTATGAACGAACTGTGAAATAATTGTGTATTCCTACGTAATTAATATACCAAAAAACAAGCACCTACCGGAACGGAAGCGCTTGTTTTTTTCAAAATAATTTAGATGCTCGCACTTGATGAAGTTGAGTCGTCAGATTGCGGAATAAATTCTCGTCTCGTCGGTCGAGCGCTTTATCGATTTCAATCAGCAATCGCTCTTCTTCAAATTGAGCAACCGATGCTTGAATGACCGTTTGAGCAGAGGAAGAGACTTCATCTCTCACTTCTGCCACTGGTTCAAACGGATTCTGTTCGACGATGTCGACCCAGTTCTCATCGATCATCATACCTTGAAAATTTAACTCTACATAGATTGGCCCATCGTGTAGACGGATGTCATGATAAGCCTTCTCAGGATTCATGGTCACAAGGTCTCCCCGTCGGTATCGAAACGGTTCACCGTCAAACCCGTACGCTGTCATCACGAGACTTCGTGGTGAGACCGAAGCGTTTGTCACGAAATGAACGTTGCCAAGCTTTTCAGGATGTCTTAACCAATAGTCAAGAATCCACTTTGCTTCACGTTTCCGAAGCGTATGATGAGCGACGAATCGCTTCAAAAAATTACGTTTCCGCTCGACCATCTGACCTCATTCCCTTCCCATATTTATTCTACGTCATCAGACAATTGTTCGAGCTGTTCTTCGAGCAATTGGCGATCATCGAGATCGACCACCAATGCAAGCGATTGCTCGACTACACGTCGCGCATCTTGTCTACGACCTTCTTCTATCAACAGTGTAGCCCATTCCGTCACAAATGACACGTCCTCTTTCATCATCGGCTCAATTGAGGCATACAGACTGACCGCTTCGTCATACGCTTCGAGTTCATATTTCGCCTTCGCCTTATACCATGTCATGAGCGGCGACGTCGTATGATCTTCGAGTGCATCGATGGTTTCGAGAACATCATCGAATTCTCCTGCTTCAAATAAAATTGACAAGAGCAATTCGGTCGCTTGTAACGACTCTGGATTTAACACGAGTGCCTCACGTAGTTCTTTAATGGCACCGTCCCGATTTCCGAGTTTGAGAAGCAGCCTTGCTTTGACGTGACGCAGTTCATCATTATAATCGTCGCGCGTGATGCCTTGATCGACGATTTCAATGGCCTCTTCCGTTTGCCCGATTGCATCGAGTGCCTCGGTATAAGGCAAGTAGAGCGACGTGAAGTCTGGGTCCATCGCCTGAAGCTCTTTGAACTGCTTGATCGCAACTTCCTCACGTCCGATTCGATGAGCCGTCATCGCGTGACCGAAGACGGTGTTCAAATCGCGATGTGTGGCCCGCTCGTATTCCTCGAGCGCCTCTTCAAACGACCCGACCATCGTGAGGGCCTCCGCGTAATCCGCTTGATAGTCAATTTCAGCCGGCAACTTCATCTTCGGAAGTCGCGCATAAAGTGGAATGGCTTGTTCAAATGAACCGGTCGAGGCATACAACTCAGCCAATCCATAAATGAGTAAGGGTTCATCCGGATTTTTCTCGAGCGCCTCCATGAGTTTCTTCACTGCCACTTCATCCAATCCTTGTGATTGGTACAGGTCAGCGAGGAGGACGAGGCTCCTCACTTGCGTATCTGCGTCATCCGATTCGATTTTTTCAAGCACAGCAATCGCTTCCTCTTCACGGTCACTATCCAAATACGCTTCCGCCAAGGATAGGGCGACATTCGGGTCTCCCTCATAGTCGACGTATAGTTTTGAGAGAACGGCTGTCGCTCGGTCGGCAAGACCTAACTCTAAATAGAGGTCAGCGATAGCTAAACGGTCATCATCCGACCCTTCCTTCTCAAGTTCTTCTAAATGCATGAGTGCATGTTCCGTCTCACCTGATTCAAGCATCTCGATTATATGTGTTATAGCTGATTCATCTAGCATGGTTCGTCCTCCTAGGCTTCGGTTTGTCGTTATTCTAACTTACGTTGAACCCGTTGTAAATCTTCACGGAATCGAGGATAGCTGACATCGGATGCCTCAATCCCCTCGATGTGAACGGCTTCATCGGTCACGAGTGACGCAATCTGTAACATCATGGACAAGCGATGGTCTCCGTAAGTCGAGACGTCCCCTCCGTGAAGGCGACTCGGCTGGACGATGAATCCGTCCTCAGTGCCGACGATGTCCACACCTAATTTGCGTAGTTCTGAGACGACCACGTCAATCCTGTCGGTTTCTTTCACGCGCAGTTCCGCTGCGTCTTTTACGATGGACGGTGAATTCGCCTGAGAGGCGACGAGTGCGAACAGTGGTAATTCATCAATCTGTGAAGGAATGAAATCCTTTTCGACGACCGTGCCGGATAACTCACTCGTCGTGACCGTGACGTCCCCGACTCGTTCTTCACCGACCGATCGTTCGTTCGAAATGACGACATTCGCGCCCATCCGTTCGAGCGTACGTAAAAATCCGATCCGTGTCTCATTCAAACAGACGTCCGTCGTCGTAACCGAACTATTTGCCACTATGACCGCCCCTGCCCAGAAAAATGCAGCCGATGACGGGTCTGCTGGTACGTCGACCGTCGTCCCAGTCAACCGCGAAGGTTCGACACGTATGACGCGTTGCCCTTCTTCTTCTGAGATCGATAGCTCTGCGCCAAAAAGCGGTAACATCCGTTCGGTATGGTCACGGGACAACACAGGTTCCCGAACAATCGTTGTTCCCGAGGCACGTAAGCCGGCGAGGAGGACGGCCGACTTCACTTGGGCGCTCGCGACCGGTAACGTATAGTCAATCGATCGAAGCGTTGTCCCTTCGATGACCAGAGGCGCCATATCCCCGGTCACGTGTGCACCCATCTTTCGTAAAGGCTCGGTAACGCGGCGCATCGGACGTCTAGATAACGATTCATCGCCTACGAGCTCAAACGACCCGTTATAGCCGGACAAGAGGCCGATCAGTAGACGCATCGTCGTACCTGAATTTCCACAGTCAAGCCGCGCCGAGCGCGGAGACTCGATGCCCTTAATGATTAGTTCGTCTTGCTGTTCTGTCACATCGGCTCCAAGTGATCGAATCACCTCGAGCGTCGATCGACAATCGGCACCGAGGAGCGGATTCCGCACGTGCGTCGTCCCGTTCGCCATCATCCCAAATAATAATGCCCGATGTGTGATAGATTTATCACTCGGTACACGGATAGAACCGTTTAAACTCATCGTTCCCACCATCCTTTCATCTGTTCAAACGTCTGTTGAAGATGTTCGAGCTGTACCGACTCAACGGTGATCGTTTCACGAAGTAACACAAAACGAATTGCACCGTGACGGTTCTTTTTATCCCGAATCATTTTTTCGACATAGCGGTCGAATGGTTGCCAATCGATTGGCGTGACGTCATTTGAACGCATCCAATTGAACAATCGCTTCGCTCGAACTTCATCTCCTGACACGAGGAAAGCGAACACCATCCCATGTAAAACTGCTTCCCCGTGTGGGATACGATAGGCTTCCACCGATTCAAGGGCATGACCGAACGTATGCCCGAAGTTGAGCCAAGCACGAATGCCCTGTTCTCGCTCGTCCGTCTCAACAATGGCTTGTTTCACTCGAATCCCACGAGCAAGCCACGACACCCAATCCAACGGTTCGTTCTCGTCCAAGTCTAAAAACAAGTCGTCCTCGAAAGAAGATTCGAGGACGTAGCGTGATAAGTACGCATGTTTCAATAACTCACCGAGACCACTTCGCACTTCCTGGACGGACAAGGTGTTCAGTCGAGTGACGTTGTAATAAACGCCTGATGGCTGATAGAACGAACCAATCGCATTTTTCGCAAGGGGGTGATTGACTGCCACTTTGCCCCCGACAGCCGAATCGTGAGCCAAAATCGTCGTCGGCACTTGTATGTATGGAACGCCTCGCATATAGACACTTGCTAAAAAGCCAGCCAAGTCGCCAATCATCCCACCACCAAAGGCAACAATCAACGTCTGGCGGTCACATCCATGGCGCAACCCTTCTGCGACAAGCTGCTCGAGCTGAGATAGCGATTTCGACGCATCACCTGCTTCGACGACGGACGAGACGACGTGAGGATGGGTCAGTTTTAACGTAGAACGGAACGACTCTCCGTAAAGAGACTCGACATGTGTATCCGTCACGACCCATAGCATCGAATACCTTGACCAATCAACCGAATCGATCCAACGATCCTGATTGTCCAAGACGACGTCGTATGGGGATGATGCTGAGATTGAAATCGTTACCATACTCGTAACTCCTCCCGATACTCATCGACCCGATGTTTGATTCGTTCCATCGTGTCGTGCCCGAACGTCTCACACATTTCCTTCGCGATTTCAAATGCGATAACTGCCTCAACGACGAGTGACGCGGCAGGCACGGCGCACGAGTCGCTCCGCTCGATTTGAGCCAAAAATGCCTCTTTCGTATCAATATCGACCGATTGCAATGGTTTATAGAGGGTTGGAATGGGTTTCATGACGGCTGAACAAAGGATTGGCATCCCGGTCGTCATGCCCCCTTCAAATCCACCGAGATGGTTACTGAGTCGCGTATATCCATCATTCCCGTAAGCGATTGGGTCCATCACTTCAGAGCCCGGACGGTATGCCATTTCAAACCCTTCACCGAATTCAACACCCTTAAATGCATTGACACTCATGACCGCTTGTGCGATTTTCGCATCCAGCTTACGATCATACTGCACATACGAGCCAAGTCCCGGTACAACTCCATGTACTTCTGTACACACGATCCCACCGATCGAGTCTCCATTTGCCTTGGCCTCATCGATGCGACGCATCATTCGCAAGGCGGCCGCTTCATCTAACGTACGTACCGGAGAGGCATCGACGACCGCTTGGGCTTCTTGAAGCGAATCGAACGTACGTGACTCCGCTCGTTCCCCACCAATCACTTTGACATAACTAAAGAGGGACACCCCGACTTGTTGAAGGAGTTGCTTACAGAAAGCTCCGACCGCGACACGAGCCGCTGTTTCCCTTGCGCTCGAGCGCTCCAATACGTCACGTAAGTCTCGATGGTCATACTTCATCCCACCGACCAGGTCAGCATGTCCAGGTCTCGGCCGAGAGACGCGGCGTTTCACTTCGATGTCGCTTTCAATCGGTTCCGCCTGCATGACGTGTTTCCAATGCGTATGGTCTTTATTCTCAATCCAAAAAGTGATGGGTGCACCTGTGGTCACGCCATGTCGTATTCCCGAACGAACTTCTACTTGGTCTGACTCGATTTGCATGCGGCGCCCTCTTCCATAACCAGATTGACGTTTTTTTAACTCCGCATTGATTTGCGAAATATCGATCGCGAGTCCGGCTGGGGCCCCTTCAATGATGGCCGTCAGACCGGGACCATGTGATTCACCAGCTGTCAAATAACGCATCCGATCACCTCATCCATCTATTTTTTCATAAAAGAAACTTTGCTTCATTGCGTAGCCATAACGCTTCGGTTGGAAAATTTGTTCCGTTCCACCGACAAATAGTATCCCACCTGGACGTAACGCCCGTTGGAATGACGTATACACCTTTTCTTTCGCTTCTTCAGTGAAGTAGATCAAGACATTTCGACAGACAATCAAATCAAAGTTACGTTCGTACACATCCGCTAACAAGTTATGCTTCTTAAATGTCACGAGTTGCTTGATTTCATCTGAAATATAATAGTCGTCGCCACGACGGGTAAAGTAGCGCTTCTGAAACTCCTCCGGTAAATCGATGAGTGCCCGCTCATGATACTTTCCTTGCTTCGCTTTTTCGATGACGACATCATCTAAGTCCGTGGCCATGATTGAAAATTGAGATGGGGCCAGATATTTCGATAACAACATGGCAAGTGAGTATGGCTCTTCTCCTGTTGAACAGGCAGCACTCCATACGCGAAGCTTCCCTTGACTCGAGCGAATCAGATGCGGGAGAATGTCCTCTTCAAGCTGTTGCCAACGAATCGGGTTGCGATAAAATTCACTCACATTGATTGTCATCCGGTCGAGAAACTCCTCGTAAAGTTGACGATCTGTATCCATCGCCTTCAAATACTCCAAAAATGATGCATACCCCTTCTTTTCACGTAGTGCGACCATACGGCGCTTCATCTGCGCCTCTTTATATAAGTTCAAGTCAATACCCGACTTGATATAAAACTTTTTTACAAAGATGGCATAATCATTCATCACCAATTTCAACCTCAATTCTTTCTCATTTCCGCATTCTTCTGACCTCAGGCAATTTATAGGGAATCAAAAAGGGACAGGTTTCCCCGTCCCTCGAAAAGTCATGAAACGTGTGAAGCCACTTCAGCGAACCAAAGTGAGAGTTCACGTTCCGCACTGTCCACACTATCAGAACCATGAATCACGTTTTGTGACATCGTCGATGCAAAATCACCGCGAATGGTTCCTGGTTGAGCATCTACCGGCTTCGTCTTCCCAATCATTAAACGAGAGACGGCCACGATGTCTTCCCCTTCCCATTCCATCGCAACGACAGGACCAGAAGTCAAAAACTCAACCAATTCACCAAAGAACGGCTTTTCTTTATGCTCTGCGTAGTGTGCCTCTGCGACCTCAACTGACGGTGTCACCATTTCGAGACGGTTCAACGTATATCCTTTGTTTTCGAAGCGTGAGAGGATTTCCCCAATCAATCCACGTTTTACCCCATCAGGTTTAACCATTAAAAATGTCTTTTCCATTCCCCAAATCCCCCTAAGTCTATAAATGTGTACGATGTACGTATTTAGTGTACACGGTCCGGCACATTTTTGAAAGAGGTTACATAGGCGTTTACCATTTACGTTTCCCAATATATAGCGCAATTTCAATTAACGAACGCTTGTCTTGAACATCCGGCAAACCATCTAGTCGGCGGATGGCACGGTTGACGTAACGATCGATCGTCCGTTGACTGCGTTCTAACGTTCCGTTTCGTTGCACTTCCCGGACGAGAGATTTCGTCACTTCCGCATCCGTCGAGGCGTTCACTTGACGGAGACGTTCATAAAAGTCAGGGTCCTCAGATGAATACAGGAGCGGTAACGTTTTATGACCGTGCTTCAAATCTTCCCCGACCGGCTTACCGAGTTGAAAACTCTTAGCCGTAAAATCGAGCAAGTCATCCGTCATTTGAAAAGCCATGCCGATGTCATATCCAAACAGGCTTAACTGCCTCACGACTTGTGGAGACGCTCCAGAGATGATGGCTCCTGCCGCACAACTCGTTTCAATCAACAGAGCGGTCTTTCGCGCAATCCGATCCAAATAGCGCTTCGGTGATTGTCCCCACTCGTATTGATCTTGGATTTGATTGATTTCACCGACACAGATTCGTTCCATCGTATCTGCCATGATGCGCATCACTTCTGGTGAATCAATTTCGGATACGAGACGAATCGCTTCTCCGAATAACGTATTCCCTGTATACATCGCTACTGTTTCATCATACCGTTCCATCACGGTCGGTTTGCCACGACGGAGCATCGCGTCATCGATGACATCGTCATGCACGAGTGATGCCATATGAATCAACTCAAGACTTGAGGCAACTTTTATCAAACGGATATCTTTCGTCTCACCGAATCCGGCGCTCAGTAAGACGAAGGCGGGGCGGATGCGCTTGCCACCGGCATCGAGTAGTTGACGCGATGCCGACTCAATGACAGGGTGGTCCATCCTGACTCGAGTAGATAAGAATTGATCGATTTGATCAATCTCCCGGTTCATATGACGATAAAGTCGCTTCAAAGACATGATTCACCACTTCTTTCCTAGATGCATGGCACATGCACCTCCGGAGAATGTCTTCACTTCGACTTGTTCAAACCCGGCATCTTCGAACATCCGCTTGAGCGTCAAACGGTCTGGGAACTGATCGGTCGACTCCTGCAACCATTTATATTGGTCGTATGAACCGGCAAATACCTTACCGAAAAGCGGCATGACCGTTCCAAAGTAAAAACGATACAACTCTTTAAAGACCGGTGCTGTCGGTTGGCTCGTTTCAAGACAAACGACCGTCCCACCCGGTTTCAAGACGCGGTGCATTTCACGCAAGACCGTCATGTAGTCTGGAACGTTTCGGAGTCCAAATCCGATTGTGACATAGTCAAAGGAGTTGTCACCAAACGGAAGAGCCATCGCATTTCCATGAAGCAATTCGATATTCGGCCAAGATTTGACCTTTTCCTCTCCCACTTTTAACATGTTCTCTGAAAAATCGAGTCCTTTCACAACACCCGTGTTGCCTGCAGCATCTGCCAATTGAATCGTCCAGTCAGCAGTCCCGCAACAAACGTCTAAACATTTAGCCCCCGGAAAGACGTTCATTTTTTTCATCGTTGTCCGTCGCCACCATTTATGAAGTCGGAAGCTGATAATCGAGTTCATCGTATCGTAGCTCGGAGAAATGGACTGAAATACTTCGTATACTTTTTGCTCTTTTTCTATCGGTTGCAACGCGTAACATCCTTTCCGTTCTAAGCGACCGCATGCGCGAGCAACGTCGTAAGTTGCTCTTTTTGGTCTTGTCTAAGCGCCGTCGCTTTCTTTTCAATCATTCGTTTCCCGCTCGTTGTCAAATAAGGTTGTTCAATCAGTTCGGAAAGTGTTTGAATCAGTCCGACGTTCGCTTCGAGCCAAACGTTCATTGAAACGTTCTTTTCAAGCAATAAGGTGCACTTCGCCGCATTGACCCGCTGCACAGACTGACCGAATCGATCACTGTATGATGATGGAAAGTCCGTCAAGATTTTATAAAACTGAGCCGAAGCAAAGTCTCCGGCGAGCACTTTCAATTGGCGTGCCAAAGACCCGTTCGGGCTGCTGTTTACTTGATCGTGTAAATCAAGCGCTTGGTGTGCGAAATAGGTTGCCATCACGAGTTGTCGATGCTCAATCGATTCCAAATCAATCATCTCAACCATCCAACGAAGCAATAACATGTCGACGGTTGGTACAACCTCGTGTTTCGTCAAATAGGGATGATTCATACGTGTTTCGATTTGACGAGCAAGGTCTGTGACAACGAATTCATTTGTCAACTGTTCCATGCTATCCCCCCTCGTCCACTTCATTGTCATTCTGACATAGTATAGCACATTTTTGTCACATTCACGTCATTCGAACTCGCAAACCCAACAAAAAAAGCCGCCTTTCGGCGACTTATGTATTGCAGATTACTTGACCGCATCCTTGAGCGCTTTACCCGCTTTAAATGCAGGAACTTTGCTCGCTGGGATTTCGATATCTTCTTTTGTACGTGGATTACGACCTTTACGGGCAGCACGCTCACGAACTTCAAAAGTACCAAAACCGATCAATTGAATTTTCTCACCGTTTTGGAGTGCTTCAGTGATTGATTCAAACGTAGCTTCTACGATTTTCGTTGCTTCTTTTTTAGAAACATCGGCTTTCTCAGTAACAGCTTGGATCAATTCAGTTTTGTTCATCACGATTCACCTCCTCTCACAGGGAGTTTACGGGATTAATCATATCGTACAAACGTTGATATGACAACATTTTTTGCATGATTTCGCGACATTCACTATCAAAACAGGTTCATTTGTTTAAAAACACGACCTCTCCTTGTTCATCAATTGTGTATCCTTGAGAATAAGCTGGGGCGAAAGGAGCATCTTTATAGAGCAAATAACGAATGTCTTCGCCTATTACCGGCGACTCATTCGACTTTTGAAGCGCTTCCTTCACATCTTCTCGATAGTCTACAAACAGTTGTCCCGTGCCATCCACATAGATTGGAAGTTCACGGTCCGAATATGGACTTGGAATGAACGGCTCTTCCGTGACAAAGATTTTATCATAATCGATCGTGAACTGATTCTTACCTAATGATCCGTCAAATGGGAACTTGCCTTCTTTTGCCCGAAACGCGTTGATGTTTGTTTGAAGTTGCTGCAACCGCTCAGACACACGCAAGTCAATCAACTTCACAGTCGGTTCCATCTCCACATCGACGAGGATATATTGGAACAACCCGCCACCTTCGAAACTATTCGCCGGTGGGTCCGCTAAATAACCGGGCACGAGACGAGCGAATTCAACTGGGTAACGCTCCATGAGAGGCGTTTCCGCCGGTTTTGTTTTGATTGGTAATACCCCAGATTGCTCACGATAGGCATCGACCGCACTTTGTACCGTATTCAACTGATCTTCATACGGGATATTGTTGGCCCGTTCTGAATCAGGAAACATACATCCAGCTAACAGTGTCGTCAAAATCAAACTGATAGCGACAATCTTTTTTTTCATCACATTTATCCTCCAGTCGGTCCTGAGACGACGACAAAAATCATGATAACAGTCCCAAATAAGAAAATGATGAAGGCAATCAGTCTGACGAGCGTAGCGAACCAACCGCTCAGTTTCGTATGACTGAGTGCGACCATTAATGCAGCGATGGCGAAAGCCCCGATCCCTGCGAATGATATCCACATTTTGATGAGTGACGGTGTCACGTCTATCCCCCTACTTTCTCTATGTTCTCCAGAATTCAAGTTTAGCAAAAAAAAGCGAGGAACTGAACGAAAACGTCAGTTCCTCTCTCAATCTGTTTATTCTTCAAAATGGAAAACTTGTTCCATCTCGTGTTTTTGTGGGCGTCTCATCAATTTCTTCACTTCATCATGAGGACTTTTCCCTTCAAACAATACGTTATAGAGCGCCTCCGTAATCGGCATCTCCACACCCGCCTCTTTCGCAAGGGAGTGGGCCGCTTCACAGGCACGGACGCCCTCGACGACCATTCCCATGTTTCCGAGAACGTCTTCTAACTTTTCACCACGCCCAATGGCGTTACCGGCTCGCCAGTTACGGCTATGTTGTGACGTCGCTGTCACAATCAAGTCTCCAATTCCTGTCAATCCTGAGAATGAGGCCGGGTTCGCTCCAAGCTTCACGCCAAGTCGCGCAATTTCTACAATCCCACGAGTCATGAGGGCAGCTTTCGCATTATCCCCATAACCGAGTCCATCCGTCATACCTGCCGCTAGAGCGATGATATTTTTCAATGCTCCGCCATACTCGGCTCCTACGACGTCAGAATTCAAGTACACGCGGAACTGATCGTTTGTGAGGAGCTCCTGCACTTCATCCGCGACATCAAGGTCAGCACATGCGATTGTGATGGTAGTCGGTTTCCGAACCGCAACCTCTTCAGCATGAGTCGGTCCTGTTAATACACCGATTGCCCGACGTTTAGCCGGTTCGATTTCTTCGGCGATGATTTCTGAAAGACGTTTATGCGTTTTCGGTTCGATCCCTTTCGCGGCATGAACGATGGTGACAGGTTCCGTCAACAAGGTGTTCAATTCCTTCGAGACAGGACGAATCGCCGAACTCGGGACGACGAGAAAGACGATACTCCGACCGTCTAACGCCTCTTTCAAGTTCGTCGTCGCACGAATGGATTCAGGTAATGGCGCATCTTTCAAATAAAACGAGTTCGTATGTGACGAGTTGATTTCATCCACATGTTCTTGTTCACGTCCATAGAGCAGGACATCATGGCCATTATCTGCTAACACGAGCGAGATGGCCGTTCCCCAGCTCCCTGATCCGATGACAGCTACGTTTGCCATAAGTGGCACCCCCGTTATTAGTTTTTCTGACGAGCCACGATGTGAATCGGTGTCCCAGTGAAGTCAAATGCTTTACGGATTTGATTCTCTAAATAACGTTTATACGAAAAATGCAACAACTCAGGGTCGTTGACGAACAAGACGAAGGTCGGCGGCTCGATGGCCACTTGAGTTGCGTAGTTAATCTTCAATCGTTGTCCCTTATCCGTCGGTGTCGGGTTCATCGCAACCGCATCGACAATGACATCGTTCAATACGCTCGTCGAGATTCGACGGCGATGTGTTTCAGCCACTTGTTTGATTACAGGCAACAATGTCTGCAAGCGTTTTGACGTGAGCGCTGACAAGAAGACAACCGGCGCATAGTCGAGGAATAAGAATTCTTGACGAATCTTCTCTTCCATCTTCTTCATCGTCTTATCATCTTTTTCGACGGCATCCCATTTATTGACGACGATGACAATCGCCTTCCCGGCTTCATGCGCGAGACCAGCGACACGCTTGTCTTGCTCGATGATTCCTTCTTCCCCGTCGAGGACGACGAGAACCACGTTCGAGCGTTCAATCGCCTTTTGTGCGCGCATGACACTGTAGCGCTCTGTTGATTCATATACCTTCCCGCGTTTACGCATACCTGCCGTATCGATGATGACATACTCCTTCCCGTCACGTGTGAACGGTGTATCAATCGCATCACGAGTCGTACCCGCAATGTTTGAAACGATGACGCGCTCTTCACCGAGGATTGAGTTCGTCAAGCTTGATTTCCCGACGTTCGGGCGACCAATCAACGAGAACTGAATCACGTCGTCGTTGTATTCGTACTCGTCTTTTTCTGGAGCGAGTTCGAATACTCGGTCGAGTAAATCACCGAGTCCTAACCCGTGTGTACCCGAGATTGGGAACGGATCTCCAAATCCAAGAGAATAAAACTCATACATGAGATCTCGCATTTCAAAGTTATCGACTTTGTTGACGGCAAGGACGATCGGTTTGTTCGAACGGAACAACAAGTTCGCGACTTCTTCATCAGCCGCCGTGATCCCTTCACGTCCATTCACCATGAAGATGATGACGTCCGCTTCATCGATTGCGAGCTCTGCCTGATGACGCATTTGAACGAGCAACGGCTCGTCCCCTACTTCGATTCCACCTGTATCGATT
Organism: Caryophanales bacterium; assembly: GCA_902362975.1. Classification (GTDB taxonomy): domain Bacteria; phylum Bacillota; class Bacilli; order Exiguobacteriales; family Exiguobacteriaceae; genus Exiguobacterium. Next base: position 88,602 of record CABIYO010000004.1, read on the forward strand.
AAATGGAACTTACGGTTGAGCCACTCTCCTGTGCCGTAAATACGGTCCCGTGTGACACCCGGTTTATCATCGACGATCGAGACACGATCACCGATGATACGGTTAAAAATTGTGGATTTTCCGATATTCGGACGGCCAACGATGGCCACTACTGGAATTCCCATAACAACACCTCACTAACTTTCTATCAAAATTTCATCATTTCATCATGTCGAAACGCAACTTACCTATCATATCACAGGCAAAATTAAGTGACCATACAAAAAGAAGCGGGAGCATGACTCCCGCTTGAACGATCATCTTATTTAGAGTCGTCCGAAGAATCATCACCTGTCAATTCCGAGACAGAGAATCCTCCTTGGTCGCTATATTCATCAAGCAACGCTTGCTCATCATCTTGACGAGTCGGTTCAGATGTTTCGAGCGCACGCATCGACAATGAGATTTTCTTATCATCGAGATGAACATCGAGCACCTTCACCTTCACTTCTTGGCCTTCTGACAAGACTTCAGACGGCGTCGCGATGTGACGGTTCGCAATTTGCGAGATGTGTAGCAAACCTTCCACTTGTGGTGCGACTTCGACGAACGCGCCAAACGTCACGAGGCGTTTGACGGTTCCTTCGATGACATCTCCCGGTTGAATCTTCCCTTCGATGGTTTCCCATGGACCAGGTTGCGTCTCTTTGATGGAAAGTTTTACTTTTTCATTATCTAAGTCAAGCCCGAGTACTTTCACTTTGATACGGTCGCCTTCAGTTACGACGTCGCTCGGCTTCTCGACACGACTATGGGCCATTTCCGAGATGTGAACGAGACCGTCCACGCCACCGATATCGACGAATGCACCAAAATCAGTCAATCGTTGGACCGTTCCTTCGATTACTTGTCCGACTTCAAGCGATTCGAGCGTTTCCGATTTCTTCGCGCTCATCTCTTCTTCGACAACTGCTTTATGTGACAAGATGACGCGATTTTTTTCGCGGTCAATCTCGACGACTTTTACGGTAATTGGGTTATTCAAGTATGATGAGAAGTCTTCGACGAAGTGACTTTCGACAAGGGATGCAGGGATAAATCCACGGATTCCAATATCGACGACAAGACCACCTTTGACCTTATCTTTCACCATCACTTCAAACACTTCACCCGATTTGAATTTTTCAACGATACGATCCCATGCTGCTTCGGCATCGACGTCTTTTTTCGAAACGACTACTTCTTCATCCGTGACCTTTTTCACTTTGACAAGAATCTCGTCGTTCACTTGGAGTGATTCGTTTAAATCGTCTAGATGCATGCTTGATACTTCGCTAATTGGCAAAATCGCTTCGGTCTTATAACCGATATCGATCAGCGCTTGCTTATCCTCGATTTTGACGACTGTTCCGGTCACAATTTGACCACGATTAATTTCAAAATCAGGCATATCTTTCATTTCTTCGACCATTCCAACACTACCCCCTCACGATGAGTACAAAAAGGAGCGCCAAAGGCGCCTACACCTAGTATAAATCTCTTATAATTCCGAGGATTTGTCAAGGCGTTATGAAAATTGTACCTTTATTGAAAGAAGTTTAAACCTCAATTCCACAATCCGTTTTTCACTTCGTGAATGAGTGCTTCAAGTAGAGGTCGGCAATCGTATTCATGATCAAGTCGGCCGCTTCTTGTGCACTCGCCTTGCGTGCTTTCAGTTCTGACAAGTCGATCGGCTTACCGATGACGACACGAAGTTTCGCACGAAACTTATATTTTCCAATGATAGCAATCGGTAAAATGTGCGCATCCGAACGCATCGCGAAGAATCCGACACCGGCTTGCGCTTTCCCGAGCGTACCGTCTTTCGAACGCGTTCCTTCGGGAAAAATAGAGATGGCTTCCTCCTCTTTCAACTTTTGAAGCACGACACGAAGTGCTTGTCGGTCACCTTCCCCACGAGACACCGGAATTTGACCCGCCCGATTTAAGATGTGCTTCAGTACCGGGACACTAAAAAGTTCTTTCTTCGCAAAAAAGCGAAGAGGACGCTGTTTTGGAATCGCACAGACGAGTAACACCGGATCCCAGTTCGACTGATGGTTCGAACAGACGAGCATCGACCCGTCCATCGGAACGTTCTCCCGTCCGATGAATTCGACCCGAAACGAAGCTCGTTGAATGACGTTCACGACAGCTCTCGCCAATCGATACATGCCGAACGGTCCATTGTTCAATGGCTTACTCATGCTTTCACCTCTTCAATTAATCGTTCAATCGCTTGAACCACTCCCTCAATGGATAACGTCGTCGTATCGAGGAAGTGGGCATCCTCTGCTTGACGTAAAGGTGCAACCTCACGTTCCGAATCGCGTTTGTCACGAAGCGCAATCTCTTCGATCAGTTGTTCATAGTCGCTCGGGATGCCTTTCGAGACATTTTCTTCATGGCGACGACGGGCACGTTCTTCGACCGAAGCGGTCATGTACACTTTTAAGTCTGCATTCGGCAAGACATGTGTCCCGATATCGCGGCCGTCCATGACGACACCGCCTTCTTTAGCCAGATCACGTTGAAGGTCCATCAAGGCAGCACGCACTTCAGGTTGACGTGCGACGAAACTGACGTTATTCGTCACTTCACTTGAGCGAATATCAGATGTCACCTCTTCCTCTCCGTCAAATACCCGTTGTCCCTCTTCAGACGGGACGAGACGAAGTGACATGTTCTCGATCATCTGAGCAAGTGCAGGTCCGTCCTCGAGCGCAATCCCTTCGTTCAAGGCGCGATACGTCACGGCCCGATAGATTGCACCTGTATCGATGTACACATACCCTAATTGTTTCGCAAGCGACTTGGCAATCGTACTTTTCCCGGCACCCGCCGGTCCATCTAAAGCAATTTGTAATGATTTTTTCATACAAAACGGGTATCGAGTGTTTCCGATACCCTCCTCCTCTCGGTCATTAATCCCGAGAACATCATATCAGTTTTTTATCTTGAAGAAAATACAGACCCTGTCCGCTTTCGCGCTTCAAGCTGAACACGGAAGCAGTATCGCAAAATCGTCTCTTGGTCACGAGGGGTCAAATCTTCGAATGCCAAAGAGAGTTCTTGCTTCACTTCCTGCTTATGGACGCGAACAAGGCGGCTCTTTATACGGAAAAGCTGAGGTGAACCTTTCTCGTCTTCAATTCTAAATACGACAACTAAGGATTCATTCACTTCGACCGGGGCACGGTTCGCGATGATTTTCATCCCACCTGCCGAGATGTCGAGGGATGTCGTTTCAAACGATTCGAAACTTTCCCCATCGGCTGCAAGAACGGTCACGTTAATCATTTCCGGAACACGTAAATATTCACGACGTTGAATCCGCTTGATTTTCTTCTCGTCTGGCCACTTGAACGCATAACGTAATGTCATTTGAGCATCACTGATTCGCTTCACGACTTTCGTATCGAACGCGAACAGCTGATTGTCTCCTTGGAAGAAAAAGACCCGCATGGCCTCCTCTTCGTGTAAAAAAAACGTTTTGAGCGTCGTCACGTCACTTGGTGACTCAATCCATACGACTTGATCGGTGATGGCCGCAATTTTCGTTTTCCCCTCTGCACGCCCTTCCACTTCGATTCTCAATTCTTGACCTTCTTTCAACATTCTGACTCTTCCCCTTTATTTAAATTGACGACGATTGGATAAGTTGGCCGCTCGCACGAGCAAAAGTGCTACGGTCCATAATATGACGATATAAAGCACAGCAGGAAGCTTTTGATTCGGTTCGAGTATCAAAATGAAATCAAACGTTCCATGGATGACGGTCGCGGAAAAGACCGCCATGAACAGCCAGAGCCGTTCGCGTGCCGAATGCTTCGCTCGCCCCAAACAGTACCCCATCACGACAGCGAATAAAGCGTGCCCGCTCACAGGCAGGATTGCTCGCCAAATCGCAATTTCTAACGAATCGTACACCCATAAGTATAAAAAATTCTCTAAAGTCGCAAAGCCTAATGAGCAGGCGACCGCATAGAGAATCCCGTCGTAGTAATCATCAAAGACTTTATGTATATATATTGTATAATAAATCATAAACCATTTAAAAAACTCTTCAAGCAAGGCAGTGGCAACATATGCCTGCCAAAACGGTCCAGTAAGCACTCCCTCTTCTACGAACGCATATTGGATAAACATAATCGGGAACACGAGAACGGCTCCGGCCACGAAAGAACGAATCACATATCCGAGCGGTTCTGCCTCTAACTCATGGCGCAGATAGAAGTAGGAAAGAAGGGCGAGCCCAGGTGCAACCGCAGACAAGGCGATTGCGATCATGATGCATCTCTCCTTTCTTTTCCTAGCATACACTGAATTGTCTGAAAGAAAAAGTAGAGAACGCCTAGAAAATGGAAATCTTCATAAAAATAATTTGGAGGTCACTTATGAATCATTTATTACTGATCCACACCGGCGGTACCATCGCCATGTTACAATCCGGCACAGGACACGTCGAACCGAGCGACGTCAATCCAATCGACGCCACCCTTCCGAAAGCGACGGACATTGCTCACATTACGACAAAACACTTTTCAAATATCCCGTCACCTCACATGACCCCAGAGAAAATGCTTGAATTGGCACAGTTCATCCAACATGAACTGACACAAGACACGTATGACGGGGTCGTCATCACGCACGGTACCGATACATTAGAAGAGACGGCTTACTTCTTACAAATCACCCTCGGCTCTCCTGTTCCAATCGTGTTGACGGGTGCGATGCGCTCCTCGAACGAGGTCGGTTCGGACGGGGAATTTAATTTGATCACAGCACTTCGCGTCGCCAAGAGCGAAGCTGCTCGTGGAAAAGGTGTGCTCGTCGTCTTCAACGGTGAAATCCATTCGGCATTCAACGTGACTAAAACGCATACATCTTCAGTCGACACATTCAAGTCTGTACACTTTGGTAACGTAGGCATGGTCACAAAGGACCACGTACTCATCTATAGCCAACCGGCGACGAGACAGCCGAAGATGATTCCGTCCATCTCAAAACGTGTAGCGGTATTGAAAGTCGTCGCAGGCATGGAACCGGATTTACTCGAATCTGTAATCACGCTTGGATACGACGGACTCGTCCTCGAGGTGTTAGGACAAGGGAATGTTCCGCCGTCCCTCTTATCCGCACTCGAACATTTAGTCAAAGAGATTCCCGTCGTAATCGTCAGCCGTTGCTTCAACGGAATCGTTCAAGATGTTTACGGTTACGATGGGGGTGGCAAACAACTGAAAGAGATGGGTGTCATTTTTTCAAACGGATTGAATTCACAAAAAGCTCGTTTACGACTTCTCGTTGAACTCGAGTCTGGCTCATCCCAATCAGTCTTGGAACATAGTTTTAGTTTTCAGCAATAACCTTGCGCAACTGCGCCCCCTTCCATACAATGAGCAAAGAGGTGATATTCAGTGAACAAACAAGCAATTATTGTAGGTGCCGGCCCATGTGGTCTCTCGGCCGCCATCGAACTGGAGAAGATTGGAGTCTCTAGTACAGTGATTGAGCGTGGGAACATCGTCGACGCCATCTATCGGTACCCGACCCATCAAACGTTCTTCTCGTCTGCGAGCCTGCTTGAAATCGGAGACATTCCGTTCATATGTAAGGATTTGAAGCCACGTCGTCAAGATGCACTCGTCTATTATCGAGAAGTCGTCACACGTACTGGTTTAAACGTTTACCCGTTCGAAACGGTCGAATCGGTCGAAAAAATGAATGACCGCTTTGTTGTGACATCTAGACATGAACGACGTGGCGAAACCGTTCGCGAAGCGGACTATGTGATTTTGGCAACAGGCTATTATGGACGACCTCGTCTACTTGACGTGCCTGGCGAAACGTTGCCGCACGTCCATCACTATTTCAACGAGGCACACCCTTATTATCGACAACACGTCACAATCATCGGTGGGAAAAACTCCGCTGTCGATGCGGCAATCGAACTCGAAAAGGCTGGTGCCTATGTGACGGTGCTCTATCGAGGGGATTCGTATAGCCCTTCCGTCAAACCATGGGTCCTCCCAAACTTCGACTCACTCGTCCGTCATGAGAAAGTTCGAATGGAGTTTGAGGCGACAATCGAACGCATCACCGATGATGGGGTTTACTACCGTCAACATGGCGAAGAGAAGCATGTCTATGCAGATCATGTATTCGCGATGACCGGTTATCAGCCCGATCACCACCTGTTCGAAAGTGCAGGCATTGCGATTGATGAAGAGAGCGGTGTCCCGACGTACGATGAGGACACGTACGAAACAAATGTCGAACACCTCTTCATCGCCGGCGTGGTCGCAGCCGGAAACGATGCGAACAAGATCTTCATTGAGAACGGTAGATTCCACGGCAAGGCGATTGCCGATGCGATCGCGAATCGCATTAACGTATAAAAAAGTTCGGTCAACTCAAGTTGACCGAACTTTTTTGATTAGACCCACCCACGGAAACGTGAGGCTTCCGCCATTTTGCGTACACCGACCATGTAGGCGGCGAGACGCATATCGACTTTACGGGCTGAAGATGTATTGTATACCGTATTGAACGAGTGAACGAGTACTTTTTCAAGTTTCTCCTCAACTTCTTCTTCCGTCCAATAGTAACCTTGGTTGTTTTGTACCCATTCGAAGTATGAAACTGTAACCCCACCACTTGACGCCAACACGTCAGGCACGAGGAGAATTCCACGTTCAGTCAAAATTTTCGTTGCTTCGTTCGTCGTTGGACCGTTAGCTGCCTCGACCACGATCGATGCTTTGATCGCATCCGCATTATCTTCTGTAATTTGGTTCTCAATCGCAGCCGGAACCAAAATATCACAATCAAGCTCTAACATTTCTTTGTTTGAGATCGTATTTTTAAACAATGTCGAAATCGTACCGAATGAATCGCGACGATCTAACAAGTACGGGATATCGAGACCGTTCTCATCATGGATGGCTCCATACGCGTCACTAACTGCAATGACTTTCGCTCCTGCATCGTACATGAATTTAGAAAGGAAACTTCCCGCGTTTCCGAATCCTTGGACGACGACCCGTGCACCTTTCAATTCGATTCCGCGACGGAGTGCCGCTTCACGAATCATAATGGCCACGCCTTTTGCCGTCGCTGTCTCACGACCATGCGACCCACCAAGAACGAGCGGTTTTCCTGTGATGAATCCAGGTGAGTTGAATTCATCGATACGACTGTATTCATCCATCATCCATGCCATGATTTGTGAGTTTGTGAACACGTCCGGAGCCGGGATATCTTTTGTCGGTCCAACAATTTGACTGATGGCCCGGACATATCCGCGACTTAAGCGTTCGATTTCACGGAAACTCATCTCGCGTGGGTCACAGACGATCCCTCCTTTCCCACCACCGTAAGGCAAGTCGACGATTCCTGCTTTTAAACTCATCCATACTGATAATGCTTTGACTTCTACCTCCGTTACGCTCGGGTGGAACCGAATTCCCCCTTTAGTCGGTCCGACCGCATCATTGTGTTGAGCGCGATAGCCTGTGAAGATCTTCGTTGAGCCATCGTCCATGCGAACAGGAATCCGAACGGTCAGCATGCGAAGCGGTTCTTTTAATAACTCGTACATCTCATCGGGATAGCCGAGTTTATCTAAAGCTTCGTGAATTACCTCTTGTGTCGATTCCAAGATGTTTTTTCGTTTTTGATGACCTTTTTCTTGATCCGTAATCATGAAGGTTTCCTCCCCTAAATTGTCAATTCTCCCCCAAGAATTAACCTCGTATTCGTTTAAAAGTATAGCTGATACGCGTTCAATTTGAAAGGGCTTTTCAAAAATAATGAAAGCGTTTTCTTAACGGTTAGCGTAATCCAGATGTCTTACTTCGCTACGCGCTCAAGTGCGAGCTCGATAAAGCGTTCCAAAAGCTCACCGTACGAGATTCCGACTGTCTTGGCACTATCCGGAAACAGGCTAAGCGGCGTCATGCCTGGTAGCGTATTCGTCTCTAGAATGTAGGCTTTTCCTTCTTCTGAAACGAGGAAGTCAGAGCGCGAATATCCTGAACAACCGAGCGCGCGATGCGCCAGGACTGCCGCCTGTTGAACCTCTGTTGTCAAGTCGTCCGAGATTTCAGCCGGACAGACATGAATCGAACCACCTTCCGTATACTTCGATTCATAGTCGTAAAATTCATTTTTTGGAATAATTTCAATGACAGGAAGAGCCTCTTCTTTCCCGAAGTTCCCGATGACGGGAACTGTCAGTTCTTTCCCTCTGATGTACTGCTCAATAAGTACCGCTGAATCACAAGCAAACGCCTTTTCAATTCCTTCACGTAACATCGCTTCGTCCATGGCAATCGTCAGACCGTTCGACGATCCTTCCTGCGCTGGTTTGACGACACATGGGAATTCCATCCCCCACTCAGCGACTTTTGCATCGATCGATTCCCGTGACTCGATTAAGACGTCACGCGCGACTCGGATCCCGGATGCCGCGAAGACGATCTTCGCTCTCGCCTTGTCCATCGCCAGTGCAGATGCCAAGACACCTGATCCCGTGTAAGGAATCCCAGCCATTTCTAATAACGATTGCACACGACCATCTTCACCATACTTCCCGTGCAACGCACTGACGACGACGTCGACATCCAGCGTTAATAACTCGTTCGCACGTTCCGGATGAAAGTCAATGGCCGTGACCTCATGACCACGTTCCGTCAACGCTTCTATCATCCCTTGCCCGCTCGTGAGGGATACCTCTCGTTCTCCTGACACTCCACCATATAAAACAGCGACTTTCATTTCAATCTCTCCTTCAACTAACTACTGAAAATTCAAGTCTAATCATAACACGGACATCCTAAAAACAATAGGAACAGAAAAGTAAAAAAAGCCGTACTCATGCGAATGCATCGTACAGCTCTTTCACGGCTTGTTCAGTTTGAATCGTCTTTCCGTATTCCATCATAACGTACGGGCTGACCGTAGTTGTCTTGCCGTACTCGGACAAAATGGCCGCGAGTCGTTCTTCCACTTGTGAAGGAAGCACCTCAACGAAGTGAAGATAGTAACGACCGTTGTAATGATAAAGCGTCCCACCTTGCTCGGTTTCATGTATATGCGGGAACAGACGAATCGAGGCGTTGATCACATCTTCAATATCATCGAATTGATAAATCAGATGATGGATCACATCAATCGTCAATCGAATCTCGACCTGTTCGACATCGAGCTCAGCAATCGCTTCACCTTTTTGAACATCGATGACGAGTCCGTCGCGAGGAAACATTGTCACATTCAAATCAACCGCTCCTTGTGGTGAAAATCCGTACTCACTTTCTGCTGTTTCAAGTAGTTCTTTCCACAGCTGCTGACCATTTTCCCCCACGATCGTATCGATGGCGATTCCACGTAACGAGAGCTCATTCGCAGTCACATATACACGAAGATGTTCTTTTGTTTGTTTTTCAAATCTCAATCGAAAACCTCCAGTGAATAGTCAATCCTACTAATAAGCTACTCCCGTTTTCATCCCATGTCAAATAGTTGATAACCATTTTGTCCACTCTTCAGGAGTGTCGCCAAGAAATGACCCATTGAATCGACCTCTCGCCTGGCTGACCGCATATCCACCGGCACCGATTCTTAAGTCAGGATGCTCGTTTTGAATATAATCCATCGCCTCTAACAAATTCGGAATATGCTCAGTCAGCGTACATGCGAAGATGAGACAAGAAGTGTCGATATCATGTAACGCTTTACTCAAATCTTCTTTCGGGAAACCCGCTCCTAAAAAGATGGCGTCGTATCCATGTTGACGCAAATAGAGGGTGACAAACAATAATCCGATCTCATGCATCTCCCCAGGTGCACAGACACACGTGATACGTGGCAGGAAGGGGTTCATTGGCATTTGAAGGGACAGTGTCGAAAGCCGCGCTCGTAAAAATGCCGTGGCGAAATGCTCGTGGGCGATGGTAATCGATCCATTCTCCCATCGTGAACCGATTTCCACGAGCAGTGGTCCAATTACATCCTTTGTCACTTTTTCAAAACTGAACGTATTAAACGCACGGTTGATCAAATCATGAGCTGTCCGTTCATCAAATGAGAGCAACGCATGGAGTAGCCCGTCTTTCAACTCCTCATCGTACAATTTGGCCGTTGTCCGTTCCGGCTCAGGTGCTTGATGAAGTTGTTGAATGGCCTGTGAGACAGAAAGCCCGTCTTTCTGCTTGTCTACGACCCATTTGATTTTTTCGACATCCTGATCTGAATACAGGCGGTGACCGGATTCTGTTCGGCTCGGCACGATAAACTGATAGCGACGTTCCCAAGCCCGAATCGTCGTCGGATTGACGCCGGTCAAGGTCGCCACGGTCTTGATGGAGTATTTCGGCATCTCCGCCCTCCTCTCCTACTCGTTCTTATGATATAAGTATATCCTCAATGCAAGAGGTCTGCCCTTTTTATTGTGTAATCGAGAATTTTTTAAGTATGATGAATTATAAAATTAAGTGCAACACCTGAACGTGAACGCAAAAAAGCCCATAGCGACGGCCTCGTGTAGAATGAAGTTACGACACAAACATTCAGACGGAGGAATCGCTATGAGCTACACCCATCTTACCACAACGGAACGCGTGAAAATAGAGAC